>CATLHC010000025.1 GCA_949948775.1 uncultured Oscillospiraceae bacterium
GGAGGAGAACGCCAACAAAAATACCGCCATCGCCTCCACCCAGCGGGACTATATCGCCGGCGAGGTGAGCCGGGACCTGACGAGGAGAATCCTCCTGCCCGAGCACATCTCCAAGGCCCACGACGAGGGTGTGCTCCATTTCCACGATGCGGACTATTTTGTCCAGCACATCTTCAACTGCTGCCTGGTGAACATCGGAGACATGCTGGACAACGGCACCATGATCAACGGCAAGCTCATTGAACCCCCCAAGAGCTTCCAGGTGGCCTGCACCGTGGTCACCCAGATCATCTCCTGCGTGGCCTCCAACCAGTACGGCGGGCAGTCCGTGGAGGTGAGCCACCTTGGCAAATACCTGCGTCTGACCTATGAGAAATACCTCCGCAAGACCCGGGAGACCGCCCCGGAGCTTCCCGACGCCACGGTGGAAAAGCTGGCACGGGCCAGAACCCGCGACGAGCTCAAGAGCGGTGTGCAGACCATCCAGTACCAGATCAACACCCTGATGACTACCAACGGCCAGTCTCCCTTCGTCACCCTGTTTTTGGTGCTGCGGGAGGGCGACCCCTATATCCAGGAGAACGCCGCCATCATCAAGGAGATCCTGTCCCAGCGCCTGGAGGGCATCAAGAACGAGAAGGGCGTGTACATCACCCCCGCCTTCCCCAAGCTGGTGTACGTGCTGGACGAGTGCAACAACCTCACCGGCGGGGAGTACGACTACCTCACGGAGCTTGCCGTCAAGTGTTCCGCCAAGCGGATGTACCCCGACTATATCTCCGCCAAGAAGATGCGGGAGCACTACGAGGGCAACGTGTTCTCCCCCATGGGCTGCCGGTCCTTCCTGTCTCCCTGGAAGGACGAGAACGGCAATTACAAGTTCGAGGGCCGGTTCAACCAAGGGGTGGTGTCCATCAACCTGCCCCAGATCGGCATTATTTCCGGCCAAAACGAGGACAAGTTCTGGCCCCTGCTGGAGGAGCGGCTGGAGCTGTGCTTCGAGGCACTGATGTGCCGCCACAACGCCCTGAAGGGCATCCGCTCCGACGTGTCCCCCATCCACTGGCAGTATGGGGCCGTGGCCCGGCTGGAGAAGGGCGAGACCATCGACAAGCTGCTGTACGGCGGGTATTCCTCCATCTCCCTGGGCTATATCGGGCTGTACGAGGTGACCAAGCTGGTGAAGGGCTGCTCTCACACCGAGCCGGAGGGGGAGGACTTCGCCCTGCGGCTGATGAATCACCTGCGGGAGACCACCGACCGCTGGCGTAAAGAGACCAACATCGGCTTTGCTCTGTACGGTACCCCGGCGGAGAGCCTGTGCTACCGCTTCGCCCGCATCGACAAGGAGCGGTTTGGCACCATCCCCGACGTCACCGACAAGGGCTACTACACCAACAGCTACCACGTGGACGTGCGGGAGGACATCGACGCCTTCTCCAAGTTCACCTTCGAGAGCCAATTCCAAAAGATTTCCAGCGGCGGCTGCATTTCCTATGTGGAGATCCCCAACATGCGCCACAACCTGGAGGCCCTCAAGGACGTGGTGCGGTTCATCTACGACAACATCCAGTACGCCGAGTTCAACACCAAGAGCGACTACTGCCAGGTGTGCGGCTACGACGGGGAGATCATTGTCAACGAGGACAACGAGTGGGAATGTCCCATGTGCCACAACAAGGACCACGCCAAGATGAACGTCACGAGGCGCACCTGCGGCTACCTGGGCGAGAACTTCTGGAACGAGGGCAAGACCAAAGAAATCGCCTCCCGTGTCCTGCATCTCTAAAAACAAACGCAAACGGGGCGGTCACCCAGCCGCCCCGTTTCACACCCCAAGCCGAATGATCTGTCACTGAGGCGCAGTCCATACGGTGCGTTAACGTTCAGTGCCTAGACACCGGCGGCAGCACAAATAGAAGCACCGGCGTCGAAAGCCCCATGCGCCGGAAATCAAATGCCAAACGAACCGTATCGGGCGTTCCCCGGGGATACCCAAGGGGCTGCGGCCCCTTGGGCGAGCTCTTTGCCTACTTTCTCTCGCGTGTGAGCAAGTAGGCCCCCGGAGGGCGGCCCCTCCAGAGGAGATGCAAAATGAATTTTGCGACCATCAAATGGGCCGACGTGGCCAACGGCCCTGGCGTCCGGGTATCCCTGTTCGTGTCCGGCTGCACCCATCACTGCCCCGGCTGCTTCAACGAAGAGGCCCAGGATTTTCATTACGGCCGGCCCTTTACCGGCGCGGAGGAGGACAATATCCTCCACGCTCTGGCCCCGGCCCACATCAAGGGGCTGTCCCTGCTGGGGGGCGAGCCCTTTGAGCCGGACAACCAGCGCTCCCTGCTCCCCTTCCTGCGGCGGGTAAAGGAAAAGTACCCCCAGAAGGAAATCTGGTGCTACTCCGGGTACGTGCTGGAGGAGGAGCTGTGGAAGCCCAGCCGCGCCCGGTGTGAGTGCACCGACGAGATGCTCTCTCTCCTCGACGTCCTGGTGGACGGCCCCTTTGTGGAGGCGAAGAAGGATTTGAACCTGCGCTTCCGGGGCTCCTCCAACCAGAGGATTTTGAACGTCCCCGCCAGCATCGCGGCCCATGCCCCCGTCCTCTGGGACGGGGAGATGACCATACAGCCCATTACGGGATAAGGAGGCCCCCACATGACTGAACCCGTCCCCGTCAAGCTCCTGGACCCCCGGGCCAGGGTGCCCGCCTATGGCTCCCCGGACGCCGCCGGGGCCGATCTATACGCCCTCACCGACGGGCCGGTGGCCATTGCCCCCGGCCGGACCGCCCTCATCCACACCGGACTTGCCCTGGCCATCCCCCGGGGGTACGTGGGACTGGTGTGCGCCCGGTCTGGCCTGGCCACCAAGCAGGGCCTGGCCCCCGCCAATAAGGTGGGGGTCATCGACGCCGACTACCGGGGGGAGCTGATGGTGTCCCTTTTCAACCACAGCGGCGAGACGCGGGTGGTGGAGGACGGCGACCGGGTGGCCCAGCTGGTCATCACCCCTTACCTCGCAGCCCGGTTCCAGCCCGCCCAGGAGCTGGACGACACCCGGCGGGGAACCGGCGGCTTCGGCTCCACCGGCACAAAATAAAAAGGCGGCCCCGGCGCACAGCGCCGGGGCCATTTCGCTCATTATTCGGGCTTATCCTCATCGTCGGCAGGGGCCCCGCCGCAGCAGCAGGGGGGGTCGTCCTCCTTGGGTTCCTCGCAGCAGCACTCCGTCTCGGTCTCCACGGCCTCCACCTCTTCATCGGTGAGCTGGCCGGCGGCCTTGATGTCGGCGATGCGCTCGTTGTTGTAGGAGATGCGGGCCATGGCGTCGGTGATGCGCTGGCAGGCGTCGGCGTAGGCCGCCTCGGGGGCGGAGCCCCGCTCGGCGTAGTACAGCTTGCCCAGCTCGGAGTAGGTCTTGCGGATGGCCTCCTGCTCGGCGGAGTTGTTCACCTTCAGCTTGCCGATCTCGGCGATCTCCTTGGCCTTGGCGGCGCCGGTGTCCGCCAGCTCCCTGGCCTTGGCCACGCCGGTCTCGGTCAGCTCCTTCACGCGGGTCACGCCGGTCTGGGCCGCGACCACAGCTTTGTCCTTCAGGCTCTCGAAATCAATGCTCATGGGGTATTCCTCCTTAATCAGTTGTGGGCCGCCCAGCGGCGGCGTCCAACCCGCCGCTTCATTTCCACTGGAGCTATTTTATGCCGATTCGGGAAAAAATGCAAGAGCCTTTGCCCATTGTTTAGAAAGGTTTAAGACTTTGTCAAAAATTTGGCCGTTTTTTCGGCTCATTCCCGGTCCTCTCCGGCCTCTCCGTCCAGCACCTGCCGGATGAGGAACCGGGGCCGGCCCTTGCTCTCCAGATACAGCTTGCCCAGGTACTCCCCGATGACTCCCAGGGACAGCAGAATCAGCCCTCCGATGAACCACACCGAGCAGGCCAGGCTGGCCCAGCCCGCCACGGTGTTCCCCGTGGCCCAGCGGACCACATTGTATACGATCATGACGAGGGAGATGAAAAACACCAGGAACCCCAGCCCCGTGATCATCCGCAGGGGCTTGGTGGACAGAGAGGTGACCCCCTCCAGGGCGAAGGACACCATTTTTTTCAGCGGGTACTTGCTCTCCCCGGCGAACCGCTCCCCCCGCTCGTACTCCACCGTGTCGCAGGGGTAGCCGATCATGGGCACAATACCCCGGAGGAACAGGTTGACCTCCTTGAACTGGGCCAGCCCCTCCAGCGCCCGCTTGGACATCAGGCGGTAGTCGGCGTGGTTGAACACCGTCTCCGCCCCCAAGAGGTCCATCATGCGGTAGAACGCCTCGGCGGTGGTGCGCTTGAAAAAGGTATCCGTCTTCCGGGAGGAGCGCACGCCGTAGACAATATCCGCCCCGGCCAGGTACTTGTCCACCATGGCGTCGGCGGCGTCCACGTCGTCCTGGAGGTCGGCGTCCATGGAGATGACCATGTCCGCCCAGTCCTTGGCGGTCATCAGCCCCGCCAGCAGCGCGTTCTGATGCCCCCGGTTCCGGGACAGGTCCGCGCCGCACAGCAGATGGTTCTCCCGGTGGAGCCGGGTGATGACCTCCCAGGTCTTGTCCTTGGAGCCGTCGTTGACGAACAGCACCCGGCTCTGGGGGCTGATCTTCCCGGCGCTCATGAGGGTCCTCAGCTTGTCTCCCAGCCGCCGGGCGGTCTCGGGGAGAACCTCCTCCTCGTTGTAGCAGGGAACCACGATATACAGGGTATTGCCGCGCATGGCTTGACCTCCAAAAGCGTTCCGCTTTCATTTCCTGTTTGTTTGGGTTGTGTCCGGTCAATTTTACCAAAAAACCGCCCTCCCGTCAAGGGAGCCCCCTCACAGGGTGAACCGCCACGGAAAATCGACGGCCTCCTCGGCGTAGTCGATGCCGATGCGCTTGCCCGCCTTGATGTCCAGCGGTTCCAAGTCCTCGGGCGGCGTGGGCAGACCCAGCTCCTCCAGGCTGCCGCAGAGGAACAGCTCCTGCGCGCCGTGGGGCAGGCCGTTGAGGGAGCGGTCGATGTTCATCCCGGCGCACAGCTTGCCCGGCCCGTTGAGAAAATTCTTCTTTTGATAGGCCGTCAGCCCCTCCCACTTGCAATGGAAGCGGTTTTCTGCTATGATATCCTGGTTGTGCCGGGGAGACAGCCCCCGGATCAGCACCGCCGCCGGCTCCCCCTCGGGCTCGGTGACGAAGTTGAGGCAGCAGTGCATCCCATAGATGAGGTATACATAGGCCGTCCCCGGCGGGGCGAACAGGGTCTTCGTCCGCTCCGTTTTCCGGTAGTTATAGGCGTGGCACGCCTTGTCCAGCCGGCCGATGTAGGCCTCCGTCTCGGTGACCCGGGCGGCCAGGGTGATCCCGCCGTACCGCCGCACCAGGTACTTGCCCACCAGGGATCGGGCGATTTCCACGGTGTCGCCGTCGAAAAAAGTCTGCGGGAGCATGTCTTTTCCTCCCCCCTCCGTGTTGGTTTCCCATAGGATACCACACTTTGACACTTTTGAAAACCCGGAGTTGAGCTTGTCATGAACGAAAACACCCTAAAAAAACTGGCCAAGCCCATGATTGTGCTGGCCACCGTCATCTGGGGCTCTACCTTCTTCATCCTGAAGGACACCCTGGACGACGTGGACCTGATGTTCCTGCTGGCTTTCCGCTTCACCCTGGCGGCGGGCATCCTGGCGCTGGTGTTCCGGAAGCGCTGGCGGGCCATGGACCTGGGGTATCTCTGGCGGGGTGGGCTGATGGGCGCGCTGATGTTTGCCGCCTACGCCGTCCAAAACTACGGCCTCATGGACACCACCCCCGGGAAAAACGCCTTTTTCACCGCCGTGTACTGCGTCATCGTCCCCTTCCTCTACTGGGCGGTGGACAAGCTGCGGCCCTCCCGGTGGAACGTGCTGGCGGCGGTGCTGTGCGTGGCGGGCATCGGCCTGGTGTCCTGGGATGGAGGCATCTCCCTGACGGGGGGTGACCTGCTCACCCTGTGCGGCGGCCTTCTCTACGCCTGCCATATCGTGGCGGTGGCCAAGTTCTCCCAGGGCCGGGACATTTTCATCCTCACCGTGCTCCAGTTTGCCACAACAGCCCTTTGCTGCTGGATTGGGGCCCTGTTCACCCACGGCATTCCCTTGGACGGCCTGCCTGCGCGGGCCTGGTGGGTGCTGCTCTATCTGGCCATCGCCGCCACCACCGTGGCCCTGCTGTTCCAGAACGTGGGCCAGAAGTACACCGATCCCTCCTCCGCGGCCCTGTTGCTGGCGCTGGAGGCCCCCTTCGGCGTGGCCTTTTCCGTGCTGTTCGGCGCGGAGAACCCCTCCGCGTTGATGTACCTGGGTTTCTTCCTCATCTTCCTGGCGGTGGTGTGCTCTGAGACCCAATTCAAGTTCCTGCGCCGGAGGTAAGGGCTTTCCTTTTTTCTTTGAAAAGAGAATGAAAAGCGCGAAGCCGTCGCGAACAGGCGCAGCGCGACAAAAAGGAAGCGAAAAAAGAAACTTTTAGACTATTTCTATGGGAAATAGTCTAAAAGTTCTTTCTGGTTCTCTTTCTTTCAAGAAAGAGAACAAATTAAATGCCCTTGACCATTTACAGGTGCTTTTCCAGCCACGCCAGCACGTCGGCGTATACCTCGCCCTTGTTGATCTCGTTGAGCATCTCATGGCGCCCGCCGGGATAGAGCTTCATGGTCAGGTCCACGGTGCCGTGGTCTTTGAAGAAACCGTACACCCTCCGTACGCCCTCCCCGTTGGAACCCACCGGGTCCCGGTCACCGGAGAACAGGTAGACCGGCGTGCGGGGGTCCATCCGGGACAGCGCCTTCTCGCTGGAGATATACTGCAGGCCGCCCATCATGTCTCGGAACATCCCGGCGCAGGGCATAAAGGTGCAGAAGGGGTCCTTGAGATAGGCGTCCACCACCGCCTCGTCCCGACAGATCCAGTCCGCCGTGGTGCGGGTGGGCTTAAACTGGTCGTTGTAGGCGCCCAGGGACAGCTTGTTGACAAGGGGGCTTACCGTCTCAGGGCCCTTGAGGGCGCAGATGGCCGAGGCCAGCGCTTTGCCCGCCGCCACCAGGGCGGGCTTCTCCTGGCCGGTGCCTGATAGAACGCAGCCGTCCACCGTGCCGGGGTAGGCGCACAGGTAGGTCCGGGCCAGAAAGGAGCCCATGGAGTGGCCCAGCAGGAAATAGGGAATGCCGGGGAATTTCTCGCCCATGAGGACCCGGAGCCTGCGCACATCGGCGGTCACCAGCGTCCAGCCGTCCTTCCTGCCGAAATAGCCGTACTTGCCGTCGTCCACCGTTTTGCCGTGGCCCAGGTGGTCCTCGCCGCACACGGCGAATCCGTGGTCCGCCAGATACCGGGCAAAGTGATCATAGCGGCCGGCGTATTCCGCCACGCCGTGGACAATCTGGACCACCGCCCTCGGTTTGCCCTCCGGCGTCCACAGGCTCGCGCAGCACTTGTGCACTCCGTCCTTAGAGGGGAAGGTAAATTCCGTAAACTCTGTCATATTTTGTTCACCCTATTCCTGTCATGGTATGGTATAATATAGTTTAATATTCCCCGCCCCGTTTGTCAATTTACAAAAGGTCCGGGACGCACAAAAGGAGAAACACGATGAAAAAATATCTGGCCCGATTCCTGGCCGCTCTGCTGGCGCTGACGCTGCTGGCCGCCCCCGCCTCCGCCCTGACGGTGGACGAGGCCCTGAAGCTGCTGGAGGACAACTATTACTACGGCGTCCCGGCCGAGGCCTACGAGGCCCAGACGCTGGGTGAGCTGTTTCAGCTCCTGGGCGACCCCTACACCCAGTACATGACGGAGGAGGAGTACACCCTGTTCCTGGATCTGGTAGAGGACACCGTGGACATGGTGGGCATCGGTGTGGAGATCAACTACACCGAGGACGGTATTCTGGTTCGGGACGTGCTGTCCGGTGGGGCCGCGCTGGAGGCGGGGATGAAAGCCGGGGACCTCATCGTGGCCGTCGACGGAACGCCCTGCGTCCCCGCCGGGGAGGAGCACCGGCAGCTGATGCTGGGCGCCGAGGGGTCAAGGGTCACCGTCACCGTCCTGCGGGACGGGCAGACCAGAGACTATACTCTGACCCGCCGGGCGGTGTACATCCCCAATACCGAGATCGCTCTGCTGGAGGGCGGCGTGGGCTATGTGGACTGCAACAGCTTTGGGCAGGACACCGACGAGCTGCTGGCCGAGGGCCTCAAGCGGTATGACGCCCAGGTGGAATGCTGGATGGTGGACCTGCGGGACAACGTGGGCGGCTATGTGGACTCCGCGCTGGAGATGATTGCGGCGGTGAACGGCCCGGGCCGTTATCTCTATTTTGAGGAGCAGGACGGCGGGGTGGCGGGATATGCCTGTTACTCCGCGCAGCTCACCAAAAAGCCGCTGATCCTGCTGGTAAACGGGGAGAGCGCCAGTGCCTCCGAGCTGCTGGCCTCCGGCGTGCGGGATACGGAGCGGGGCGTCATTATCGGCAGCCGCACCTTCGGCAAGGGCGTGGCCCAGACTGTGCTGGACGAGAGCAGCGATCCGGCGTATTTTGACGGCGACTGCCTGAAGGTCACCACGGCCCGGTTCTATGCGCCGGGGGGCAGCACCACCGATAAAATCGGCGTCATCCCCACGCTGCTGGTGGACGACGGCTACACCGAAGCGGTGGCCGCGGCGCTCACCGGCGGCAGCGAGACCACGTCCACGGTGTGCGTGATGCCCGGCTCCCAGCCCTTCTACGTGGACCCGGAGACGCCGGACGACGTAATGGCTGTTCTACTGGAGGCTCTGCCGCCCCAGATACCGGTGTTTGTCCTCGTCGACGGAGTCTTTGGTCAGTGTACGCCCGCCCAGGCGGCGGCCAGGCTGGGGCTGAGCTGGAACAGCCGCTGGTTCTCCGATGTGGAGGACAGCCCTTATGACTTTGCCGTCAACGCCATGGGCACCTATCGGCTGCTCAACGGTACCGACCCCGGCATCTTCAGCCCGAAGGAGGAGCTGACCCGCGCCCAGCTGTGCGTCATGCTGGCCCGGGTGCTCAATGTGGGCTCGGGCCGGTCCGGACAGTTCTCCGACGTCGACGCCGGGGCGTGGTATGCCGGCGGGGTCAACGCCATGGCGGAGCTGGGGCTGGTCAACGGCGTGGGCGGCGGAAAATTCGCGCCGGAGGATACGCTGACCCAGGAGGAATTTCTCACCATCATGGGGCGGACGGCCCGGTACCTGAACTTCGTCTTGGACGACTACGGCGAGGCGGTGGAGAACGCCGGGGCCCAGCTGCCCATGGATATGCAGCTGGAGCTGTCCCGCTACTCAGATTGGGCGCACAGCGGCGCGGCGGTGCTGGCCTGGGGCCTGTCGGACGCGCTGGGCGGCAGCGGGGATATGCTGTATACCTCGCTGGAGAATATTACGCCCTCCGCGCCCATTCTCCGGGAGGAGGCCGCCGCCGGGATGTATATGGTGCTGGCGGGGCTGGACATTATCCCCTAAACGCTATGGCAGCCAAGGCCGTCCGGTCTTGGCTGTCTCACTCTGTGTCTGATAGGAGGCGCTGTGATGAGCTTGCTGCTCCATATCTGCTGCGCGCCCTGCTCGGTGGGCTGCGTCAAAATGCTGCGGGAGGAGGGGGTGGAACCCGCCGGCTTCTGGTACAATCCCAACATCCACCCCTTTCTGGAATATAAGGCCAGGCGGGATACCCTGCGGCAGTACGCACGGGATATCGGCCTGGAGCTGCGGGAGGAGGACTTTTACGGGCTGCGGCAGTTCACCGCCGCCGTGGCCCAGGACAGCGACCATCGGTGCGGATACTGCTATGCCTGCCGGATGGAGCGCACGGCGCAGTATGCCGCGGAGAACGGGTTTGCGCGGTTTTCCACCACCCTGCTGGTGTCCCCATACCAAAACCGGGAGTTGATCTGTGCCGCCGGGGCAAAAATGGGGGAGAAATATGGGGTGGAGTTTGTGCCCTATGACTTCCGGCCCCGGTTTCAAGAGGGGCCGGAGGAGGCTCGGGCTCTGGGACTGTATATGCAGAAATACTGCGGATGCGTATACAGCGAGGAGGACCGGTTCTCCAACCGCAGGAAGAAGGAACTGCATAAGCTGCACAAGGGCCAGGGGAAGGAGCAGCGCCAATGCTGAAGGAGGGAAAGGTCTATCCCGCCGTGGTGGAAGGGTACGCCAGCGGCGGGGAGGGCGTGGCCCGGATCGAGGGCATGGCGGTGTTCGTCAAGGGCGCGCTTCGGGGAGAGCGGGTGGACGTCTTCATCGAGCACGTCGGCCACAACGCCGCCTGGGGCCGGATGGAGCGGCTGACGCAGCGCTCCCCGGCCCGGACAGAGGCGGACTGCCCCTACTACGGGAGCTGTGGGGGATGCCAGTTCCGGCATATGGCCTATGCCGAGGAGCTGGAGGCCAAACGTCAGCGGGTGGAGGACGCCCTGCGGCGCATCGGCGGGGCGGACATTTCGGTCTCCGTGATCCATGGGGCGCGGGAGACCCGGCGATATCGGAATAAGGTACAGTTTCCGGTGGCGCAGGGGGCTGTCGGCTACTACCAGGAGCGGACCCATAAGGTGGTGGACATTGCGGACTGCCTGCTCCAGCCGGAGCTGGACAGTGTCTGCCGCAGCGCCGTAAAGGAGTGGATGGATCGCTTTCAGGTCCCGGCCTACGACGAGCGGACAGGGAAGGGGCTGGTGCGGCACCTGTTCCTGCGGACCAATTCCGGCGGCGAGGTGCTGTGCTGCATAGCGGCCAACGGGAAAAAGCTGCCCCATGAGAGGGAGCTGACGGATACCCTGCGGGCCGCCGCGCCCACATTGGCCGGCGTGGTTTTGTCCGTCAACACACGGAAAACCAACGTGATTTTGGGGGATGCGTACCGCATCCTTTGGGGACGGGACTGGCTGGAAGAAACTCTGTGCGGTCACAGCTTCCGGCTGTCGGTGCCCTCCTTCTTTCAGGTGAACCGGGAGCAGACCGAGGTGCTCTACCGCCGGGCGCTGGACTTCGCTGCTCTCACCGGGAAAGAAACGGTGGTGGAGCTGTACTGCGGGATCGGGACCATCAGTTTGGCCTTGGCCGGGCAGGCAGCTCTGGTCATCGGCGTGGAGGTGGTGCCCCAGGCGGTGGCGGACGCCAAGGAGAACGCCCGGCGGAACGGGTTGGAAAGCAAAACCCGGTTCGTGTGCGGGGACGCGGGCGATTTGGCGGTGCGGCTGCGGGCGGAGGGAGCGCGGCCCGACGTGGTGGTGGTGGATCCCCCCAGGAAAGGACTGGCGGCTGAAGTGGTGGACACCATCGCCAAAATGGGACCGGATCGGGTGGTGTATGTCTCCTGTGACCCCGCCACGCTGGCCAGAGACGTAAAGCGGTTCGCCCCGCTGGGGTATGTGCCGGTGCGGGCGGAGGCCGTCGACCTTTTCCCGCGTACGGCCCACGTGGAGACGGTGATGCTGCTTTCCCGCGAAAGCCGGACGGCGTAGTCGGCACGGCAAAAAGCCGCCGCAGCTGCCTGCGGCGGCACAGGTTGCTGGGCGGCAGACCCATGGCAATGCGGACGAGGTCCTCAAACAAATGGAATCTTTAATTGAGCCGACCGTATTTCTGCGTCCCAAACGGCGCTTAATTCTGGAACCGAATCTGCTCCCCGGCGATCAAGGGATACCGAATCAAATCCGCGCCGTCCAGGTCTGTGCGGCGCAGGTCCACCGCGCTGATTTGGTGGTTGTCATAGGTGGTGTAGTAGTAGGTCCCCCGGTCCGCGTTGCAGCAGGAGGTGTAGATGGTATACTCATACACACCGGGCGCCACCTCACAGCAGCCCCGCTGCTGATCCACGCTGTTCAGGATATGGAAGAACTGGCTGACGCTCTCCTCCTCCGAGTCCCCGGAGACGGAGTTGAGCCGCACGAAGGCCGCGCGGACAAACCGAGACTGGGAGGACAGATCCCCAGGCAGGCCCAGCGCCCCCATCCCGCGGCTGTAGAGCTCCAGGTTCAGCCGGCTGGAGAAGCGGTTCTGGGGTTGGCAGGGGGACAGGGCCATATAGTTGTTCAGGTTGAACATCTGCGCGTCAAAGGGCGGGTTATTGGCCAGCACCCCCGCCGGGTTGTCGTACACATGCAGGCCGTCCTTTACCGACTCCACCACAATGGCGCCGTCCCGGTCCGCGATGATCCAGTGGAGCCGGGCCGCGGGCAATGCGGCGCTAAAGCTCCCGCCCGTCAGGTTCAGCCGCCCGAGCCGTGCCCGGGCCTCCTCCACCGTGGCGCAGCGGCTGAGAATCCAGGGGATAAATTCAAAGGTTTCCACATTGTCCCGCTCCGGCTTGGGCTCTTGATAGACCGCGTTGCCCACGAAGTTCAGCCCGGCCATGCCCAATCCCTTTTCATTCACCGCATCGTAGTACAGGGGATAGCCGTCCGCCACATGGGCCATGCCGATCATGGCGTAGTGCCGCTCCAGCGTTTCCCCTGCCCGGAATCGAAGAGGATGGGCCCGGGGCGTGATGGTGACCTCTTCGCCGTAGGAATCCTCATAGTCCAGCGTTCTGCCGAAGTAAAAGCTGTGCGTCCGATAGGTGGCCGCAGTACACATTACAATTCCTCCATTCATGTTGACTGTAGTGCCGCTTGATTATACCATTATACCCCGCTTTGCGGCAAACATTTTTTCGTTTTGAAAAATTGGCTGCCGGTGCCGGCGCGCCGCTTCAGGGTACCGGGAGATCCGCCGGTATCGGAATCAGCACGGTGAGCACAAAATTGTGATAGCCGTCAACGGCGGTGGTCATAATCCCGCCGTACTTTTCCGCCGTGCGGCGGATGCTGGACAGACCGATGCCATGACCGGGGGCGGATTTGCTGCTGAGAAAAACCTCCCCGCTCCGCCTCAGCTCCCCCTCGTAATAGTTCATCACCGTGACGACCAGATTGCCCGCCGCAGGGCCGCACTTCAGCAGGACGCTTCGCTTTTCCTCGTTCTCTACCCTCAGGCTGGCCTCAATGGCATTGTCCAAAGCGTTGCTGAAGATGGTGCACAGGTCCATATCGCTGAGGAACCCACCCGTGCGAAAATCAATGTCGGCGGACAGAGCGATGCCGTCCCGTTCGGCCCGGCGGATTTTTTCAGACAAAAGCCCGTCCAGCAGCGGGCTGCCGGTGTCCGTCAAAATCTCATACTCATTTGTGCGCTGGAGGAGCTGACCGATATACGCCTCCAGCTTTTTGTTTTCGCCCACCAGCTGCTGCAGCCCAAGCAGATGGTTTTTCATGTCGTGGTGAAGCTGCCGCAGGTCCGTATCGGCCTCCGCCTTCGCCATGGTGCTCTCATAGCGGTACCGGGCGGCCACCTCGTTCAGACGCTCCTGCTCCCGGCGGGCCTGGGACGAGAGATGGCGCTCCAGCAAAACCAGCGACGCGGTTAGAAACAGCTGGAGCAGGATGGGGTACATGGTCAGTTCCCGCAGATAGACCTCCGGCAAGGCCTCCGAAATGGTTTTCAGCGTGGTTTTGACATAAAGCTCACAGATCACCACCACTCCGGCGGCGGCCAGACGAAAGCGGTCCACCGGGCGGTGGTCTTGGAAGGGGAACACCCGGCTGATGAGGGTGAGGATCAAAAACTCGCAGAGCAGCTCCACGGCCGCGCTGACAAAGCGGTTCAGCACAGGCAGAGCGGACCAGCTCACCTGATTCCACCGGAGGAAGGACAGCTCGGGGGTCATAAAAATATTATTCTGCGTGGTGAAGGCGATCCAGCACAGGGCGCCGTAATAAAGGCTCTCCCAGGCGCCCGTGCCCTTGCGCAGCCGGAGCCACAAAGCATAGCTGGCCGTACGGAACGCGAAGCGGAACAGGGCCACGGCGGTCTCACCCCCGCCGGGAATCACATAGATGGGGGCCGTGCAGAGCAGCAGCGCAAAGCACAGCGCCTGCCGGGAGCGAGAGACATGGCGTTCCCCCTGAAGCGGGCGGAAAAACCACCCCACCATGAGCGCGTCAAAGACGCAGCGGTAGAGCTCCGGCCATTTCACAGGATACCGCCTCCCGCATAGGCCGCAAAAGCCTCCAAGAATTCCTTTCGGCGGTGCTTGCTCACCGGAAGCACATCCCCGTTAGACATGCGCACGCCGGCTGCGCTGATCTGGGCGACGTGCCGCAGGTTGACGGTGTAGCTTTTGTGGCAGCGGAAGAAGCCCTTCCCCCGCAGAACCTCGCCCATGTCGCTCATGGTGGCGTGGCACACCAGCGGGCCGGAGCTGCGCACGAAGCGCAGGTCATGGTCCAGCACCTCTAGATAGATCAGCTCCGCCAGACAGATGGAGTAGATCTCCCCTCCGGCCCGCAGGGTGATGCTCTCCTCCCGGCGGGGCGCCAGGTGGCGCAGCGCGTCCAGCAGCTGAAGGCGGAACTGCGCGTACCTGAGCGGCTTTTTTAAAAAGCCGTAGGCATGGACCTGGTACCCCTCCATCGCGTACTGGGTCATGGTGGTAATAAAAATGATACACACGTCCCGGCGGTCCGCTCGAAGCCGCCGGGCGGCGTCCATGCCGGTGATGCCCTCCATCTTGATGTCCAAAAACACCAGGTCGGTGTCCGCGGAGAACTGGGCCAGCAGCGCCTCGCCAGAGTGGATTTCCTTGACGCAGAACTGCTCTCCCGTCTCACCGGAAAACCGTTCCAGCTGTGCCCGGACGGCGGCGCGGACCGCCGCCTCGTCGTCGCAGACGATAACCTTCCACATAACGCCCCTCCCCTTGGCCGATGGTTTTGATATTAGAATATCCTTTTTCATGAATAAAGTCAATCTTCCAGTTGCGGGGAAAAAACGCCCTGTTGCGGGGATTCGCTTGCGCTGTGGCGGAAACCCGGGTATTTTGTGGGTACACGGCGTTATAGTCACCGCGCTTCATAAAGATTCTATTGACGTCTGCGGTGAGCTTCCTCGGCAGAGCACAGCCCATAAATGGGCGGGCTTTGCCCGCCTTGAAAATCAGTTACCGATTTTCAAATGCTCTGCCTATAACACGCAAGAGAAAGGTGATGACCATGCGGCAGATCAAATCCTGGCGTACCCCCACCCCCCACCGCCCGCTTTTTGGGGCGGCCGTGGAGCCCTTCCCCGCCACCCGCTTCTTCGACCAGCTCTCCTTCATCGGCACGCCCAATGTGGGCTGCTTCGTGCTGGAGACTGCCGAGGGGCTTATCCTGCTGGACTGTATGGAACCTTTGGATGAGCACCGCGACATGATTGTCAAGGGCTTGGCCGACCTGGGTCTGGAGCTGAGCGACCTGAAGGCCATCCTGATTACCCACGGACACGGAGACCACTACGGCAGGGCCGACTGGTTTCGGGAGCGGACCGGCTGCAAGATTCTCATGTCCCGGACGGACTATGCGTTCGCCCAGCACGACACCCGCAACCGCACCGGAGTTTTGCAGTGGGAGATTCACGACTTTATCGAGGATGGCGATGTGTTCTGTCTGGGCGGCACCGAAATCCGGGCCTTTGCCACCCCCGGCCACACCCCCGGCTGTCTGAGCTACATCTTCCCGGTTTCCGACGAGGGCAGGCCCCATATGGCCGCCATGTGGGGAGGCACCGGCGTGCCGTACAAGCTGAGCGACAAGGTGGACTATCTCCGCTCCACCCTCTATTTCGCTGACCAGACCGCCCGGTACGGCTGTGATGTGGAGATCTCCGCCCACCCCTTTGTGGACCGGGGCACCGACCGGCTGGCCGTCCTGCGCGAGATCAGCGACGGCGTCCCCAATCCCTTCGTCCTGGGCCGGGAGAGCTACAAGCGGTACGAGCGGATGTTCACCGATCTCTGCCTGGAGGCCATGGCCGCCCAGGCCGGAGCGGTGGATCCCCTGCTACCCCCGCCCCCGCCGCCCCCCACCCGTCCAAAGGCGTAACAAAACCAACCCCGCCGCCGTCCTGCCCACGGCGGGCGCACATAAAGACAGAGGAGAGGTACTTTATGCAGAGAACGCAAACCTACACCGCAAAAAAGGCGGTCCATCTCGTCATCAGCCTGTTTTTCATGTTCCTGTTCGGCAGCATCTGCCCCACCTGGGGTCCCGTCACCCGGATGGGCGTCCAGGCCGTCGGCATCTTCCTGGGCGGCGTCTGGATGATCGCCCAGGGCTTTGGCATGATCGCCCCCTCCTTCCTCATCATGCTGGCCATAATCCTCACGGGGTTCACCAACGGCGCCGACATCATCACCTCCACCCTCGGCTCCCCCACCGTATGGCAGCTCATCGTCATTTTCGTGGTCCTCTACGCCCTGACGCAGAGCGGCACCGACGCGGTGCTGGCCCGCTGGATGATCTCCCGGAAGAGCCTTAACGGCAGACCCGTACTGTTTACCGTCGTGTTTATGGCGGCCATGACGGTACTGGGCGCGCTGGCTTCCGCCCTGGGCGCCTATATGTTCTCCATCGCAATGATCGATTCCATCGCTGAGACGGTGGGCTACGACAACTCCAGCCAGTGGAAAAAAGCGATGTATACCGGGGCCATTGTCACCGCCTCCGTGGGCGGCGGCATTCTCCCCTTCAAGGGCATGGCCCTTATGATCTACAACCTGATGGAAGGCGGGCTGACCGAAGCGGGGGTGCATATCGATCAGGTCTCCTACCTGGCGGCCGCCATGGTCTCCGGCCTGTTCATCTCCGTGTTCATCGGGCTGTCCATCGGCACGATCTTCAAAGCGGACTTCTCCAATCTGAAGCAGGCCGATGTGGCCTCCATCACCGCTGCCGGCGGCACCCGGTTCAATAGGCGCCAGGCCTGGACCTTGATCCTTTTCGTCATCGGCATTCTCTACTCCGTGGTCATGATCTGGCTGCCCAAAAGCTTTCCGCAGTACGACGTCATCAACGGCATCGGCCAGGGCTTTTGGTTTGTGCTCGTTGCCGTGCTGATGTTCTTCATTCACGTGGACGGCGAACCCCTGCTGAATCTGGACCAGGCCATGGGCAAGGCGGTCAACTGGGGCATCGTCATGGCCGTGTGCGCCTTTACCGCTCTGGGCATGATGGTCTCCAGCCCGGACCTTGGCGTCCGGGACTGGCTGTCCGGCCTGATGAACGCCCTGTTCGGCAATATGCCTTTCCCGCTGTTTGTCGTCGTGCTGGTGCTGCTCACCCTGGTGTGCACCAATGTGTTTTCCAATACGGCGACCGCCGTGATCATCGGAACGGTGGTCGGTCCCCTGCTCATCAACTACGGGCAGAGCGGCATCAACGTCAGCTGTGTGATTCCCGGTATCGTCATGAGCGCCCTGTGCGCCTTCCTGACCATGGCAGCCGGCGGTTCAGCTCCGCTGTTCCTCGGCACGGAATGCATGCAGGAAAAGCCCAACTGGGTGCTGACCTGGGGCCTGTGGGTATTCCCCATCGTCGCTGCGGCCTCCTCCCTGGCCTACATCATCTGCGCATATATCCTTTAAATTGTTTTCTCTTCTTCTCTCTATTCTGCAGAACTCCCTGTGCCGCCACGGCATAGGGAGTTCTGCATAGAAACCGCCCGCAGCCAGGCGGTCTCGGGGATCAAGAAGTTTACAAGTCCTCTATACGGCAAACCGCTTGCCTCAAAAGCTGACCGCCGCTCTTCAGATCCTCCTCCAGCGTGCGCCGGGCATTCAAGCGTGGACAAACCGCCCCGGATATGGTATATTGTCTGCGCATTGTTCTGCGGAAAGGAAGGGGGCTCACCGTGCTCACACTGGAGGATTATCTGCTTGAATTTACAGGTTCCCTGATCTCCCACGCCATCCTGGCGGCCTACCTGTTTGTGATTATGGATACGCGGGGGCGGCAGGTGCTGAAAAAACTGCCCGCCCTGCTGCTCTCCCCGTTGCTGGTCACCCTGCTGGACGGGGCTTTGTATGTACTTCTCCCCAATGACGCAGTAATCCGTTACTGTGTGTTCTCCTGCACCGCCCTGGTGACGTGCACCCTGTGGGTTCGGTGGGCGTGGCGAATCGAATTCTGGCGGGCCTTTTCCGCTGTGTGCATGGCGGGTATGTTCCAGGTGGCCGCGTCCGGCCTGGCCCAGATATTGGTTCTGAACAGCGAGTTCCCGTATGCGGCGGTGATGGCCGTCTATGGGGCTGTGGCGCTGGTCTCCGCCGCCCTGCTGCGCCAGCTCCGCTTCGGACACTGGTTCCGCCTTCTGCTGGAAGAAGGTACCGGCCAGCGCCGCATGGCCCTGCTCTTCTTTGCCCTGGAGGCGTCTATGGAGGCATTCTTCCTTTTACAAATAGGGGTACAGCCGGATTATCTGGTGCCCTACTATGCGCTTGTGCTGGTGATGGCGGGGCTGGCGGTGGGGCTGGTGGCCTACCTGGCCCAGCAGATGGATACCGCCCGGAAGCTGGAGGCCCAGCGGGATGTCATCGCCCAGCAGCAGCTCTACGAGCGGGACCTGGAGTCCATCCGCCGGGAGGTGCGCTCATTCCGCCACGACTATAAAAACCTGCTGGCGGGGCTGTCGGAGCAGGCGGACGAGGGCGAGCTGGATCAGCTGCGCGCCGCCCTGTCGGAGCTGGACGCGGGCTTTGACCGGCGCATCGGGGAGAAGATCCGAGCCTCCACCCAGCTGGGCAATGTGCGCATCCCCCAGGTGCGCAGCCTCCTGCTGTCCAAGCTGGCGGCCATGGGGCAAAAAGGGATCGACTGCCGCCTGGAGGCGCTCTACCCCGTGGAGCGGGTCGGAATGGACGTTTGGGACTTCACCCGCTGCCTGGGCATCCTGCTGGACAACGCCGCCGAGGCTGCGGCGGAAACGGAGACGCCCTGGGTGGAAGTCGTCCTGCTGGCCCAAGGGGAGGGGCTGTCCCTGCGGGTGTCCAACCCCTACGCCGGAAGTGTTGACCCGGACAAGCTCTGGGCGGAGGGTTCCTCCACCAAGGGGGAGGGCCGGGGGCTGGGCCTGGCCGGCTATCAGCGGATTCTGGCGGGGTATGCCAACGCGGACTCGTCCACCAGCTGGGCGGAGGGCGTGTTTGTCCAGGAGCTGAGGGTAGAGGGCAGGCCATGATTCAAATTTACCTATGTGATGATGAAGAGGCCGTCCTCCACCAGCTCAAAACCGCCCTGGAGTGGAAAATCTTCGTGGAAAACTACGACATGGAGGTGGCCTGCGCCGCCTCCACGGCCCGGGAGCTGCTGGAGGCGGCCCGGGACGGGAGCCGGAGCGTCTACTTTCTGGACGTGGATTTGAAGGACGGGGAGTGGGACGGCTTTGCCCTGGGCCGGGAGCTGCGGCGGCGGGACCCCCACGGCACCCTGGTGTATGTCACCAGCTACGGCGACCTGGCCTGGAAAACCTTCCAGTACCATCTGGAAGCCTTTGACTACATCGTGAAGGAGCCGGAGCGCACCGGCCCATCCGCCGCCCGGTGTTTAGAGGCCGTCCACGCCCGCCTGCTGGATGAGCGCCGGGATCCGGCGGAGGTGTTCTCCCTGCGGGCGGGGGATGAAACGCGGCACGTGCCACTGTCCGATATCCTGTTTTTTGAGACAGCCCCCAAGGCCCACCATGTGTATCTCCACACGGCGGACAGCCGGATCGATTTTGTGGGCAGTCTGAACGAGCTGGAGCGGGAGCTGGGCGGGCGGTTTGTCCGCGTCCACCGGGCCTATCTGGCGGCGGCGGACAAAATCGAGGCGGTGGACTGGAAGGGAAACCGGGTCCAGGTGGGAGGCCGGGAATGCCTGCTGTCTCGCGCCGGGAAATCGGAATTAAAAAAGAAACTGGGAGGGGGCCTGTGAGGCCCCTCCCAGTTTCTTGCCGTTCAGGAACAATTTGCGCCGTTCGGGAAATTCCGCCCACGGCAAACCCGCGTCATGGTATGCTTCCCCTCGCAGACAGGAGGGATAGGAAAGGAGGGAAACGTTATGGCAAAGGAGCGCTTTGTGGAAGTCTATAACCAGGGCCTTGTGAATGTGGTAAAGATCATCGTTGATACGGAGACCGGCGTCAATTACGCGCTGGGTTCTCACAGCAAGATGAGCGGCACTGGGATGACCGTCCTGGTGGACGCGGACGGCAAGCCCATCGTCACCCCCATCAACTGAACAAATCCGGAACATACGGCAAAACATGAAGGACTCCCGCCTGCCTGCGCCAAACTTGAACGAGAACGACTTGGAGGTATATACCATGGCAAACGAAGTCAAGAAATTTACCCAGGAGGCCGGATATAAGCCTCTGAAGGACCGCTGCATCATCGTCAAATACGCCCCGGCAAACCTGAGCGAACAATTGGCGGCGTTTTTCAACTCGGAATTTTATGTTCTCCAGATGTGTGAACACGAGATCGTCCTGCTCCCCTTCAACACCACATGGGGCAACCTGCGCAAAGAAGTATCCTTGGTGCTTCCCTATGAGGACATCCAGTCGGTGCAGCTGGAAGACGCTATGCTCAACACAGTCATCACCATCCGCACCGGGTCGGACGTTATCCGCCTGACCACCCAGCAAGCAGAGCTGAGCGACCTGCGGAGTTCCGGGATCTACGCCACCCTATATGCCGGCTACTTCAAAAACTGGCACAAGGAGAACCTGGACGGCACGCTGGAGGCGCTGCAGGGGCTGGGAGACCGCTGACCTACGTTTGAGACGCCGAAAGGGAGAAGAGCGGGCGAAGGCTGAAGCTACGCCGCGTCCGCGCTGACGTTCTGCGTGGGGCGTGTACCGCGGTTCCACACCCCGCGCCGGTAAAACGCGAACGAGCACGCCGCGGCGATGGACCACCCAACCGGCCAGGCGCACCAGATGCCCGTCGCGCCCAAGGGCGTCCCGGCCAGGAAAACCGCCAGCGCCACCCGGATCATCAAGTCGGTGAAGGTCGCGATCATGAACTTGTCCATCATGCCGGAGCCCCGCAGGACGCCGTCCGCCACCAGCTTGGCCGAGACGACAAAGTAAAAGGGGGAGAGGATGCGCAGGAACGCGACGCCGGTCTGCAGCGCCTCCACCGTGGGCTCATCCAGGAACAGGCCCAGGACGTATCGCCCCCCAAGGAAGTACAGCAGCGCCAGGGGGGCGCTCAGCAGCCACACCAGCCTGAGGCCCGCCCGGAGTCCCTCCTTGATGCGCGGCAGCTTTTTCGCCCCCAGGTTCTGGGCGGTATAGTTGGAGATGCCGTTGCCCAGGGTGGTGAAGGAGGTGATAACCAGGTTGTTCAGCTTTACCGCCGCGGAATATCCGGCCATCACGCCGGTGCCGAAGCCGTTGATCACCCCCTGGATGACGATGTTGCCCACGGAGATGAAGCTCTGCTGCAAAATGCTGGGGATGGCGATGCGGGCGATCTGCCTGAGGATGGGCAGGGAGAACAGCTCCGGCTCCCCCTCCGCCCTGACTCGTTTCAGCCGCAGGAACACCACGGTCACAGCCAGCGCGCAGCTGACGCCCTGGCACAGGAACGTGGCCCAGGCCACGCCCGCCACCCCCATCTGGAAGGCGGTAACGAAGAGGATATCCACCGCGATGTTGGCGGTGGAGGAGGCCGCCAGAAAGAAAAACGGGGTGCGGGAGTCCCCCAGGGCGGAGAAAACGCCGGTGGCGATGTTGTAGAAAAACACGAAGGGGAGGCCCCAGATGTAGATGTCCAGGTACAGCTTGGAGTCGGCGAAGGCCTCCGCCGGGGTGCGGATGAGCCGCAGCAGCCCGTCGCAGGACAGCATCCCCACCGCCATGATGGCGGCGCACAGCGCGGCGCTGGCGATGCAGGCGGTGGAGACGGCTGTCTTCATCTTTCCGTACTCCTTCGCCCCGAAAAATTGGGAGACGATGACCGAGCAGCCGATGTTGCACCCAAAGGCAAAGGCGATGAAGATCAGCGTTACCTCATAGCTGTTGCCCACCGAGGCCAGGGCGTTTTCCCCGATGAACTTGCCCGCCACCAGGCTGTCCGCGATGTTGTAGAGCTGCTGGAAGATGATGCTCCCGAACAGCGGGAGGCAGAAGCTCCACAGCACCCGGGACGGCTTCCCCACTGTTAAGTCCGTATTCATACAAGACCCTTCTTTCCTCTTGCTGCGCCGGTTGACTTTCCGGCGGTTTTTTATTATACTGGTTTGCAGACATATTGAAAAATATAAATTATCCTCTTCTTATATATCAAAATAATATGGTGAACAGCATGAACATCAGCTATGACAGCTACCGGGTTTTCTACTATGTGGCCAAATATCAAAACGTCACCCAGGCGGCCAACCGCCTGATGAACAGCCAACCCAACATCACAAGAGCCGTCAAGAACCTGGAGGGCGCGCTGGGATGCCGGCTGTTTGTCCGCTCCAACCGCGGCGTCCGGCTCACGCCGGAGGGGGAAAAGCTGTACGCCCACATCGCGCCCGCCGTTGAGCACATTCAGGCGGGCGAGGAAGCCGTCGCGGCGGATCAAAGCCTCCAAAGCGGCATGGTGACCATTGCGGCCAGTGAGATCGCGCTGCGCTGCTGCTTGCTGCCGGTGCTGGGGGAATACCGGCGCGGCTATCCGGGCGTGCGCATCCGGGTCTCCAACCACTCCACGTCTCAGGCGGTGGCCGCGCTGCGGGACGGCCTGGCCGATCTCGCGGTGGTCACCGCCGGAGACGACCTGCCGAAAGGACTGAGCCAGCGCCGGGTGCGGGACATACAGGAGGTGCCTGTCTGCGGGGAGGCGTTTTCTTTCCTCCGGGGCAGAGCGCTGCCGCTGGAGGAGCTGTCCCAGTATCCGCTCATCGGCCTGGGCCCGGACACCGTGTCGTTCCGCTTTTTCAGCAGATTCTTTTCGCAGCACCAACTGCCCTTCCGTCTGGATATCGAGACCGCGGCGGCGGACCAGATTCTTCCTTTCGTCAAGGAGGGCCTGGGCATCGGCTTTGTGCCGGAGGAATTTCTCCAGGAGCTGTCATCCCCCACACCGGTCCAAGAGCTCTCTTTGAAAGACCCCGTTCCCAAGCGCTCTATTCTGCTCCTGAAACGGGAACGGCAGGCTCTGAGCGCCGCGGCAAGGGAACTGCATCGGATGATCATGCAGCGCCGCAATCCTGAAAAAAACCTCTCCCTTTTGTAAAAAGGGAGAGATTTTTTCAACCATCGCCCGATACGGCGCCTTGATCCTTTCAGGTATTACACGGACCCATGTTCTACAACCATTTGCTTACGGTTTTTCTCAGTTCATCCCAATGCCGCTCCATGTCGGCCACCAGCTTGCACTGTGTGCGGCACCGGTCCAGATTCTGCCCCTCGCGGCTGATATGGAAATAGGCGTCTCCGTCCAAATAGTCCGTCAGGAACCGGATGCCGCACTCCAGCGTCATGAGCTTGGCGCCCCAGGGCAAAAACGCAATCTCGTTGGCGGTCAACGCTCCTCCCGCCCCCTCCAAAAAGGCTTGGGCATAGGACTCAAACAGCCCGACGTCCAAATTGACCTTGCTGAGATCCCTCTCGTCTTCCTCGTTATGATTCGCGCCGAAGCGGATGGAATCGCCGAAGTCATTGATGGACAGCCCCTGCATGACGGTATCCAGGTCGATGATGCATACGCCCTCCCCGGTATCCTTATCCATGAGAACATTGTTGAGCTTTGTGTCATTGTGGGTAACCCGCAGAGGCAGTTCCCCCTTCCGGAGCGCCTGGAGCGCCACCGAGCAGTCGGATTCGCGCTCCAGCACAAAGTCGATCTCCCGGCGGCACTGCGCGGCGCGCCCCAGTTTATCCGCCGCGACGGCATCCTTCAATTTCCGCAGGCGGTCCTCCGTGTCGTGAAAGCGGGGGATCGTCTCGTGCAGCGTATGGGCCGGATAGCCGTTGAGATACCGCTGGAAGCGGCCAAAAATCCGGCCGGAAGCGGCGAACAGCGCCGGAGATTCCGCCATCTGATAGCAAACCGTATTTTCTATAAACGGATAGACCCGCCATGCCCCGCCCTTGCTGTCGGTATAGTATAGCGAGCCGCCGCGGGGCCGTATCACCCGAAGCGTCTCCCGCTCCGGATCGCCGCCGCTATTCAGAATTTCACGCCGCAGATATTCCGTCACGCCAACGATATTTTCCATCAGCTGGTCGGGCCTGTGAAACGCGGCCGCACTGATCCGCTGGAGGATAAAACGTCCGCAGCACGCGTTTTCCGGCTGTGTGTGAACCACAAATGTGTCGTTGATATGCCCCTGCCCGTAGCGCAGCGCTCCAACGACAGGAGCGCCGAAGTCAAAGGCGCTGAGGGCTTCTGCCAGACACTGTTCGGCCGTTCCGTCAAGATTGACATTCATTTTCTCATACCCTTTCTTTTTATCCGCGGTTGGAAGTGCGCGGCATCAATCGATGATGGCGGGCCGGGCACCCTCCGCCCGTTCAATTTGGTCCGGCAGGCGCCCTAGATTCTTGTCCCGACCGGCGCATTGACCCAGATAGTCGAGATATTCCTCCGCGGCGTTTTCTCCCAGGGCCGCCCGGCAGCCCCTGAAGTCGATGCGGTTGTTGTTCTCACCAAACACAATAGCCGTCTCAGCCGTGGGAGGTGAACTCCAGCGCATCCAGCCTGGGGGTGCTGTCCAGGGGCTGATCGAAGCAGCCGCAGGTGTCCCGCGCCGCTGGTCGGTGCAGTCGAACACGGTGTTACTGGGCATGGCGCAAGCCCTTCTCATTCAGCTCGCGGAAGCGAAGGCCTGCCGGTTCCCTATTTTCCCCTAGATTTTATACCATCGAATCTCATCGGCCGCCAGCTCCAGGGGGAATCCCCCGCCGCCGTCCTTCCAGACGGTGGTGGACTGGGGCTCGTAGGTGTTGTTCACGACGCAGAACTTGCCGTTTTCCACAAAGGCGTGGACCTCCACATTGACGTTGGAGGAAAACCAGCGGTACAGCGCGTCCTCGCCATGCGCAGCCCACAGGATGGCCCGGTAGAGCAGGCGGCTGTTCGCAAAACTGTAGGGCAGGCCGGAGATGTACACCGCCCGGCCCCGGCCGTACTCGTTGGCCGCCAGCTGGACCTCCCGGTCCCGCTGGACCAGGACCTGGGTTCCCTCCAGGGCGTAAATCCCCTTCGCGCCCTCCCCGAAGTCCACCGGTCCAGCGCAGTCCGCCAGGATAAAGTGGTCCGGGTGTTCCGCCCAATTGTACTTGTCGTAGCCCAGGGTAAAGCCGGTCTCCTTCTCCACCCCCAGCACGCCGGAGAGCTGGAGATAGCGGCCCTGGTACTGGTGCCCGGCGGGCTCACCCACACCGATGAGGCCGCCGCCGTTGTAGACAAACCGCTTGATTGCGGCGGATATGTCCGGGTCTTCCCAGACCGCTCCGCCGGTGTGGGCGGTGTCCCCGCCGCCCACGTTGATGAGCACGTCCATCCCGTCCAAAGCAGCGGGGTCGGCCTTCACCTCGTCAAAGCTGAGAAACCGTACGTCAAAAGGCGCACCGGCCAGGGCCTCAATCACCCCGGCGTAGGAGTAGTTCTGCTTTTGGTACAGGGCGTGGTGGACCATGTGGCAGCCCCAGGACCGGGCGCGGCCCCAGCTGTTGAGCACGCCCACGGTCTTGACGCAGTAAGGGACGGCGCCCTTGATGTTGCCGTACAGCTCCCGGAACTCCCGGCATACGCTCTCCACATAGTCGATGAAGTCGGGGAACCGGCAGGCCAGCTTGAGGTAGCCGCCGTAGCCGATGCGGTCGATGGGGCGGCGCAAAATGGCCCGGCGGGCGGTGACCCAGTTTTCCTTGGCCTCCCGGACGGGGTCGCCCCCCTCGTGGAAGGTGTCCGGGAAAAAGTAGGGCAGGAACCGGCCCTCGGTGTACTTCACCCCGGGGATGTCTGAGATGAGGCGCAAGGTGGAGCCGTTGCCGACAGAACCCACCACCGCGTCCAGCCCGATGGTCTTGAACTCGTCCAGATAGGGCTCGGTGCCGATCCAGTGGTCCCCCAGGAACATCATGGCCTCCTTGCCCAGCTCGTGGGTGATGTCCACCATCTCCCGGGCCATGGCGGCCACCTCCCGGCGCTGGAAAGCCATGAAGTCCTTGTACTCCCGGGAGGGGACCCGGTACTGGTTGTTATAGTAGCCCTGGTCGATGATGTACTCGGGACGGAAGGGATAGCCCGCCTCCTGTTCAAACTTCTCCAGGATATAGGGGGAGACGGAGGCGGAGTAGCCGTACCAGTCCACGTATTTCTCCCGCTTTAGCTCGTCAAAAACAAGGGTAAATTGGTGGAAAAAAGTGGTATAGCGGATTACGTCCACGTAGGGATGGTCGGCGATGAATTTGCGCAGCCGCTCCATGGTGAAGGCATGGGTCTTGGGCTGGCGCACGTCGAAGGTGATCTGGCGCTCGAAGTTGGTCCAGCCGTTGGTGACGGCGTTGTACATGTGAACGGGGTCCCAAATGAGGTAGGCCAGAAAGCTGACGGTATAGTCGTGAAAGCTCTCCGGGCCGTCGATGACCACACAGCCCGTCTCCCCGTCATATCGCCAGCGGTCGGGGGGCAGGGGCCGACCCGTGGTGCGGTCCATCACCTCCCACCAGCGCTTGATGTCGTCCCGGGCGTTTACCTGGAGCAGCTCCGGGCTGACGCCCCGCATCAGCGGGATGGACAGCGGCCCGCCCGCGGCGGTGTGAAAGCCGGTCGTGATGTAGCACTGCTGGACCTCGTCGGGATTGGCGCGGGCCCAGGCGTTGTCTTTCCGGGTGGTGTAGTAGGTGGAGTAGACCTTGGCGTCCACCTCCTTGAGCTCCTTGGGGAAGTCGGTGCCGTCACAGTCCCGGATGGCGTCCGCCCCCCAGCGCCTCAGCAGCTCCAAAGTCTCAGGCACCACGTCCACATCGGTGGGGATGGTGACACGGCCAAATTTTTGTTGTTCTTCGCTCATTGAATCCTCCAAACCGGGGCTTATTCCTTGAAGCCGCCCTCGGACGCGTTGGACTCGGCGGCTGGGGCGGTGCCGCCCTCGGGAGTCTTACTGGCGCTGCCGCCGGTCTGATTGGAACAGCCCGCCGGCCTGGCCGGCGCCATAACGCAGGCCAGGAGAACGCTCAGGATTTTTTCATTTCATGTTCTCTGTTTCCAAAATATGTAACGGATACGGCGGAAACCTCTCCGCATCTTACATCTATAAGGCTAAACGCTTCCGGCCCCGTTGGCAATCCGATTGTTGCTGGAGTTTTTATACTTCTTGTCTTTTTTGCAATTTGCCACACGAAAAAACTTTGCTTTGCCTCATTTTCAGCGAAGTCCATAATTATCCTCAAAATTATTTTCAGCGAAGAATAAACCTTTCCCATCCTCTCCGCCGTCCGCAAAATTTGGGGAGATGAGTTGCACAACTGCGGAAAAAAAGTTATAATAAAATTTAACGGGACAAAATAGCCTTTCGCATTCTTGCGCCGGACGGGAGGGAACGCTGTGAGTACCCATCAATATATTTTAACTGGCGCCGTCCCTTCAGCGCGGCGCACGTATCCTCGGCTGATGTATGTGACCTACGCCCACTATAGCCAGGAGTGGCGGAGCCAAATCCACGCCCACACCTGCTCGGAGATGTTCTTTATCACCGGGGGAAACGGCGCGTTTCTCATTCGGGAGGGCAGATTTCCCGTCGCCATCAACGATCTGGTGGTGGTGGACCCAGGCGTCCCCCACACGGAGACCAGCCAGAACGGCAGCCCAATGGAGTATGTGGTGCTGGGGCTGGAGGGGCTGGAGGCCGCCCCCGGCGGCAAGGGCCACGCGCTGCTCCACCTGTTCGCGGAGGACGCCGTGTCCGGCTGCCTTCGCACACTCATCCAGGAGAGCCGGGAGCCCCGGCCCGGCTGCGACGAGATCTGCCAGCGACTGCTGGAGGTCATTCTGCTGCGGCTGCACCGAAGAGATGACTTCACCATGTCCGGCGCCGCTCCCGCAGTCTCCGGCATCAGCCGGGAGTGCAACCTGGTCCGGCAGTACATCGACAATCATTTTAAAGAAAATATCTCGCTGGACCAGTTGGCGGAGCTGGCCCATATAAATAAATACTATCTGGCCCATGCCTTCCGCCGGGAGTTCGACACCTCCCCCATCAGCTACCTTATTTCCCGCCGCATCCGGGAGAGCAGGTTCCTGCTGGCGGAAACCGACCACACCCTGTCCCAGATTGCCCAGATTCTAGGGTTTTCCTCCCTGAGTTATTTCTCCCAGAGCTTCCGGCGGCTGGAGGGGATGAGTCCCATGGAATACCGGAAACAGAACCGATAGACCCGCCCCGTTTCTAAAGGCGGACCGAGGGCAATAAACCGGCGCGGGAAAAGAATAGAGATGGCGGGAGGCGTTCCCGCCATCTTTAATTCCCGCGCAGACCATAACAGCGGCACTACAGGATCACCGGGACCCATAAAATCCGCTTATCAGTATCCCTTACGGCACACGTCCCGCAGACTCCCGCTCCACCAGCTCCGCGTGAAGCAGGATGGCGCTGATCGGAATATGCTCGATCTGGCTGGACAGTGCGTAGAAGGCGCTCTTGCCGATTTCCTCCCGGTTCTGCCGCACGGTGGTCAGGGCGGGCGTGGTATACCGGCACAGGGGCAAATCGTCAAAGCCAATGACGCTGAGCCGTTCTGGAACGGAGATATCCCGCTCCTGGCTGTAGATGAGCACCATGTGGGCCAGCAGATCGTGGCTGCAGATGACAGCCGTGCATCCCCGCTTCAGCAGGCGGGGCAGGTGCTTGTCCACACATTCCGTCAGCCGAAGGTCATAACCTGCCAGCTCTCTCTGGGCCGGCAGGTTATTTTTGCGCAGCGCGTCGAAAAAGGCGGCGTACCGGGCCTGATAGACATAGGAACCCAGGGCGCTGCTGAGATAGCCGACCCTCCGGTGGCCCAGCTTCTTCAGATAAGAGACGGCCAGCTCCATCCCCTCCCCGTTGTCCACCCCAACCTGGGTGACGGCGGAGTTCCGGTTGGATTGATTGTCGTAGAGCACCGTAGGCGTGGTGCAGGTCCGGAATTCCTTCATCCATGGGTCGAAAAAGGACATGCCCAGCAGCAGCGCGCCCCGGTAGCCCCGCCGCAGCATATAGGCGTCGTAGCCCATGCTGTTTTGGAGCTCCAGCGTTAAGGGGACGACGTCCACCTGCCAGCCCCCCGGTTCGGCCAGCTTCCGAAAGCCCGTGATGATGTCCCAGCCGAAGTCCTCCGGTTTCTCATAGCCCATATTCTGCACGAGCACGCACACCCGCCGGGGTACGTCGGCACGGTTGACCCGGGAATAGCCCAGTTCCACTGCCATCTCAACAACAGATTTTCGTGTTGTTTCGCTCACGTCCGTCGCGCCGCTCAGCGCCTTGGATACGGTGCCCTTGGACACCCCCAGTTGTCGGGCGATATCGTCCATTGTGGCCATTTTCATCCACCTTCTTCCGCAAAAGCCCTGCTTTATACAGTATAAGAGATTGCCGGCAAAAAATCAACCGTTTAATTTCAGAATCGCAATATAAGTTTCGATAAGTTTCGGCAATTTTTACCTGGGCAATTCCAATAAAATTTTCAGGTTTGTCCTGTGCAAAATGGCAAAAGTTATGAAAGCCGTTGCTTTCTCCCTTGACTTTTTGGACTTACATGACTATATTTTTCTTAGCGAAACTTTACGAAACAACTTTGAGCGGAGGGATGATTCATGAAGCAACGACTCAAGCGCCTGACGGCCCTGCTGCTGACGGCGCTGTCCCTGCTGAGCGCCGCCGGCTGTTCGTCCGCCGGCGCGTCCGGCGAGCAGAGCATCCGCCTGATGGTCTGGTCCGCGTCGGAGGATCAGTCCAAGGACAGCGGCGAATGGCTCCAAACCTGCTGCGAGAACTTCGCGGCCCTGCATCCGGAGTGGGACATCACCTTTGTCTACGGCGTGGCCGATGAGGCCACCGCCGCCAACACCGTGTCCCAGGACCCCAGCGCCAGCGCCGACGTGTTCCTGTACGCCAACGACAACCTGACCGTCCTCACCGACGCCAAGGCCCTGGCCAAGCTGGGCGGCAAATACGCCGATGAGGTGGCCTCCTTCACCAGCGACGCCCTGCTGGAGTCGGTGACCCTGGACGGCTATCTCTACGGCGTGCCGTTCACCACCAACACCTGGTACATGTACTACGACAAACGGGTGTTCTCTGAGGAGGACGTGAAGAGCCTGGACGCCATGCTGGAAAAGGGCGTGGTCTCCTTCCCCTTCGTCAACTCCTGGTATCTGCCCGCCTTCTACTTCGGCAACGGCTGCACTCTCTTCGGCGACGGCACCCAGGAGGAACTGGGGGCCGACTTTGGCGGGGAGAACGCCGCCCAGGTGACGGACTATCTGATTGACCTCATCAAAAACCCCAATTTCGTGGTGGATGACGGCGGCTCCGGTATGGCCGGCCTCCGGGACGGCAGCATTAAGGCCATGTTCAGCGGCTCCTGGGACTCCGCCAGCATCCGGGAGATTTTGGGCGACAACATGGGCGTGGCCGCCCTGCCCACCTACACCCTCAACGGCGAGACGAAACAAATGTACTCCTATGCCGGGTCCAAGGCCGTGGGCGTCAACTCCCAATCGGAGAATATGGTGGCGGCGGTGGAGTTGGCGGTCTATCTCGGCTCCGCCGAGGCCCAGCGGCTGCACTATGACCTTCGCAACGTCATCCCCAGCAACACCGAGCTGATGGACGATCCGGACATCGCCGCCGACCCGGTGGTCATCGCCCAGAACGACACCTTTGACCGCACCAGCAAACTCCAGCCCTTTGTCCCCCAGATGACCAACTGCTGGACACCGGTAGAGAACATGGGCCGGGGCATTCGGAACAGCTCCGTTACCCACGCCAACGCGGTAGAACAAACCACTGCCATGAACGACGCCATGAACAGCGACGGCATCAGCTGAGAGGAGGGCAAAGACAATGACGACAAAAATGCTGACCTTGAACGCGCAGGCGGTTCAGCGGGACCGTATCGAGAGCCTAGAGGTCATTCAGGCCCTCCGGGACGGAGGGCCTGAGACCAAGGCGTCAGCCTTGGTCATGGGTCTTGGCAACATGGTCCATAAGCAGGTGGTCAAGGGCTTGCTTTTCCTGGCCGTGGAGATCGCCTACATCGCCTTCATGATCGTCTCCGGCTTCCACAACCTGGCCATGCTGGTCACCCTGGGCAGCGTGGAGCAGCAAGAGGTCTGGAACGAGGAGCTCCAGGTATTCCTGTACACCAAGGGCGACCAGTCCATCCTGCTGCTGCTCTACGGCGTGGCCACCATCCTGCTGAGCCTGGTCATGTTCTGGATCTGGCGGGGCACGGTGAAGAGCGCCTACAAGGCCGAGCTGTGCGACAAGCGGGGCTGGCACGTGAACACCTTCGCCGACGACCTCCAGAGCCTGCTGGACGAAAATCTGTACCGCCTGCTCATGACGCCCTCCATGTTCTTCATCGGGATTCTGACCATCCTGCCCCTGGTGTTCATGATCTGCATGGCCTTCACCAACTACAGCAAGATCGGCGACCATTTGGTGCTGTTCGACTGGGTGGGGCTTGCCAATTTCGCCACTCTGTTTGACGGCAGCAGCGTGCTGGGCGGCACCTTCTGGTCCGTGCTGGGCTGGACCCTGGTGTGGGCCTTCTTCGCCACCTTTACCAACTATTTCGCGGGCATGGTGCTGGCCATCGTCATCAACCGCAAGGGGACAAAGGCAAAAGGCTTCTGGCGCTTCTGCTTCGTCATCTCCTGCGCGGTGCCCATGTTCGTGTCCCTGCTCATCATGCGCACCATGCTCCAGCCCGAGGGCGCGGTAAACGTGCTGCTGCGCTCCCTGGGACTGATCGCCCCGGACGCCAGCCTCCCCTTCTTCACCAACGCCACCTGGGCCCGGGTTACCGTCATCGTCATCAATATCTGGGTGGGCGTGCCCTATACCCTGCTCCAGCTCACCGGCGTGCTGCAGAACATCCCCGCCGACCTCTACGAGGCGGCGGACATCGACGGGGCCAACAAGGTGCAGCAGTTTTTCAAGATCACCCTGCCCTATATGCTCTACGTTACCACCCCCTACCTCATCGCCACCTTCACCGGCAACGTGAATAACTTCAACGTGATCTATCTGCTGTCCGAAGGCCGGCCCGTCACCGACCTGGCCTCCACCGCCGGCTCCACCGACCTGCTGGTCACCTGGCTGTACAAGCTGACCATCGACAAGCAGTACTACAACATCGGCGCGGTGGTGGGCATCCTGACGTTCATCATCCTGGCCATCGGCTCGCTGCTGACCTACCGCAACAGCAAGTCCTACAAAGAGGAAGGGGGATTCTAAGCGATGAAAGAGAAAAGCTACAAGCGCTCGAAACAGATCTCCAACATCATCGTCCACGCGGTGCTGGCGGTGCTGGCCTTCGTGTGGGTGTTCCCGGTGCTGTGGGTGGTCATGACCAGCTTCTGGGCGGAGAAGGGCTCCTACGTGTCCACCTTCTTCCCCAAGTCCTTCACTTTGGACAACTACATCAAGCTGTTCACCGACACCACCCTGCTCAACTTCCCCAAAATGTTCCTGAACACCCTGATCATCGCCGTCTTCTCCTGCCTGCTGTCCACCTTCCTGCTGCTCAGCGTGTCCTACTGCCTGAGCCGCATGAAGTTCAAGATGCGCAAGCCCTACATGAACATGGCCATGGTGCTGGGCCTGTTCCCCGGCTTCATGTCCATGATCGCGGTGTACTTCATCCTCAAGGCCGTGGGACTCACCGAGGGCAACCTCATCCGGGTGGCGCTGGTGTTCTGCTACTCCGGCGGCGCGGCCATCGGCTTCCAGGTGGCCAAGGGCTTCTTTGACACCACCCCCTACGCCATCGACGAGGCGGCCATGCTGGACGGCTGCACCCGCTGGCAGATCTTCACCAAGATCACGCTGCCCCTATCCAAGCCCATCGTCATCTACACGGTGCTGACCTCCTTCATCAGCCCCTGGGTGGACTTCATCTTCGCCAAGGTCATCTGCCGGGCCAACGCCGACCAGTACACCGTGGCCATCGGCCTGTGGCGGATGCTGGAAAAGGAGTACATCGACAACTGGTACACCTGCTTCGCCGCCGGAGCGGTGCTTATCTCCATCCCCATCGCCCTGCTGTTCCTGAAGATGCAGAAGTACTATGTCAACGGCACCGGCGGCGCGGTAAAGGGCTGATATCACCTCTAAACGTTCATTTCCTCTCCTTCTGGGGCGCGGTTCTGTCGCAGGGGCCGCGCCCCGCTTTTATGTGCGGCGGGCGTTGACTCCACCCGCCGACCCAGCTAAAATGGAATCGGGTGAGCCACATGAGATTTGTCTTTGGAAAACAGGATATGACCTGCCAGGAACGCGTCCGCGAGCACGGCTGGATCCTCACCAACGGCCTGGGGGGATACGCCTCGATGACCGCGGCGTTTTCCGCCTCCCGCTGCGACCACAGCCTGCTTATGGCCGCAGCGTCCGCCCCCGCCGTCCGGGTAAACCTGGTCCACCGCCTCCAGGAGACGCTGGACGCGGATGAGGACGGTGTTTTCCTCTCCACCCAGGAGTTTGCCGATGGAACGCCCCCTGAGGAGGGCTTCCGCCATCTGTCCTCCTTCCTCTGGGATGACGGCCCGGTGTGGCTGTACCACGTCCGGGGGGTCCAGGTCCGGCGGCGAGTTGCCATGGAATATGGGACCAACACCACGGCGGTGGTGTACGACGTGGAAAACCGCGGGGAAAAACCCTGCACCCTGCGGGTGCGGCCCTTCTGCCTGTTCGCCCCCAAAGGGCAGGCCATGACGGAGCAGACCGCCCCCGCCTGGAAAAACGGCGCCTTGACAAAGGGAGACTGCCGGCTGTACCTGCGCACCAGCGGGAGGCTGGTGCTGGAACCCACCGCCTGGGAGCGCGGCGCCTACCCTGAGGACGCCAGGGACGGGCGGACGGCCTCCAGCCCGGCCGTCTCCTGCTGCCAGGCGGAGCTCACGGTCCCGGCGGGGGCGTCGAGGACGCTGGAGATCGTCTTTTCCGACCGGCCCATCGCCGTCTCCGGGGCGGAGCTGCTGGAGGCCTGGTCCCGCCGTGCCCGGGAGCTGGAGGCCTGCTCGGGTCTTCGGGACCCCGTCGCCCGGCAATTGGCGCGGAGCGCCGACGCTTTTATCACCCGCCGGGACTCCACCGGTGGCATGACCATCGCAGCGGGCTATCCCTTCTTCGGGGACTGGGGCCGGGATACCATGATCGCCCTGCCGGGGTGCCTGCTGTCCACCGGACGCTTTGAGGAGGCCAAAAGCGTGTTGCGCACCTTTCTGGCCTATGAACGGGAC
>CATLHC010000026.1 GCA_949948775.1 uncultured Oscillospiraceae bacterium
AACTGTATTCAGTTGTCGGGGTATATTGTAACACACCTTTGGGAAATTGCAATAGGCAATTTCCCCAGGGTGTATTACCGTACCCCGGCGGGGTAAGCGGCGGCCTCCGGCGGCCTACTTTCTGCTCGTGCCGCCAGTAGGCAAAGACACACTTAGGGGGCAGCCCTCCGAATGGACACGGCCCAAAGGGCGGGCCGTGTCCATAGTCGGGCTTCCCCCTAAGAACCCCCTGTTTACGGGAGAGCTCGGTTCGTTCCGTTGGTTGGAACCTTCCGGCGTGTGCGGCCTTCGACGCTGGTGCTCCTAGTGGCGCTGCCGCCGGTCTCTAGGCACTGAAACATGGGTGCCGTCTACCAGCTGCGCCTCAGTGGGTGCGTCTATTTCGGGTGGTGCGGATCGTGGGAGTTGGTCTGGTCAGCCTGCTTCTTTTTGTTCGGCGCAGTGCTGGGTGCAGTCGGCGCAGCTGTGGCCGCAGCTCCAGAGACGTTCCGCCGTCTCGTTCCAGGCTTGGGCGTAGCCGTCGCATTTGCCGCACAGGTGCTCTGCCGTCTCGGGGGATTGCAGGTCGGTGGATTTGGCTCCCGTTTTCGCCACCATCTCCCGCAGCTTTTCCGGGTTCTCCAACATGGGGCAGGGCTTCAAATGGTTCTCGTTGAAGGGCTGGCCGTCGTGGTAGGCCATGAACATGGGCGAACGCAGGCAGTCCAGCAGAGACTTCTCCCGGATGTTGGAGTCGGAATAGTGGACGAACACGCAGGGATCCACATCGCCGTTGGCGTTGATGTGCAGATAGCGCCGGCCTCCGGCGATGCAGCCGCCCACATACTCGCCGTCGTTCTGGAAGTCCATGATAAACAGCGGTTTGCTCTGGCGGTATGCCCGTACCTTGCGGTACATCTCCTCCCGCTGCTCCGGGTTGGGCATCAGCTCGGGCACCGCGTCGTTGCCCACCGGCATGTAGTGGAAATACCAGGCGAATTTGGCGCCCCAGTCGATCAGTGTATCCACAAACTCTTCCGAGCTGATGGAATCCAGATTGGCACTGGTGTAGCAGCAGGAGGTGCCGAAGGGCAGCTTGCGCTCCTTCAAGATCTCCATGGCCCGGCGGACCTTCTGAAACACGCCGTCGCCCCGGCGGCCGTCGGTGGCCGCCTCGAAGCCCTCCACACTGATGGCGGGGACGAAGTTCTTCACCCGCAGCATCTGGTCGGCAAAGTCCTCGTCAATGAGAGTGGCGTTGGTGAAACACAAAAACTCGCAGTCGCTGTGTTTGTTGCACAGGGCAATGAGGTCGTTTTTGCGCACCATGGGCTCGCCGCCGGTGTAGATATAGATGTACACGCCCAGCTTCTTGCCCTGGGTGATGATGCTGTCGATCTCGTCAAAACTCAGATTCAGCTTATTGCCGTACTCCGCCGCCCAGCAGCCGGTGCAGTGCAGGTTGCAGGCGGAGGTGGGGTCCAGCAGGATGGCCCAGGGGATGTTGCAGCCGTAACGCTCCCGGGCCTCCTCCTGGATGGTCCAGCCGATCAGGTTGCCGTTGAGCATAAAGTTCTCAAAGAAGGTCTTGCGCACCTCGCCGTCGATGTCCGTCCACATGGACCGGATCAGTTTGTACCAGTTGTTGTCCGGGTTCTCGATCACCTTGCGGAAGGCCGCCCGCTGGGTGGGGAAACTGTTGGGCCCGTCCCCGGCGAAGCGGTCCACCCAGTCCATCAGCCGGGGGATGTTGGCGTCCGGGTCCTTGTCCAGATAGCCGTATAGGGCGCGGAAGCCCGCCCGCTTCACGCTGTTCATCATACTCATATTTCACACATTCCTTTCTGTTTGTCCTTCGGGAGTTATCCCGTTCCCATTCCAAATGATACCTGCCGAGTTTGTCCACACCGTTTCTGTTGTGTTTGGATATCATGAAAACGTGCCTGTTTTCTCTCACCTGTCGTCATGATACCCCCTTCCAAAATATTGTTCCATAGACAAAAAACGGGACTATGTCAAAGTTTTGACATAGTCCCGTTTGATGTAAAATTTTGTCGAAACATGGATTTTCCTGGTTTATTGCCCCAACTATTTTTTGTTTTTCTGGGCCAGCCGCTCCAGGGTGTAGTCCAGGCAGCCCTCCAACAGTATGTAGAAGTCGTCCAGCCGCTCAATGACGCTGGAGGGCATCCCCTGCTCCACCCAGCTCAGCACAATGCTGGCCAGCCCCTGGGTCAGCAGCTCGGCCATAAAATTGATCTGATCCTCCGTCACAGCGTACCCTCGGGCGGACAGCCGGACACGGGCCGCCACCAGGGGCGCGGCCCAGCGGCGCAGGTCGTGCTCCACGTAGCTGCGCTCATAGGCCCGGTACACATTGAGCACCAGGGTCCGATTCTCCCGCAGCAGGGTCAGCGCCCGCTCCAGCGGCTCCCGCCTCCCCTCCGGGTCGGCGGTGCCCAGTTCCTCCAGCAGCTGCTGGGCGCCGTAGTCCACCACGCCGTACAGATCAGAGAAGTGGTAGTAAAACGCCTGCCGCGAGATATTGCACCGCTCCACCAGCTCGGTGACGGTGATATCGTCCAGCCGTTTCGTCTGGAGCAGCTCCGCCAGGACGTTCATGATTTGATTTTTGGTAGATTTTGGCATGTCGTGTTTCCTTTCCGGGAATTTTGAACATTATACCGGGTTTTGGCGGGAGAAGCAAGGAACTGATTTTTACACTAAGGTAATTTTGTCAAAGAATAATTTTTGTTCCCTGCGGCACACTGACACGGGGTGAACGCGATGGACCGAAAAAAGGGAAAAACAGTGTGGTACGCCCTGGCGGGAGCCGCCGCCGGGGTGGTGAACGGCTTTTTCGGCGGAGGCGGCGGGCAGGTCTTGGTGCCCATGCTGGCAGGCAAGTGCGGTCTGGACCAGCGGCGGGCCTTCGCCACCTCGGTGGCGGTGATCGCGCCGCTGTGCGCCCTGTCCGCCGGAATTTACTGGTTCCGGGGGCAGCTTGACCTCATGCTGGCCCTGCCCTACCTGGTGGGCGGGCTGATCGGGGGCTTTGTGGGCGGCAGGCTGTTCCAAAAGGTGTCCATGGTGTGGCTGCGCCGGGGGTTCGCTCTGCTTATCCTGTACGGCGGGGTGAAGGCGTTTCTATGACGAACTGGCTCATCGCCGCCCTGGCCGGGGCGGTCACGGGAGTGCTGTCCGGCTTCGGGGTGGGAGGCGGCTCCCTGCTGCTCATCTACATGACCAGTTTTGCCGGGGTGCCCCAGACCCTGGCCCAAGGGGTCAACCTGCTCTACTTCCTCCCCGCCGCCGCCACCGCGCTGCCCGCCCATTTCAAAAACGGGTATGTGGAGAAGAAGGCCCTCCTCCCCGCCGCCGCGGCGGGACTGGCGTGCTCCGCCCTGGCCGCCTGGGCGGCCACGGCGCTGGATGTGGATATCCTGCGCAGATGCTTCGGGGGCTTTCTCATCCTCATCGGCCTGCGGGAATTGTTCCGAAAAGCATAATTTCCCTTGCGTTTCCGCCGCTCCCGTGCTAAGATAGGGTTCGCCGGACGGGCCCCTCGGTCTGTCCGGCAAATCATGCTTTAGGAGCGCGTACACATGAATCCCATCCTGTTTATTATCCTTCTGACCGTCGCCACCGGCGTGGGCGGTCTGGCCCTGGGCGGCGTGCTGGCCGCCCTCGTCAAGCGGGAGTCCCCCCGGGGGACCAGCCTGCTGCTCAGCTTCACCGCCGGGCTGATGCTGGCCATCGTGGCCCTGGATATGGTGCCCGAGGCCATGGAGGCCGCCCCCTGGCTGCCTATGACGCCGCTGGTGCTGGTGGCGGGTTTTTTGGTGACCTATCTGCTCAACTGCTGGATCGACAAGAGCGCCCACCACGAGGACAAGGACAACCCCCACCACTGCGCCTGCGGCCACCACGACCTGCACACGGCGGGCATTGTGCTGGCGGCGGCGGTAGCCCTGCACAACGTGCCGGTGGGCATGGCGGTGGGGGCTTCGGTGGCGGTGGAGGGCATCTGCCTGGCCAGCGTGCTGGCGGCGGTGACCATCGGCCTGCATAATCTGCCCGAGGGCATGAGCATCGCCATCCCCCTGCTCCACGACGGGTCCAAGACCTGGAGCGCCATCGGCGTGGCGGCCCTGTCCGGGCTGCCCACGGTGCTGGGCGCACTAGCCGGTTACTTTGTGGGCAATCAGGCCCCGGCGGCGCTGGCCGCAGCCCTGGCCCTGGCGGGCGGCGCCATGCTGTACGTGGTGTTCTTCGAGCTGCTGCCTGAAGCGGCCCTGCAGTGGAAGTCCAAGTGGGCCATTCTGGCCACGGTGCTGGGCTTCGCCCTGGGGGTCCTGTTGATTTTCAGCCATGGGCATCATCATTGAGCCGAACTCAAAAAGAACGGCGGCGTCCGCGGACGCCGCCGTTTTCTCAACAAAATTCACATCATCTTGACCGTGAAGAACACCGCCTGGGCGAACAGCCAGCCCACCAGCACATACATCAGGTACTGGCTCATGGACACGCCCAAAACCAGCCCCAGCACCATAACCACAGCGGTGATGCCGCAGGTCAGGAAGGTCATGAGGTAGTTGGAGTCCACCGGCATCACCCGGATTCGGCCCAGCTTGCCGTCGGTCTTGCTCAGCTGGAAGGCCAGCACCGCGGCCGCCGCCAGAACCACCACGCCGCCTATCACACAGGCGGTGATAAGCCGGGGATGATTCATATAATATTGCCTGTGGAGCCACAGGGCCAGCAGGCCGCCGCCGGTGAGCATGGCGTTGTAGAAGAAGGGCCGCTGGTAGAGGAAGAAAATGATGATGAGCACCGCCGCCGCCGCAGGGAACATCATCAGGATGCGGACTCCCTCATCCCACAGGAAGTAGCTCAGCAGGGAGACCACCCAAAGCCCCGCGGCCACCGCCGCGATGACCACCGGCAGCAGCACCGGCTTATTGGTGCGCTGATTCATCACCGCCCAGGCCAGACAGCCCACGGCGATCACCACGCCCGCAACGGAGAACACCATGAAAAACTTGGACAGCGCCAGGGCCACCAAGCCTTCAAAAATCATCTCCACATATACCTTTTGCAGCAGGAACAACAACAGCTCCACCACTACCGCGCCCGCCAGCCACAGCAGCATCCGATTGAAAACCTTATCGTCTTCACTCCGGCGCTGCGCACGTTTACCCTTCTCAAACATGATTGAATCAGTCCTTTGTCTATGGTCTATCGTTGTCGGCCCGACCGGGATTCTCCCCCAGTGGCTCCCTCTTTTCTGTGTATCACAGGATGCCGGACGGCCTGTCCTGGCATCGAACAGCTCATAGTATAACAGAAACCGCCCCGCATTGCAACAACAAAAATCGCCCCGCCCCGCAGTTTTCCTCTTTCAACCGGAGCAAAAACCTGGTATACTATAATAGTAAAGGAGCGATTTCAGCCCCTCTCCCAAAAAAGGCTCGATTTGGAAAGGAGTTTTGAAGATGACCGATCAAGCCCTGGTGGACTTGGCCTTCACCATGCTGGAGCGATCCTATGTGCCATATTCCCACTTCCCGGTGGGGGCGGCCCTGCTGTGCGCCGACGGCACGGTGTTCACCGGCTGCAACGTGGAAAACGCGGCCTACGGCCCCACCATCTGCGCGGAGCGCACCGCTCTGGTGAAGGCCGTCAGCGAAGGGTACCGGGAGTTCACCACCCTCGCCGTCGTGGGCAGGAGCACCGACTACTGCTGGCCCTGCGGCGTCTGCCGCCAAGTGCTCTACGAGTTTGCCCCCGAACTGACGGTTCTGGTGGCCCGGGGGGACGGGGACTATGTGAAGCTCCCGCTGAGGGAGCTGCTGCCCCATGGCTTCGGCCCCGGCTCGCTGAACTGAATACGGAAAGCGAAGGACCTCTGCGGACGCAGGGGCCCTTCGTCTTTTCCTTAAAGGAACCGCTTCATTTCCTCAATGTTGGCCTGCTCGGTCTTGACCAGCTTGTTGGCCAGCCGGCGCACGTCGTCGCTCTCCAGGCTGCAGTCCCGAATGGTACGCAGGCTCTTGGTCACCCCCATGGTGGAGCCCTGGATCATCATCTCCGCGATGTTGGCGGCGGAGCGGTCCGTCATGGCCTTCATGGTGCTCATGACCTCGGAGGAGACCTTGGCCATGGGGCCCAGGCCGTGGGGCGGCTCCCCCCGGGCCTGGAGCATGGCCCCGGCGGCGTTCTGCAGCTGTTCGTATTCGGTGAGCTGGCTGTTCAGAGCGCTGGCCAGCTTGGGTTCCTCGGTGTATTTCAACACCGACTGGATGCCCTCCCGGCCCATCTCGGCGGTCTGGTAGATGTGGTTGAGCAGTTGATTTTCGCTGAGCATTGTATCACCTCGCCCCTAGTATGCCCGGAACCACCGGGGAAACACGAGGCAAAGTGTGGGCACGGCGTCAAACCGGCGCCCCTTATCCAAACTGTACCGGAGGCTTGGGGGTGTTTTTCTTCCGAGCGCTGGTCCTGCCCTCCTCGTGGATCTCGCCCGCGGCCAGCAGAGAACGCTTGGTCAGCGCCGGACCCACCAGCTCGTACACCAGCACGGAAAACAGGACGACGCTGCGCACCATCGCGCCGGCGGCCAGCTGCTGGGCGGTGAGGGCCATGCCCAGGGCCACGCCGGCCTGGGGCAGCAGGGTGATGCCCAGATGCTTTTTGATGCTGTCGCTGCACCCGGTGAGGGCGCAGCTGCCGTAAGCTCCCAGATACTTTCCCAAGGATCGGGCCACAATATATACCAGGCCCACGAGCAGCACCATGGGATTGGACAAAATCTTCAAATTCAGCTCCGCGCCGCTGAGTACGAAAAACAGCACGAACAGCGGGGCGGTCCAGCCGTCCACACGGCCCATCAGCTCCTCGGAAAAGTCGCAGATGTTGCAGAAGACGGTGCCCGTCATCATGCACACCAGCAGCAGGCTAAAGCCAAAGTGGATGCCGCCCGCCTCAAACTCCACCATGGACAGCCCCGCGGTGAGCAGCACAAAGCCGATGGAGATGGACAGGCGCTTGCTGCGGGAGTGGAAAAACTTCTCCACCAAAAACAGCACCCAGCCCGCCAGCCCGCCCAGCGCCAGGGACAGCGCGATCTCAATCACCGGCTCCACCAGCACCGTGACCAGATTGATGGACCCGCTCTCCAGCGCCATGGCCACGCCGAAGGAGGCGGAGAACAGCACCAGGCCCACCGCGTCGTCAATGGCCACCACCAGCAGCAGCAGCCGGGTCAGCGGGCCGTTGGCCTTATACTGGCGCACCACCATCAGCGTGGCGGCGGGAGCGGTGGCGGCGGCGATGGCGCCCAGGGTGATGGCGGAGGAAAGGTCGATCAGACTCGGATTGATGAAATGCAGCACCACCAGGGCCGCGTCCACCAGCGCGGTGGCCGCCACCGCCTGGAGGATGCCCACGGTGATGGCCTGCCTGCCCATGCTCTTGAGCTGCTCCAAACGGAACTCATTGCCGATGGTGAAGGCGATGAAGCCCAGCGCCACCTGGGAGATGATGTCCAAACGGGACACCACCTCGGGAGAGTGGAAGCCGATGCCGGTGACATCCAGGGCCCCCAGCAGGTATGGTCCCAGCAGCAGGCCCGCCACCAGGTAGGCGGTGACGGCGGGAAGGTTCAGTTTCTTGGCCAGACGGGACATCAGCAGCCCGCCCACCAGACAGATGGACAGCTGGATCAGGATTTCCATAGTGACACCTCGATTTAAGATCGCAGCGAAGCGGGCCCAGATCTGCGCGAACAGGCCCGCACGCTTTTAAAACGGAACAAATCATAGCACCCGAGCCGGAAAAAGACAAGGCGGAATTGAGAAAAAAATAACGAAATTCCGCTCCCATCCCCGGCGCAGATTTGGCGGGTCAATGATTGCGCTCCATTTTCTTAATCCATTCTAAATATTTTTCGAATCGAAAATGCCTTGTCCTGTATGCCGGGACATGATATAATGATATGCTCAAAATTTTAGCTTATTCGGCGAATATTTGTCCAACAACAGGGTTGACATATTAAAACTAACGTTCTATTATAGGAACAGGCTATTGACTTGTTCCAGGAGGTGCGCTATGCCCAAGTTTGAAGTGGTATCGGAATACACCCCCAGCGGCGACCAGCCGGAGGCGATTGCCGCGCTGGCGTCGGGCATCGAAAACGGGCTGGACGAGCAGACCCTGCTGGGCGTCACCGGGTCGGGCAAAACCTACACCATGGCCAAGGTCATCGAGGCCGTCCAGCGCCCCACCCTGGTGCTGGCCCACAACAAGACCCTGGCCGCCCAGCTGTGCGCCGAGTTCCGGGAGTTTTTCCCCAACAACGCGGTGGAATATTTTGTGTCCTATTACGACTATTACCAGCCGGAGGCGTATATCCCCCACACCGACACCTTTATTGAAAAGGACTCCTCCATCAACGAGGAGATCGACCGCCTGCGCCTGTCCGCCACCGCCTCCCTGCTGGAGCGGCGGGACGTCATCGTAGTGTCCTCCGTATCCTGCATCTACGGCCTGGGCGAACCGGAGGACTTCGCCAAGATGATGGTGGCCCTGCGGGTGGGGGCGGTCATGAAGATCGAGGAGCTGCTGAAAAAGCTGGTGGCCATCCGCTACGAGCGCAACGACATCGCCTTTGAGCGCAATATGTTCCGGGTCCGGGGGGATACGGTGGAGGTCTGGCCCGCCTACTGGAAGGACACCGCCATCCGGGTGGAGTTCTTCGGGGACGAGATCGACCGGCTCAGCGAGATCAACGTGGTCACCGGCACACCTATCCGGCGGCTGAACAACATCCCCATCTGGCCCGCCACCCACTACGTCACCCCCAAAGAGAAAATGGACGCCGCCATCCAGGAGATCTACAAGGAGATGGAGGAGCGTGTGGCCTTCTTCGAGGGCGAGGGCAAGCTCATCGAGGCCCAGCGCATCAAGCAGCGCACCATGTACGACATCGAGATGATGCAGGAGCTGGGCTACTGCTCCGGCATTGAGAACTATTCCCGGGTCATTGAGGGCCGGCCAGTGGGTTCGCCGCCCCACACTCTGTTGGACTACTTCCCCAAGGATTTCGTGCTGTTCATCGACGAAAGCCACGCCACGCTCCCCCAGGTCCGGGCCATGTTCAACGGCGACCGGGCGAGGAAGACCACCCTGGTGGAGTACGGCTTCCGCCTGCCCTGCGCCTTCGACAACCGGCCCCTGAAATTTGAGGAGTTTGAAAAGCGGCTCAACCAGGTGGTGTACGTCTCCGCCACCCCCGGCGAGTATGAGCGGGACCGCTCGGGCCAGATTGTCGAACAGGTCATCCGGCCCACCGGCCTGCTGGACCCAAAGGTGGAGGTGCGCCCGGTGGACGGGCAGATCGACGACCTAATCGGCGAGATCACCGCCCGGACGGCGCGGGACGAGCGCGTGCTGGTCACCACCCTCACCAAGAAGATGGCGGAGAGCCTCACCGATTACCTGAAAAACGCGGGCATCCGGGTGCGGTATATGCACCACGACATCGACACCATCGAGCGCATGGAGATCATCCGGGACCTGCGCCTGGGCGAATTCGACGTGCTGGTGGGCATCAATCTGCTCCGGGAGGGGCTGGATCTGCCGGAGGTATCGCTGGTGGCCATCCTGGACGCGGACAAGGAGGGCTTTCTGCGCTCGGAGACGTCGCTGGTGCAGACCATCGGCCGGGCGGCGCGCAACGCCGATGGCGTAGTCATTTTGTACGCCGACACGGTCACGCCCTCCATGCAGAGGGCCATGGACGAGACCCAGCGCCGCCGGGAGAAGCAGGACGCCTTCAATAAGGCCCATGGCATTGTGCCCAAGACAGTGAAGAAGTCGGTGCGGGAGCTGATGGTGCTGTCCGCCGAGGACAAGCCGGACTACAACGACAAGGAGCTGTCCCAGATGACCAAGCTCCAGCGCCTGGAGGCCATCGCCGGCCTGGAGAAGCAGATGAAGGAGGCGGCCAAGATGCTGGAGTTCGAGGTGGCGGCGGCCCTGCGGGACCAGATCATCAAGCTGCGGGGAGAAGGAAAATAAATGGCAAAGCAAAAAGAGGAAAAAACCAACGTCATGCGGGTGCTGGACCAGAAAAAGGTGCCCTACACCTCCCACGCCTACCCGGCGGGGGACGCCGCCCCCGACGGCGTGACTGTGGCCCGGATGCTGGGCCAGGACCCGGCGGCGGTGTTCAAGACCCTGGTGGCCAAGGGGGCCTCCGGCGGGTACTACGTGTTTGACATCCCGGTGGCGGAGACGCTGGATTTGAAAAAAGCGGCTAAAGCCGTGGGGGAAAAGTCCATCGCCATGCTCCCGGTGAAAGAGCTGTTGCCCCTGACGGGCTATGTCCACGGGGGCTGCTCCCCGGTGGGGATGAAAAAGCGGTTCCCCACCGTGTTCCACCAGAGCTGCCTGGGCCACGAGACCATCTGCGTATCCGCCGGGAAAGTGGGCTTCCAGGTGGAGGTCAAGCCGGAGGATCTGATCTCACTGGTGGGCGGGACCACAGCGGATCTCACTACAGAGTCATGAAGGAGGAGACTGGCGTGAAGTACGAATGGCTAGACGAATACCTGCTAAAAAAACCCGGCGCGGAAAAGGATTTTAAAATCGAGTGGGGCTGGCACCGCTATATGGTGCGGGGCAAGCTGTTCGCCGCCGTGTGCTCCCCCAAGGGGATGAAGGACGAGCGCTACAACGACCACGACCTGGTGAACCTCAAGTGCGACCCCCGGCTGGCCGAGGCGTTTCGGGAGCAGTACCCGGACATCCTCCCCGGCTTCTATTGCGACAAGAAGCTGTGGATCGCCGCTTTGCTGGATGGGGACCTGCCCGACGACGTGCTGCGGGACCTGTGCGACATGTCCTATGAGCTGGTGGCGTCCAAGCTGCCCAAGTATGTGCAGCGAGAGCTGGCGGGCGGCTGAACGCCCCAAAAAATCCTCAAAACTGGGGATTGACATTAAAAAATTGTTTCATTATCCTTATATCCGGGCCCAAATTTAAAGAAAACCGAGGAGAATACCCATGCAGGATAAGATCGTCATCAAAGGCGCGAGAGAGAACAACCTGAAAAACATCGACGTCACCATCCCCCGGGACAAGCTGGTGGTGCTCACGGGACTGTCCGGGTCGGGCAAGTCCTCCCTGGCCTTTGAGACGCTGTACGCCGAGGGCCAGCGGCGGTATGTGGAGTCCCTGTCCTCCTACGCCCGGATGTTTTTGGGGCAGATGGAGAAGCCCGACGTGGACTACATCGAGGGGCTAAGCCCCGCTATCTCCATCGACCAGAAAACCACCTCCAAAAACCCCCGGTCCACCGTGGGCACGGTGACGGAGATCTACGACTATCTCCGCCTGCTGTGGGCCCGGGTGGGCACTCCCCACTGCCCCGTCTGCGGCAAGGAGATCCGCCAGCAGACCATCGACCAGATCATCGACCAGGTGATGACCCTGCCCGAGGCCACCCGCATCCAGGTGCTCTCCCCCGTGATCCGGGGCAAGAAGGGCGAGCACGCCAAGGTGTTCGAGGACGCCCGGAAGTCCGGCTACGTCCGCGTCCGGGCGGACGGCTCCCTGTACGACCTGACGGAAGAGATCAAACTGGATAAGAACCGCAAACACTCCATCGAGATCGTGGTGGACCGGCTGGTGATCCGGGAGGACGTGGCAAGGCGGCTCACCGACAGCGTGGAGACCGCCTCCAACCTGTCCGGCGGCATCGTCGTCATCAACGTGCTGGGGGAGGAGGAGCGGGACATCCTGTTCTCCCAAAACTACGCCTGCGAGGACTGCGGGGTATCCATTGAGGAGCTTACCCCCCGGATGTTCTCCTTCAACAACCCCTATGGGGCCTGCCCCACCTGCACCGGCCTGGGCAGCCAGATGAAGATCGACCCCGACCGCATCATTCCCAACCGCTCCCTGTCCATCCTGGAGGGGGCCATCACCGCCTCGGGCTGGAACCACATCAAGTCCGACGGCATCTCCCGGATGTACTTTGACGCCCTGGCCAAAAAGTACAAGTTCAAGCTCACCGACCCGGTGGAGAAACTGTCCAACGAGGTGGTGGATATCATCCTCTACGGAACCAAGGGGGAGAAGCTGACTCTGAACTACGACCAGCCCCGGGGCAAGGGCACGCTGTATCAGCCCTTCGAGGGCATCGTGAACAACCTGGAGCGCCGCTACCGGGAGACCCAGTCCGACGCCATGAAGCGGGAGATCGAGGAGTGCATGAGCGAGTGCCCCTGCCCCACCTGCCAGGGCAGGCGGCTCAAACGGGAGGCGCTGGCGGTCACCGTGGGGGGCAGCTCCATCCATGCGTTCTGTGAGAAGCCGGTGGACGAGGCGCTGGCGTTCCTGGACACCATCACCCTCACCGACACCCAGGCCATGATCGCCGACCAGATTCTCAAGGAAATCCGCTCCCGGCTGGGCTTTTTGAAATCGGTGGGTTTGCAGTACCTGACCCTCACCCGGCAGGCGGGCACCCTGTCCGGCGGCGAGAGCCAGCGCATCCGGCTGGCCACCCAGATCGGCTCCTCTCTGATGGGGGTGCTGTATATCCTGGACGAGCCGTCCATCGGCCTGCACCAGCGGGACAACGACCTTCTCCTGGGGACCTTGAAGCATCTGCGGGATTTGGGGAATACTCTGATCGTGGTGGAGCACGACGAGGACACCATGCGCTCGGCGGACTACATCGTGGACATCGGCCCCGGCGCGGGGGTCCACGGCGGACAGGTGGTGGCCTGCGGCACCGCCGAAGAGGTCATGAACACCCCCGGCTCCATCACCGGCGACTATCTGGCGGGGCGGAAAAAGGTGCCCGTCCCGGCCCAGCGCCGGAAGGGCAGCGGCCACACCCTCACCGTCCGGGGGGCGGCGGAGAACAACCTGAAAAAAATCGACGTGGATTTCCCCCTGGGCACGTTCATCGCCGTCACCGGCGTGTCCGGGTCGGGCAAGTCCTCCCTGGTGAACGAGATCCTCTATAAGCGGCTGGGCGCGGAGCTGAACCGCACCAAGGCCCGCCCCGGCAAGCACGACGGCATGGAGGGCATCGAGTTTCTGGACAAGGTCATCGCCATCGATCAGTCCCCCATCGGGCGCACCCCCCGCTCCAACCCCGCCACCTACACCGGGCTGTTCAACGACATCCGGGACCTGTTCGCCTCCACCCAGGACGCCAAGACCCGGGGCTACGGTCCCGGCCGGTTCTCCTTCAACGTCCGGGGCGGGCGGTGCGAGGCCTGCTCCGGGGACGGCCTCTTAAAAATCGAGATGCACTTCCTGCCCGATATCTACGTGCCCTGCGAGGTGTGCAAGGGCAAGCGGTACAACCGGGAGACCTTGGAGGTGCGCTACAAGGGCAAGAACATCCACGAGGTGCTGGAGATGACCGTGGAGGAGGCCCTGCCCTTTTTCGAGAACCTGCCCAAACTGTACAACCGGGTCAAGACCCTCAAGGACGTGGGCTTGGGCTACGTGAAGCTGGGCCAGCCCTCCACCACCCTGTCCGGCGGCGAGGCCCAGCGGGTCAAGCTGGCCACCGAGCTGTCCAAGCAGTCCACCGGGTCCACCATCTATATTCTGGACGAGCCCACCACGGGCCTGCACACCGCCGACGTCCACCAGCTGGTGGAGGTGCTCCAGCGGTTTGTGGACAACGGGAACACCGTGGTGGTCATCGAGCACAACCTGGACGTCATCAAGACGGCGGACTATATCATCGACCTGGGCCCGGAGGGGGGTTCCGGCGGCGGCACGGTGGTGTGCACCGGAACGCCGGAGGAGGTGGCCCGGCACCCCGAGAGCTACACGGGCAAGTACTTGAAAACGGTGTTGGAATAAAAGGAGCGACCATGGAACTGATGCAATGGCTGACGGACACTATGGCGGGGGAGTTCACCCTCACCGTGCTGGTGTCCATGATCCCGGTGGTGGAGCTGCGGGGGGGCATCCCCTTCGGCGTGGCCGCCGGGCTGCCGGTGTGGGCGGCGTTTATCGCCGCCGTCATCGGCAATCTCATCCCCGCCCCCTTCATCATTGTCTATATCCGGCGGATCTTTCAGTGGATGCGCCGGCGTATCCCCAGGCTGAACAGCATGGTGGACGCGCTGGAGCGCAAGGCCCACCTGAAGGGGGAGCGGGTGACCAAATACAAATACCTGGGACTGATGCTCTTTGTGGCCGTCCCTCTGCCCGGCACCGGGGCGTGGACGGGCTCCCTGGCGGCGGCGTTTCTGGACATGCCTCTGCGGAAAGCCATCCCCTCGGTAATCGTGGGAGTGCTCATCGCGGGCATGGCCATCAGCATTCTGACTTATGGAGTCGCCAGCCTGATCTGACGGCCTTCGGTGGCAAAAAACCGCTTGACCTCATAGAATGCCTCAGTTTCAAAAGGAGGCGGCGGATATGAGGTGGATTTTCGAACTTTTGGCGGTGCTGCTGGCGGCCTTTGGGCTGCTGAGCCTGGGATGGCTGGCGGTGGGCTGGCTGCTGCTGCCGGGGGTGTGCCCCGCCCGGATGGTGGTGGACGCCAAGGGCGACGGCGGCGGTCTAGAGCAGACTGTCAAGGCCCTGCTGTGGCTGCGGCGCACCGGGCTGTGGTGGGGCGAGGTGGTCATCGAGGACTGCGGTCTGAGCCGGGAGGGCATGGCCCTGGCCCGAACTCTGGCGGAGCGCAGCGGCGTAGAGTTTTCCACGGACGACTTTGACCGCGTTTGACCCATCAGCGGAACAAAAGCACATAAGAAAAGAGGACGATCCCATGGAACCAAATTTTGAGCAGATCACAGCACAGGCCCGGACGGCAGTCACGGAGCTGCTGGACGCCGCCGGATTGAAAGCCGGGGACATTTTTGTGACCGGCTGCTCCTCCTCCGAGGTGCTGGGAGGACACATCGGAAAAGCCTCCAGCCGGGAGGCGGCGGAGGCGGTGTTTTCCGGTATTTATCCCGTTTTGCGGGAGCGGGGCGTCTATCTCGCCGCCCAGTGCTGCGAGCATCTGAACAGGGCGCTCATCATTGAAAGCGCATGCGCCCAAAAATACGGCTACGAGCCGGTGTGCGTGGTGCCTCAGCCCAAGGCGGGCGGCTCCTTCGCCACCCAGGCGTGGCAGACCTTTGAGCGCCCCACCGCCGTGGAGCACATCCGGGCCCACGCCGGGCTGGACGTGGGCGGCACCCTCGTTGGAATGCATCTGCGGGAGGTGGCGGTGCCCGTGCGGCTCAGCGTGGACCACATCGGGCAGGCCATCCTGCTGTGCGCCCGCACCCGGCCCAAATTCATCGGCGGAAGCCGCGCGGTATACGAATAGACTCCAAACGACAACAGCAAAGGGTCCGACTTCCAGAGAGAAGCCGGACCCTTTTTTTAATTGCGCTGTTTTCAGCTTATAGGCCGAAGTACCGGGCGGCGTTGTTGTAGCAGATCCCCTCCACGATCTTCTTGAGGGACGCCTCGTGATTGGGGTATTCGCCGTTCTCCACCCAGTCCCCGATGAGATTGCACAGGATGCGGCGGAAGTAATCGTGCCGGGCGTAGCTCAGGAAGGAGCGGGAGTCGGTGAGCATGCCCACAAAATTGCCCAGCAGGCCCAGGTTGGCCAGGGACTTCATCTGGGCCTCCATGCCGGACTTGGTGTCGTTGAACCACCAGGCGGAGCCGTGCTGGATCTTGCCGGGGATCTCGTCGGTCTGGAAGCAGCCCAGCAGAGTGCCCAGCTGCTCGTTGTCGGCGGGATTCAGCGAGTACAGGATGGTCTTGGGGCACCTGCCCTCGGTGTCCAGGGCGGAGAGCAGTCCGGCAATGTTCCCTCCGCAGGTGTTCTGGGCGATGGCGTCAAAGCCGGTGTCGGGGCCCATCTTGGCGAACATCCGCTCATTGGCATTGCGCAGGCAGGAGTAGTGCAGCTGCATGGCGATGTCCAGGCGGCTGTACTCCCGGCCCAGGTGGAGCAGGATGGCGGTCTGATAGCGCTCGGCCTCCTTGGTGCTGATCTGCTCGCCCTTCATGGCCTTTTCAAAGGCCTCGTTGACCTTCTTGGCGGAGGCGGGACGGTAGGGCACATAGTCCAGCCCGTGGTCGCTGGCCCGGCAGCCCAGCTTCTTAAAGTGCTCCAGACGCTGGGTCAGGGCGGCGCACACGTCCTCCACGCTGTCCAGGCTCTTCCTGCCCACGCTGGCGGCCAGCCTGCCGATATACTCCACGAAGCCGGCCTTGTTGATGTTGATGGCCTTATCCGGGCGGAAGGAGGGGCACACCTTCACATCAATGGTGGGGTCGGCGGCGATTTTCTCGTGCCACTCCAGGGAGTCGATGGGGTCGTCGGTGGTGCCGATCATGGCCACGTTGGCCTTCTTGATGATGCCCCGGGCGGTCAAATCGGGATCATGGCGCAGTTTCTCGTTGCAGAAGTCCCAGCACTCCTGGGCGGTCTCGGGGGTCAGGGGCTTGTCATAGCCGAAAAACTGCCGCAGCTCCAGATTGCACCAGTGGTACATGGGGTTGCCGATGGCCATCTCCAGGGTCTCGGCAAACTTCATGAACCGCTCAAAAGCGGGCTTGTCGCCGGACACATACTCCTCCGGCACCCCGTTGGAGCGCATGAGGCGCCACTTGTAGTGGTCGCCGAAATAGGACCCGTCGGGATTCTTCCCGCCCAGCCAGACCTCCACGATGTTGTCAAACCGGCGGTCCTCAAAAATCTCGCGGGGGGGAATGTGGCAGTGGTAGTCCACCAGGGGCATGTGCTCGGCGTAGTCGTGGAATAGGTGCTTCGCGGTTTCGGTACCCAGCAAAAAATCCTTATCCATGAAGTCTTTCATAATCCGCTCAAACTCCTTATCGTCAAAATGGAAATGTATCCACGGAAAGCAGGGGAAGGGGCTGTAAAGCCAGCCCCTTTTCCATCCCCAGGCAAAACGCAGTTTTGCCGCTAAAAGTTTTCTTTCGGTTCCTTTCTTTTTCAAAAGAAAGGAACGCCCTTGACCTTACCGCTGGATGCGGCCGGAGCCGTCGCCGCCGGCCAGCTTCTCCACCTCGGAGACGGTGACCATGTTGTAGTCCCCCTCAATGGAGTGCTTCAGCGCGGAAGCCGCCACAGCAAACTCCACGGCCGCCTGGGTGCTCTTGCCGGTGAGCAGGGAGTAGATCAGCCCGCCGCCGAAGGAATCGCCGCCGCCCACGCGGTCGATGATGTGCAGCTCATACTTCTTGGAGAAGCAGTACTCCCCGGAAGCCACGTCATACAGCATGGCGCTCCAGCCGTTGTCGAAGGCGGAGTGGGACTCCCGCAGGGTGATGGCGACCTTCTCAAACCCAAACTTGTCCGCCAGCTGCTTGGCCACGGACTTGTAGCCCTCGCGGTTGATCTCGCCGGCGTAGATGTCGGTGGCCTCGGCCTCGATGCCGAACACGTCCTTGGCGTCCTCCTCGTTGGAGATGCACACGTCCACGTACTGGCACAGGTCGGTCATGGCCTCACGGGCCTGCTCCCGGGTCCACAGCTTGCCGCGGTAGTTCAGGTCGCAGGAAATCTTGATGTTCCGGGCCTTGGCGGCCTTGCAGGCCTCCCGGCAGATGTCAACGACATTGGGGCCCAGAGCCGGCGTGATGCCGGTGAAGTGGAACCAGTCCACGCCCTCAAAAATGGCGTTCCAGTCGAAGTCGGCGGTGGCAGCCTCCTGGATGGCGGAGTGGGCCCGGTCATAGATGCACACAGAGCCGCGCTGAGAGGCGCCCTTCTCATTGTAGTAGATGCCCACGCGGTCGCCGCCGCGGACGATCTTGCTGGTGTCCACGCCGTAGCGGCGCAGGGAGTTCACCGCCGCCTGGCCGATGGCGTGGGCGGGCAGCTTGGTGACATAGACGGCGTCCAGGCCGTAGTTGGCCAGGGACACGGCCACGTTGGCCTCGCCGCCGCCGAAGGTGAATTCCAGGTGGTCGGCCTGGACAAAGCGCTCGTAGTTGTAGGGCTGGAGACGGACCATGAGCTCACCAAAAGTTACCACTTTAGACATGGGGAAATTCCTCCTAATCAATTTTTATGTTGTGGGCTTTCTGCGCCGCTTTTTTATTTCTGAACCAGATGAATGGCGAAGCCGGACAGCTCGTTCTTGAGATAGATGGCCTTGGTCTTACCCTTGGCGTCCAGCATGCGGCTGTCCTCCAGAAACTCCACGCCCTGGCGGCCCAGGTGGTACACGGCCCGGTCCACGTTGTTGGTGCCGATGGCGATGTGGCCGTTGGCGCCCCGGCCGGGCTTCTTCATGCACTCCACGGCCTTGCCCGCGAAGATGGAGGAATTGCCCGCCTTGTAGTCCAGCCCGAACAGGGCGCACAGGGTCTTGGCGGTCTGCTCGGCCTCCGCCTCGTTCTCGCAGTTCACGCCCACGTGGGCCAGCTCGAAGCCCAGCATGGTCTTGACGGCCTCCTTGCACATGGCGGTGATCTCGTCCCACTTCTGGGCCTTAATCACGTCGTTTTTGCACATCCAGGTGCCGCCCACCGCCGCGATCTGCTCATAGCCCAGGTAGTCGTTGACGTTCTTGGCGCTGACGCCGCCGGTGCACATCCACTTGGCGGTCTTGAGGGCCGCGCCGATGTTCTTCAGCATGGCCACGCCGCCGTTGGCCTCGGCGGGGAAGAACTTCAGCATCTCACAGCCCTGGTTCATGGCCTGCTGCATCTCGCCGGCGCTGGCGGTGCCGGGCATCATGAGGCCGCCCTTGTCGATGACGTGCGGGGTAACCTTGGGGTCGTAGCCGGGGGCCACGATGAAGGAGGCGCCAGCGGCCATGGCCCGGTCGGCCTGCTCACAGGTCAGGACGGTGCCCGCGCCCACCAGCATCTCGGGGACCTCCTTGACGATGGCGCGGATGGCGTCCTCGGCGGCGGCGGTGCGGAAGGTGACCTCGGCGGCGGGCAGGCCGCCCTCGGCCAAGGCGCGGGCCAGGGGCACCGCCAGGGCGGCGTCCTCAATGGCGATGACGGGGATGATGCCGATCTCATAGACTTTTTGCAGCGTTGCGTTCATACCTGTATCCCTCCAAAAAATTTTATGCGTGTCTCAAGTCACGGACGGGTCCTTGCCAGATAGAGCTTTTCCTGCTTGTCTCTATTATACAACTTGTATACTAGAATTCAATTGGAGGAAGTGTAAAATTTTCCTCCTTCATTTTGTGCAATATTTCATATCCGGCCGGGAGCGCCCAGATTTCACCGGCACACGAGTGGACAGGGGCGCAAAAATGTGATACAGTGTAGGCAATTTCAGAAAAAGGAGCGGGTGAGATGAAGCTGCTGGAACGCCTTCCCCGGGAGAGCGGCGGGGAATACGCCCTGCGCACCATCAAGGAGAACATCGTCAGCCTGGAGCTGGCCCCCGGCAGCCAGATCAGTGAAAACGAGCTGGCCTCGGAGATGGGACTGTCCCGCACCCCCGTCCGGGAGGCGCTGATTGAGCTGTCCAAGGTGAAGATCGTGGACATCCAACCCCAGAAAAAGAGCACCATCCCCCTCATCGACTACGACATGGTGGAGGAGTCCCGGTTCATGCGCAGCCTGCTGGAGTGCGCCGTGGCGGAGCTGGACTGCCAGATGGCCTGCCCGGAGGATCTGGAGCGGCTGAGCGAAAACATCCGCCTGCAAAACCTCTACCTGGATGAGTTTTATTCCGGGCAGTTTGTCACGCTGGACAACCAATTCCACGGCATGCTGTTTGATATCGCCAAAAAGTCCCAGGTATACGCCCTCATTCAGAACATCTCCATCCACTTCGACCGGGTGCGCACCATGGCGCTGTCCTCGGTGAAGAACACTAAGATCGTCCAGGACCATGTGGACCTGGTGGACGCCATCCGCCGTAAAGACGCCAAGGCCGCCCAGGAGCTGATGGAAAAGCACTTGAACCGGTACGACATCGACGCCGCCGCCCTGCGGGCGGTCTATCCCCAGTATTTCAAGTGAGTCGGCAAAGCATGCAAAAGACCGCCGGGGCCTGTGCCCCGGCGGTCCTTTTCAGCCTTTCCAAAATGCAGCAAACATATTTTCCTCGCTGAACTCATACCACACCGCATCGGGCACGGCCTCCTGCTGGTCATTGGCGGCATCATATTCCGCCTGCGAGACAACTCTGTCACCAAGATAATATGTCGTATCTACATGCCAGATTGTATTCTCGGTCTCATACCCATCCGCCGTAAAGCGGAGCTTTCCCCAGCCGTTTTCAAAGCCGCTGCTGGACCAGCAAAACGCGCCGTCCTCTTTCAGCGTCAGTGTGTTGAACCAGCGGATGTACAGCGCATATCCCCTCACCTCGCCGTCCTGCTCATGCAGGACGATGCACCATTGGTGGTATCCGGAGGTATCGATGACCAGAATGACTTCCTGCGCACCGTCACCATCCAAGTCCAGCACGGAAAAGTCTGAAATTCCGGCTCTGGTATAGCCGGGGCCTGTTTCCGCGCAAAGCTCATCCAGCGTCATCCGCTCTCTATGCTCCGGACTGTACAGGGGCTCTTCCCCCTGAATCACCGCCAGATAGCGTTTGTACACCCCGCCCAGACTGGAATCCGCTTCCTTTTCCATGGCCGTCTGGAAGTCCAGCAGATTGTTCAACAGGGATTTAGACTCGTCCCGGACAAAGGTGGGCTCCCACCAGTCCAGCCAGCCCAGGCTGTCGTACAGCCGCCCCTCTTTTTCAAAGGTGGACAGCAGGTCGGAGTCGGTGTTGAGCAGCTGGACGCTGCCGGACAGCAGTGGATTGATCTCGCCCATAAAGGCGTTGATGACCTTCGCATCGAAGCTCTGATGCATCAGGGGCTGGAAATTGATGTCGAACTCCAGGCTGTTCTCCCGGACCACTGTCTCCCGGTTGTTTTCCAGGGTGAACAGCTGGTAGCTGTAGGTACACCAGCCCTGGCCCATGGCAGGATGGTAGCGCAGCAGGTAGTCTTTGCCCTCCTCCCGGTACAGGAACAGGGCGTTGTAACCCGCGTGGGCGTAATAGCCATCCTCGGAGAAGATCAGCTCATCGCCCTCCCAAACCTCCAGCCGCTGGCCCGCTCCCCCGTCGATCATGTAGACCTGCAAGGTCTCGAGCACGCCGTTGCGGTTCAGGTCCGCCTGGAGGTGATCTGAGTTTGTCAGCCCCTTCCGCTCCAGTTCCATGGCCACCGTCTCATAGAATATTCCGGACGGGTTTTCCGGGGAGCAGTCGTTAATCATCACAGAGGTGAGATAGCCCAGCTTTCCCCCCTCGTTTGCCAGGAAAATGACGTAAGTGCAGTTGGGATAGGTGGGGCACAGCCAGCCGTCGTCATTGAGGTACGCCCCGCCGTTGACCAGGTTCATCGCCGTCTCCGGCGTGGTAGTGTGGAACTCGTAGTTGACCTGCCACACCTCCAGGTCCATATCACAGGCCGTACCGTGCCAGGGACCGTTCAGCGCCTGCACCCGCCAGCCGTCAAACCCGATGTCAACGTCCCAATAGGGGGCTGTCTCCACGTAGCTCAGGTATTCGTCGTACTTCTCCCAGGCGGCCCTTCCCATAAAGTAGAGCACGTCCTCCGGCACCCCTTGGGTGTCCGCCGTGAAATGGGTCAGCAGCTCCTCCAGGTCCGGGACCTGTATGTCCAGCGGGTCCGCAGAGGCAGCGGGGTCTGCGGACGGCGCGGGGTCCTGTTCTTCTGCCGGCTCCGCCTGCCCGAAGGCGCACACGCAGGCCAGCGCCGTCACCAGCACCGCCACGACCACCGCCCACAGCACCCGCTTGGGGGCCTGGGCGATGCGGGAAATGCGCTCCTTGAGGCTCTTTTTGTCTCCCGCCATGGTGGTGGCGCACCGGAACAGGTCGCCGGGCCGGGGTTTGGCGGTGACCAGGGCCAGGAGGGTCCCGCCGTAAGCGGCCCGCTCGCCGTCGCCCAGGCGCTTGAGAGCGCCCTCGTCACAGGCCAGCTCCCCGTCCCGCCGGCTACACACCGCCGCCAGCCACACCAGGGGGTTCCACCAGTGGACCGCCAGCGCGGCGCACCGCAGGAGGCTCCAGATGTGGTCGCCATGCTTATAGTGAGTGTACTCATGGGCCAGCACGTGGCGGAGCATGTCCGGGTTTGCCGCCGCGTCCGGGGTGGCGTACACCGCCGGGCGGACCAGCCCGAACAGGCACGGCGAGGGCAATCCCACGGCCACATAGACCCGCAGGGGACAGTCCGTCCCCTCCAGTGGGATGCGCTCCCGGCGCAGCCTTCGGAAAAACCGCAGATTCGACAGCAGGAGGACCAGCGCCGCCGTCGCCGTCCCCGCCAGCCACACCCAGCCCAGCCAGGCCGGAGTCTTTGTCAAATCAGGGGCGTCAGGGGGCTCCGGCACATCGGGCGCCGCGGGCGGGCTTGGAAAGTTGGGCACAGTCCCCGGCGCCGTGTCCGCCACCGGCAGACCCACGACATCCCCCGCCGGGGCAGCGGGCCGCTGCGCCACGCTATGCTCGGTACGTTTCTCTGTGATCACCCACGTTCCGGCGATGGGAGAGGTGAACAGCTGCGCCGGCACCAGCAGGCGCAGCAGCACCACCGCCCACAGGCCGTAGCGCAATTTGGCGCTCATCCGCCGTCCCAAGGCCGCCCGCAGGGCCAGCACCACCAAAATGAGAAAAACGGAGGTGAAGATCCACTCCAACAGCATGATGGTCATCTATTTCCCCTCCCCAATCTGATCCAGGATGGAGCGCAGCTCGGCCACCTCATCCCGGGACAGCTCCTGGCGCTTGGCCATGGCGCTCATCATCAGCCCCACGCTGCCCTGGTACACCCGGTCCAGAAAGCTGTGGGTCTCGGCGGTGGCGGCCTGCTCCCGCTCCACCGCCGGGGTGTACCGCTTGCCCCGGGCTCCCTGCTCCACATTCACCAGGCCCTTTTCCTCCATGCGCCGCAGGGTGGTGATGGTGGTGCTCTTAGCCCAGCCCACCCGCTCATTCAGGTCGGCCACCAGCTGCATCACCGTCTGCGGACTGTTCTCCCACAGACTGGTGAGTACGCTCCACTCGCTGGCGGTGAGCTTCACGTCTTCCGAATTCTTCTGATGCTCCATGGCGCACTCCCCCATCAGGTTTACTTTGTAGTCCTATCATAACAGGTTTGGTTTACGTTGTCAACCTAGAAGTAATTACAGTTTGGTTACAAGTGTCCGCCGGAAAAATTTTTGATTCCCCCTTGACAAATTGCGTCCTTCCTGTTATAGTATCATTCGTCCGTTGCGAGTGTAGCTCATCTGGTAGAGCGCCACCTTGCCAAGGTGGAGGTAGCGAGTTCGAGCCTCGTCACTCGCTCCATGCGGAGTGTCCTTATGGGATTTGAGTTTCCCACGAAGGGCACTCCGCATTTTTATTGTCCAAAACCATATCAAGCAATCTGTTCCGGGGAGTAGCTGACGGCTACTCCCTTTCTCGTTCCCATTTTGATTTCCACGTTTGGGATATTCCTACGGCCAGGGACAGAAAATGCGCCGATACAGTTGTAATAAATCGTGATGTGCTGGGTGGTCACGCCGTCTTTCTTCTCGGCATGGTACACATCGATGTGGTCGATCAGCTCCGCTACCATGCGCTGGGTGATCTCCGTGGCGTTGGTATAGCGGCGGACGGTTTCAAGAAATGTGTCAACATCCATCCTACGGCCCTCTGACTTTTTCAGTTCCAGCCGGAGCGCCTTGATCTTCTTGGCGTTCTCTCCCTGCTCCGCTTCATACCGCTGGGACATTTTCGCAAACCGGGCGTCGTTGATCTTCTGGTTCACGTTGTCCTCATAAAGTTTCTCGAACAACACATCAAGCTCCTTATCCCGCGCCATCAGCCCGTCAAGCTCCCGCTGCTTTCTGGCCCGGTCATTCTCCGTCACTTTGGCGGACTGGCCCATCATGGCCTTGATAAAGTCATCCTCGTACTCGTTGGCAAAGCAGGCCAGACGGTTGACCTCATACAACACCACCTGTTCCAGAAATTCCGCCCGGATGTAATGGGTCTTGGAGCACTTACGCAGACCGGAATTGTGGTTTTGGCAGCTAAAGAACTTAATATCGTGGTTGCCCTGGTTGAAGTGGAAATTGAGGTTGCCCCCGCACTCCGGGCATTTCAGAACGCCGGAAAATACGCTGGGTTCCTGGGTAACGGTAGGCCGCTTGCGGCGGGTGCCCTTCTTCATGCTCTGAACCTTCTCCCAGGTGGGCCGGTCAATGATGGCCTCATGGACATTGAGGAAGATAGCCCGGTTTTCCTCCGGGTTCTCGATACGTTTCTTGACCTTGTAGGACTTGGAGTAGGATTTGAAGTTGATCACATCGCCACAATATTCCTGGGTAGTGAGGATTTTCTTGATGGTGGTATGGCCCCATTTGGTGGGCTCTACGGTGCTTTTAGAGCCGCCCCGGTTAGTCCCCTTGCTCCGCCAATAGTAGGTGGGGTTGCAAATTCCATCCTGCTCCAGCGCGGCGGCGGTTTCCGCCAGCCCGTAGCCGTCCAGGGCCATCTGGTAGATACGCCGTACCACGGCGGCGGCCTCCGGGTCAACCACCCAAAAGCGGGGGTCCTCCGGGTTTTTGAGGTAGCCATAAGGCGGCGGGGACAGCGGTACGCCAGAATTTCCTTTCAGCTTGTTCACGATTTTTCGCTTTTTGGAAATATCTCGGGCGTAATATTCGTTCATGATATTTTTGAAGGGGGTAAACTCGTTTTCGCCATCATCGCTGTCCACTCCGTCCGAGACGGCCACCAGCCGCACGTCATGGGCCGGGAAAAATTCTTCTGTCAGACGGCCCACCTCAATGTAATTCCGGCCCAGGCGGGAAAGGTCTTTCACAAACACCGCCGAGATATATCCGTTTTCAATGGCCTGGAGCATTTTCTGCAACCCGGGCCGCTTCATGGTCGTGCCCGTGATCCCATCGTCCACGAAAAACAAGGTGTCCGTGTAGCCCCTCTCCCCCGCTGCCTTCTGGAGAATTTTCTTTTGGTTGCTGATGCTGTTGGATTCGGTGTCCAGATTATCGTCACGGCTGAGGCGGCAGTATAATGCGGCGGTCCCCATTGCGCGATTTTTGTTTGACAGTTTCAAAATATCCTCCTTTCTCACCGCCAAACAAGAGGTTTTATCCATATATATTATACCGCCGCCTCTGTTCGGCGTCAAATTTTCGGGTGAATGGGTGAGAAAAAACTCACGCCGGGCCCAGTTCGGCCAGCATGAGCTTCAGCAGAATATCGCGCATGGGTTCCCCGCTCTCTTTATAGATTGGGGTAACAACAAAGTCTATGTTCCCCACATGGTAGGTGTATTCCTCGTTCGGCGTCTGCTCGGTCATGACGCCCTCCTTTCCTTAATCGCGTCTCACGGTGAGATTTGAATATGGAGACAGCCGCACCATTGTGGTGCGGTTTTTTATGGGCAGGTATCAGACGGCTGGCGGCATAGCCCACGGGAATTTCACCCCCGCGTGGTTCTCACGCGGCCCTACCCATTGCCTGCGACGCTTTGAACGCTCGGACTGTGGCTATAGGGGAGTATCGTTAGCATATGTGCCGCTGATCATAAGCTGCCGGCTTTCGGTGTAAGCGGTTCTCGCTCTCCCATAGGGTATGAGGTCTTGGCGCGCCCACCGATGCGGCACATACAGAATGTATCTGCTGCCCTATACTGCGCCGCCGTTATCTTGCGGGCTTTCTTTGTCAAGGTGCCGCGGCCACATGGCGGAGCGGAACGCGGAAAGGGTAAGTTCGTCCCGTCCGCCATGGGTCACGCTGTCAGTTCACAGCGAGGATCGCAGAAATGAGTTTGATTTCCAGGCGGCGCTTCATGTACTCGTCCAGGCACATATGGGGGCAGCCGTTTTTGTCATAGAGTTTCCGGGTACACAGCTTGCATATGTAGCCTTCATAGTACCGCAAAATCTGCTCCATGGCTCCGGCGTCTCCGTCCTGGGCAGTTTGGACCACCGAAAGGGGCAGCACTTCCCTGCCCTTGCCTTTGGGCCGTTTCATCAGTCTCCTCCTTCCGGCACCAATGCCGTCAATTTGCTCCGCAAAACTTTCAACGTCCCCGTTCGGCGCTTCTGGACGGCACTCCGGGACAAGCCCATGACCCAGCCGATTTCCTTGTCTGTCAAATCCAGCACACAATGTAAGATCAAAATGCTTTGGTCCCGCAGGGACAGGCTGGCAAAGGCTTCAGCCACAAGCTCGTTTTCAATCGGCAGATCACAGCCATAGGAGCTGAACACATAGCTGTCGCTGGGGTAACGGTCTGTCGCGCTGAGCTTGTCCATTTCTGCCTGGGGCAAAGCGCTGAACACCGTTTCATGGTCGCGGCGGCGTTTCAACTCTTGCGCATAGTTAATGGCCTCATTCCGCAACACCAATTTACAGAAATGGTCGAACTGGCCAGGGCTGTTAAAGCGGGGGATCGTTCCCATCTTTTCACCCCCTTTCGTCGGGGGATAGTAGGATAGTTCTCTCCCTTTCCGCTAACAGAACAGGTGCCCTGGCCCGTTTTGCCACCAATATCAAAATTTTTTAGAGAAGATTTTTGCTTGCAGGCCAACACGTCCAATCTGGCGCTACGGGCTAATTTGCCCTCGACGGTAATCTCCACCTTGTTTTTCCTCCGTTCAGATTTTTAGGGTCTGAACGGAGGGGGTGGACCACGGCACCGGGGCCATCTATGCCTTAACCTGGGCGCAAAAAAATCCGCATGGTACAAAGCCATACAGATATGGAAATAATATTTCTCTTTTAGGTGCTGTAAAATTTCATGTCGAACGCCATTCTGTCCCCTTGCGCAAGGCAGGCTTTTTTTGATAAGTCAGGCAAAGCAATGGGCAAAAAGGACACAGAGGCACCTCCTGGATACCGCCGTGTCCTTAAAAATGGGCGACTTTAACACACCCCCCGTATTTTCTTTTTTCAAAAGAAAACGGCGGTTTGAAACTGAATATTTCAAAACCGCCGTTCCCGTATTATAATTTTGAGCGTGCTATTACACTCTGCTGTTACAACGGTTTTTTCTTTTGCCGTTGTACGGCAGATTACCAATCTTTATGGGCGCTTAGTTTTCCGAATAGGGAGCGAAAGAAATTTTATAGCCCTGTTCCTCATCCTTTTCGATTTGATAAATGCCGGGAGATGCAGTATCGGTCTTTTCGGGTTCGTACAAATCCCTGCTGGCCTTTACTGCGGAGGGCTGCGTATCAAGGTGTGCCTGCTCTACCTGCTCCACAGCTTGGACACTGTTTCCCTTTGCACTTCTCAGCTCGGTAGCTACTTTTTCCAATTCTTCTGCCACGATCTTCTGGGTTTCTGCGGTAGCGCCCGCACTGTCGGTGCCTGTTGCTTTGAGCAGAAGCATTTGGTTTTGCAACTGCTGCTGCTTGGTTTGGAGTTCAGCCACCTTATCCGCTTTCCCTTGCTTCGTGATGGGCTGTGTGGATGGCTGACCCAGCTTCGGGGCAGCTTTTTTGTCTGCCATCATGGTGAGTGGGTTTACATAGCCGGGGCGCATCTGTATTGCCATAATCAAGAACCTCCATTTCGTGTAATCATCCTGTCGTTCAAAAATGTCTCGCTTGTCTACAACAGATATATCGAATCAAAAAAGCGGAGGAAAAGGCCAATCACATAAACGGTTGATTATGGTTCGTGAATGGTATTACTAATTCTGAAAAGGTCAATGTGACGAGCAAAGCAGTACGCTGATTCTGAATTTTCCATTGCTTAGTTCAGTTTCCATTGTACCATGGTATTTCTCGGCTATGTGTTGGATGTTCATCAAACCTGTTCCCCAGGTGATAGACTGGCTGGCACTTGTCGTATTGACAGCCTCAACAATCAGGAATTGTGATTTCACTTTAGCAGAGAAAGACAACAGCTTTTCCTCCTGCGTTCCGTCTATGCAGGCCGTAATTGCATTATCCAGGATATTAGAGAAAAGTACACACAAGTCCATATCCTCTATGGCGAAATTTGCAGGGACAGACACATCATGGGACACAACAATGTGATTGCGTTTTGCATAACTCAACTTTTCTTTCAGCAGAACATCCAAGATTGGTTTCCCTGTGGACACATTCATAAGAAGCTCCCCGCAACTGATGTGCAGCTTTTGGGTGTATTGCTCTGCCTGTTCAAACAGTTTGTCCTGGAGCAGACCTGATATTACCAATAGGTGGTTGTCAATATCATGCTGGAATGAAGAATAAAGTTCGCTGCGTTTTGCCGCTTCTTCCATGTAAACTCTCTGCCCGTTCAACTGGCTTTGCAGCAGGGCCGCAGCCTGTTCATGTTTAGTAAGCTGAATGATTTTACAAAAGACCTCAATCATCATAAAGACGATAACAGATGCTCCGAGCATTGTAAAAAGCACGACGAATCTGGCGTTGCCACCAAGAGAAGCAAGGTGAGGTTCAAAATCACGGCCATCCAGTTTCAGTCCATATCGTATGAGCAAGACAATCATTGCACATGGAAGCAGGAGAATGTATAGATACGACGAAATCGACTGCCGCAGCGTATAGGTATATCTTTTTTTAATGACTTGCAATATGCCGAAAAATAGAATATCCAGCAGGAATGGTATCAAAATCTGCTCCACTTTTCCCCCTGTGGGAGAATGAAAATTAGACGACAGCCATGACATAATAAAGGCTGAATATCCTTCGATGAATGTGTAAAAGGTGAAAATAATTGTGATTGGCGCAACAAGTTCAGCACTACGGATTTTTAGTACAGCCTTTGCAAAAACAACCAAAACCAGCACATCAATGAAAAATGCTCCCGGAAATTGAAGCAAGGTCACGACAGCCGTAATCAATCCGTTGGTTATGAGCCAGACAGGAATATACCGTCTGCCGTCTTTCCGAGTAATGCACAGCAAAAAATCGAACACAAAGTAATGGACAAAGCTGTTCTCCAATACGCACCAAAGCACAAAAAGTAATTTTGACGGCATTATATCAGCCCTTTCCTGCAAATCTCCAACAGCTTTTGTGTGAACTCTTGCTGCTTTCTCCGGGAAATCAGAATATGATCTCCACCCTCCATAATTGCTGAGCCGGGCTGCTTATCTATGACATGATCCATGTTTACGATGTAGCTGCGATGACAGCGGAAAAAACGTTCGTCAAGTTTTTCCTCTATGGCGTCCAGTGTTCCAAAGAACTGAACTTGCTCCGTTAATGTGTGGACTGTGATTTGATGGTTCATCGCTTCGCAATAGAGAATATCTTTGAGCGGCACTCTGGAGGCAGTGGTTCCGCTTGTAATCAGGAGCGTCTTTCCACGGTTCGCAGCCACACGCTTTATTGCCTTATCCATCGCTGAAAACAACTTTTCTTCCGATACTGGCTTGAGAATGTAGTGAACCGCGTCCAAATCAAATGCTTGAAACACATATTTTTGAAATGCCGTTATGAAAATCACCTGGCTGTCGCTGCCGAGATTCCGCAGATGCCGGATGATCTCCATGCCATTGCTCGTTGGAAGTTTAATATCCATCAAAATAATATCCGCCATTTGGTTGGAAGCCAGAAGTTCTTCTCCATCTGAAAAGGTGGAGATAGATACATGGATTTCCCGCAAATTGCAATATTCATCCAACATCTTTTTTAGTTCGGACACAAAATAGGACTCGTCCTCACAAATAGATACTGTTATCATTGCCTGTACCTCCAAAACAGCCGCATGAGAGCGAGGTTCATAGTAATATTGTCATTATAGACACATTCCTTCTTTTTTTCAATTCTTTCGTAAAATGCAATAGACGAAATTAAATACTACTAAAACATAAAACTGCGCTTCGTTCTCACAAAGCGCCCCGAAATGTAAAATAATGTCGAGGTGATATGAGAATGTACCAGGATAATAGGCAATTTGATTCACACGCCATTGGTCAGGAGATTAAACGCAAACGTGAGGTAAAGGGTTGGACACAAGACTATTTAGCTCAGCTTGTGGATCGCACACCACGTTCTATCATGTATATTGAAAATCGAGGCCAACACCCCAGCCTAAATATCTTTTTCAAAATCGTTACGCTGTTAGACATTTCTGTGGACAAGTTTTTCTACCCGGATAAACACAACGGGGAAAATGAATGCCGAAAGCGCATTGACCGTATGCTTAACGGTATGGATGAAAAAGAACTTTCCTTTATGGAAATCGTGGCAGAAGGAATTGAAAAGTCAAGAGAAGCGGAGGCCAAATAGCCACGACCTCCGCTTTGTGAAGCCTCCTTGCTACCGAAGTTTTGCTAACATGATCTGCCGCTGTGCTTCTACTTGCGCCAAATCGTCCTCGGTCAGCTCCCTTCGGGCAAGTGTAGCCTGGTATTCCAGACTGCCCGTGTAGGCATAGAGCAGTATGTCTGCCATATCTTTCGGTGTCCGGCACCGCTTTGCGTTAGTCCAATCTTCTTGTCTGTCGTCCCATTCCAAAACAGTATAACCATGAGAAGTCATCACAATTTCATACATATCATCGCTGTCGAGGTAATCCGCAAAGACCTCCAGCACTTTTTCAAATGTCAACATAAAAATCCCCCTAAATTTCAGCATTGAGAAGTTTTGTTTGCTCTTATGACAGCTCTTTGCAATCTTTCCACGTCCTATATAATGTCTCCAGCAAATTGTTAGCCACAAGACTACAATATATAGTTTATCAGCGTCTATCATATGCGTCAAATTAAATATAAGCTAATGAGGAATAATTTGTAGTCCTTTAGCTTACAATGGAGGGCGCATATGGATAAGAAACTACTTGGCAGACAAATCAACCGGGCCAGAAAAGATCGCGGGCTGACCAGCGAAAAACTGTCCGAAGCCTGCAACGTCAACGCCACATATCTACGTCAGATAGAATCCGGCGCGAGGACACCCAGCCTGCCCATGTTTGTTTCCCTTTGCAGGGAATTGAAAGTCTCCCCCTCCTATCTGCTGGTTGATGTATTGCCTGATACAGAAATCCGTGACATGGATATGCTTTTAGAACTGTGGCAGACGGCAACGCCCAAACAAATCAAAATTATCACGGCTATGGTTAAAAGTGCTTTGGACAATTTCAAGGAATAGCAGTACCCTATTGTTCTAATTATCATACCCAATAAAAAATGCGTCTCACGATGAGATTTAATTCGTGCTGCGAATTGTGTCTCACCGTGAGATTTATTTTTCAGTCCATAAAGGACAGCTTGCCCACGGCTGTAAAACCGGAGGCGGCAAACTCGGTGATCACGATGTTATTCTGTCCGCTGGCGCAATGGCAGATCAGCAGCTTTCCGGCCTCGTTCCGGCCCACCACTACGCCGATATGGGACGAATCGGGATAGAGCGCAAAGTCCCCCGGCTTGGCGTTGGCAGTTGAAACCGCTGTCAAATTTCTGCCGATGTACCAATGTCCATCACTGGGCAGGCCCACATTTTTGAGCACCCAATCCAGGAAACCGGAACAGTCCAGGCCGAAGGGCCGGTAGGTGCCGCTGGTGTCGTTCCCTGGCGAGGTAACCTTCATCAGCGTTCCCCAGCGGGGGTCCCAGCCGATGGCGCTGCTCTTGCCGCCCCAAAAGTAGTTTACTTTGCCCACCAGCTTACAAGCTGTCTCCACCACGGCCCGCCGCTCCGGGGAAAGGTCGTCCGGCAAACGCTGAAGCACTTCTATCACCCTCTCGTCAGACACGCCCAGGTTCGCCAGCAGACCGCCGATCACGTCCAGCTCGTCCAGCAGCTCCGTCAAGGTGCTGCTCTGGTCGGCGGTGAACGCATAGGCCGTCCGCATATCGTCCGCGCTCTTGGGAGTGATGGTGATATGCAGCTTCTTTTCCGTCCATGTCTCGGTGTCCTCCGTGGCCGGATGGTCAATAGTTTCCACCCTGGATGAAAGAGTACACATATCCCAAAAGACAGCCTTTAGCCGCGCCACCCGGTCAGGGGTGAGGGCAGCCACATCCACGCTGTCTGTGCCCATGGCGGTTTTGCAAGCAAACACCGCCGCCACTTCCCGCCAGTCCGGGGCCGCGCCCTGGATGTCGATGGCGTTGTAGTCCCCAGTTTGCAGGGCAGCCAGCTTGTCAGACAGCTCCATGTTGATTTGATTTACAGCGGCGTTCAGAGGCACCGCCCCAGGGGACGGCTCGTTGGCAAAGAGGATGCCAAAGGGGGACGCGATCACGGCGGCCACCAGGAAGATCACGCACATAGCGGCGACCAGAGTCCCCCCGCCCACCAGGGCGGACAGGGCGCTGATCAGCTCTTTCACCGCCCTCACCGTGGCCTGGGCCGCTTTCTTGGACAGGTCAGCGGTGGCCTGGACCGCCTGCTTGGATTTCTGGAGCATACCCCGCTGGGCCTCCTGTCGGGCTTTCTTCCGAGCCCGGTCAGTGATGTGTTTGATGGGAGCTTTTTTCCCTGCGGGGCCAGGGGTCCCGGTGGGAACCACCCGTGTCCGGGCCGCCTGTTCCACCGTTCGGCGGGTCTTGGGCTGGATGGCCCCCGCCTGGGGTTTCTCCTTCAGCACAGTGGAGCGCCTGGGGCGCTCTTTGATTGATGGATGGATAGATTGGTCCCCAGCGGGGAGATTTTTTGTGGAAGGGCCAGGGGTAGACGAGGGCCCGCCGTAGTAGGGTGAGGCCGGAGCCTCCCCCCGGATGGTCACGTCCGTCCGGGGATAAGTTAGCTGTTCCTTCCTCTGGTCTGCCGCCCGCTGGCGCATACGATCCTCCGGCGCAGGGCCCGGCGGTGTGGCAGGTGTGCCCATTGTCTGCTCCCTGTGGGTCGGGGTGCTTGTATTGAAAGAGTCAGGTGTCCGGCCCCTCCTATGAATGGGCGTGTCTGTCCTGGGATGGGCAAGCTGTTCCTTCCGCTGGTTCATCGCCCGTTGCCGCATACGGTTCCCCGGTGCGGGGGCATGGGGAGTGGCAGGTGTGTCCACCCCCCGCCCAGGGTGGGCCGGTGTGCCAGCCGGGGTATCTTCTCCATGACCACCAGGGGCCGGGGCCGGTGTGTTCGGGGACTGGCCCTGGATGGTAGGGCGGTTTTGCCGTTCTTTGATTTCCTGCCGCTTCTGTTTCACCTTGGACACAGCCATGGATGCGCCGCGTTTGGCATGACTGCCTACCTCAACGACGGCGGCCTGGGTGGTCTGCTCCACCTGATCCACGGCCCCGGCGCTGCTGTCGGCGCTGGCGGAGCCGGTGGTGCTGGTGGAAACGTCGGCGATGTCAGTGAAATTATCACGGGGTATCTCGGCGGCGGTGTTGGCCTCGCCCTGCTTCCGCAGGACAAGCTCTTTTTTTAGCTTGGCCGTCATGACACGCCGGGCCTGCTGCTGAACCGTCCCGCCGCCCTTTTTTTTCCCTTTGTTTTTGACTTTATCGGTTTGATCCCGTTCTTTTATTCCGGGTATGATGATCCCCTCCTATTAAAAAGTAGTGGGGCGCGCCCATGACGGACGCGCCCCCGATTCATGGATCAAGCACCTCCTTGATCCCCGCCATGATGTAATCCGCACAGGGCAGCGCGATAGCGTTCCCCAACGCGCGGTAACGCTGGGCCGGGCTGATTTCTTCCCCGTCCACGCCGTATTTCGTCCACCCATCGGGCAGCCCCATAAGCCGCTCACTCTCCAGCTCCGTGGGGAAACGAATACACCCACCCTCTGGATCGTCTTGATACCAGAAAGCAAAGGGATAGACCGTCCCCGCTAAAAGGGTGGGAAAAGGGTCAGTTGGAAATCCAAAGCTGTCCCGGAACTGGATGTGGTATTGGTCGTTCGCCGCCCCCCGCATACGGAACATTTGAAAGGGTC
>CATLHC010000027.1 GCA_949948775.1 uncultured Oscillospiraceae bacterium
GACCTGCCCTCTCCCCAGAAGCGGGGCGTGTGCACCGCCGTTCGTACTTCCACCCCGAAGAAGCCGAACTCCGCGCTGCGTAAGATCGCCCGTGTGCGCCTGACCAACGGCTATGAGGTCACCGCCTATATCCCCGGCGTGGGCCACAACCTGCAGGAGCACTCCGTGGTCATGATCCGCGGCGGCCGTGTTAAGGACCTGCCCGGCGTTCGTTACCACATCATCCGCGGCACGCTGGACACCCAGGGCGTCAACGGCCGTATGCAGGCCCGCTCCAAGTACGGCGCCAAGCGGCCCAAGGCTGCCAAGAAGAAGTAATTCTTCACCCAACAACGAGTTTTGCGCACACGCGCAAGGCAAACCCGCCTTGCCGAGCGTTTACCTATATTTATTTATGGGCGCGTCTCGGACAGGCATTGTACGGAGATGTTTGAGCCGCAAAAGGAAAGCGCGGCCAAAACTTCGAGTACCTATGATTTCTATTCTATAAGAAGGAGGGAAGCGAAGTGCCCAGAAGAGGAAACGTACCCAAGCGGGAAGTGCTGCCCGACCCGCTGTATAATTCCGCCCTAGTCACTAAGCTCGTCAACAGCATCATGCTGGACGGCAAGAAGGGCGTAGCCCAGAAGGTCGTCTACGGTGCCTTTGACATCATCAAGGACAAGACCGGCAAAGAGCCGCTGGAGGTTTTTAACACCGCCATCGAGAACATCATGCCTTCCCTGGAGACCAAGTCCCGCCGCGTGGGCGGCTCCACCTATCAGGTCCCCATGGAGGTCCGCCCCGAGCGCCGTCAGACCCTGGGTCTGCGCTGGCTGACCACTTACTCCCGCAACCGCGGCGAGAAGACCATGAAGGAGCGGCTGGCGGGCGAGATCATGGACGCCGCCAACAATACGGGTTCCGCCGTGAAGAAGCGCGAGGACACCCATAAGATGGCCGAGGCCAACAAGGCGTTCGCCCACTACCGCTGGTAAGGACGGAGGCAAACTGAACCAATATGGCAAGAAAAGTAACTCTGGAAAATACCCGTAATATCGGCATCATGGCCCACATCGACGCCGGTAAGACGACCACTACCGAGCGCATCCTGTACTACACCGGCGTGAACTACAAGATCGGTGAGACCCATGACGGCACCGCCACCATGGACTGGATGGCCCAGGAGCAGGAGCGCGGCATTACGATTACGTCTGCCGCCACCACCTGCTATTGGAAGGGCACCAAGGACCAGTTCCCCCAGACCCGGATTAACATCATCGACACCCCGGGCCATGTGGACTTCACCGTTGAGGTGGAGCGCTCCCTGCGCGTGCTGGACGGCTCCGTTACCGTCATGTGCGCCAAGGGCGGCGTGGAGCCCCAGTCCGAGACCGTCTGGCGTCAGGCGGACCACTACAAGGTCCCCCGCATGATCTACGTCAACAAGATGGACATCATGGGCGCCGACTTCTACAACGTGCTCCACATGATCCACGACCGGCTCAAGGCCAACGCCGTGCCCATTCAGCTCCCCATCGGGAAAGAGGAGACCTTCAAGGGCATCATCGACCTGGTGGAGATGGACGCCGACGTCTACTACGACGAGATGGGCAAGGATATGCGGGTGGAGGAGATCCCCGCCGACATGATGGAGCTGGCCCAGGAGTACCGCACCAAGCTGGTGGACGCCTGCGCCGACATCGACGAGGAGATCATGGAGCTGGCTCTGGAGGAGAAGCCCATCCCCCAGGAGATGCTCCGCCGGGCATTGCGCCGCGGCACCATCGACAACCTGATCGTCCCCGTGGTGTGCGGCACGTCCTACAAGAACAAGGGCGTGCAGAAGCTGCTGGACGCGATTGTGGACTATATGCCCGCCCCTACCGACATCCCCCCCATCCAGGGTGTGAACCCGGACACTGAGGAGGAAGAGGAGCGCCCGTCCTCCGACGATGAGCCCTTCTCCGCCCTGGCCTTTAAGATCGCCACCGACCCGTTTGTGGGCCGGCTGTCCTTCATCCGCGTCTATTCCGGCACGCTGAACACCGGCACCCAGGTGCTCAACTCCACCAAGAAGCAGAAGGAGCGCATCGGCCGCATCCTCCAGATGCACGCCAACCACCGGGAGGACATTGAGACCGTGTACTCCGGCGACATCGCCGCCGTCATCGGCCTGAAGAACTCCACCACCGGCGACACCCTGTGCGACGAGAAGCACCCGGTGATCCTGGAGTCCATGGAGTTCCCCGAGCCGGTGATCCGGGTGGCCATCGAGCCCAAGACCAAAGCCGGTCAGGAGAAGATGGGCATCGCCCTGATGAAGCTGGCCGAGGAGGACCCCACCTTCAAGACCTACACCGACGAGGAGACGGGCCAGACCATCATCGCCGGCATGGGTGAGCTCCATCTGGAGATCATCGTGGACCGGCTGCTGCGCGAGTACAAGGTGGAGGCCAACGTGGGCGCGCCCCAGGTGGCCTACAAGGAGACCATCAAGACCGCCGTCAAGCAGGACACCAAGTACGCCCGCCAGTCCGGCGGCAAGGGCCAGTACGGCCACGTGGTCATCACCGTGGAGCCCAACGAGCCCGGCAAGGGCTATGAGTTCCTCAACGAGATCACCGGCGGCGTCATCCCCAAGGAATTCATCCCCGCGGTGGACGCGGGCATCCAGGGGGCCATGCAGGCCGGCGTGCTGGCCGGTTACCCGGTGGTGGACGTGAAGGTCCATCTGACCTTCGGCTCCTACCACGAGGTGGACTCCTCCGAGATGGCGTTCAAAATCGCCGGCTCCATGGCCTTTAAGGAGGCCTGCCGCAAGGCCGGGGCCTGCCTGCTGGAGCCCATCATGAAGGTGTCCGTCATCGCCCCCGACGAGTATCTGGGCAACGTCATCGGCGACCTCACCAGCCGCCGCGGCCAGATCCAGGGCCAGGAGGCCCGGCCCGGCGCCACCCAGGTGGACGCCCTGGTACCCCTGTCCGAGATGTTCGGCTACGCCACCGACCTGCGCTCCCGCACCCAGGGCCGCGGCCAGTACACCATGGAGCCCCACAGCTATGTGGAGATTCCCAAGAGCATCGCAGAGAAGATCATCGCCCAGCGCGGACGGAAAGAGGACTAAAATTGTAGTTGCAATTTCTGCCGCCATAGGATAAAATAGGCCCATAAACCTATTTGCCTCAACACATTTTATTTCACCAATTATAAGGAGGAACACGCAAAATGGCTAAGCAAAAGTTTGAGCGTACCAAGCCCCACGTCAACATCGGCACCATCGGCCACGTTGACCACGGCAAGACCACCCTGACCGCCGCCATCACCAAGTGGCTGGCTCTGAAGGGCCAGGCCCAGTACGAGGACTACTCCAGCATCGATAAGGCTCCCGAGGAGCGCGAGCGCGGCATCACCATCAACACCGCCCACGTGGAGTACGAGACCGACAACCGGCACTACGCCCACGTGGACTGCCCGGGCCACGCCGACTATATCAAGAACATGATCACCGGTGCCGCTCAGATGGACGGCGCCATCCTGGTCATCGCCGCCACCGACGGCCCCATGGCCCAGACCAAGGAGCACATCCTGCTGGCCCGTCAGGTGGGCGTGCCCGCCATCGTGGTGTTCCTGAACAAGTGCGACCAGGTGGACGACGAGGAGCTGCTGGAGCTGGTGGAGATGGAGGTCCGTGAGACCCTGTCCGGCTACGAGTTCCCCGGCGACGACATCCCCATCATCAAGGGCTCCGCTCTGAACGCCCTGACCTGCGAGTCCGGCGACGTGAACGACCCCGACTTTGCCTGCATCAAGGAGCTGATGGACGCTGTTGACAGCTACATCCCCACTCCCGACCGCAAGGCCGACCTGCCCTTCCTGATGCCCGTTGAGGACGTGTTCACCATCACCGGCCGCGGCACCGTGGCCACCGGCCGTGTGGAGCGCGGCCAGCTGAAGGCGGGCGAGACCGTCGAGATCGTCGGCCTGTCCGAGGAGAAGAAGAGCACCGTCGTCACCTCCATGGAGATGTTCCGCAAGACCCTGGACTACGTTGAGGCCGGCGACAACGTGGGCTGCCTGCTGCGCGGCATTGATAAGACCCAGGTGGAGCGCGGCCAGGTGCTGTGCAAGCCCAACTCCATCCACCCCCACACCAAGTTCGTGGGCCAGGTGTACGTGCTGAGCAAGGATGAGGGCGGCCGTCACACCCCGTTCTTTAACAACTATCGTCCTCAGTTCTACTTCCGCACCACCGACGTGACCGGCGTCATCACTCTGCCCGAGGGCACCGAGATGTGCATGCCCGGCGATAACGTCGATATGAATGTGGAGCTGATTACCCCCATCGCCATCGAGAAGGGCCTGCGCTTCGCTATCCGTGAGGGTGGCCGCACCGTGGGTTCCGGCGTCGTCATTGACGTGGCCGAGTAATCAAAGGCAAGCTAAAAGCCAGCCGTCGTGAGACGGCTGGCTTTTTTTGCTCTGATTTCTCAGAATGGGGAGGACTCCGCCCCCAGACTTTGCTGTATGTTCATGGAGGGATCACACTCAAAACACCGCTTGTACCAGAATCATATAGAGAATGGTTCCGCCTACGATGGACAGCATATTGTTCTTTTTCCAAACATGCAGGACGATGACGGCCAGCCCGGCGATGAGGCCGGGGGCCCAGCCAGCGATTGCCGCGAAGCTGGTACCCCGGTAGCAGTAGACGATGAGCATGGCGATGACCGCCGGGGGAAGAAACCTGCCCAGATAAAGCACAACCGTCGGCGGTTTTTCACCCCGTCCAAAGAGCAGAAATGGGAGAGCACGGGTCAAAAATGTTACAACAGCCATCACCGCCACCAAAGCGGCAATTTGCATGGTGGTCATAATGCCTCGCCTCCCTTCACCAGTGCTTCAGGCCCCTCCAGCTTGGGGCGCATGAGAAGCAGACCCGCCACCAGAATCATCAGCGCGGGGATAAGGAAACGCCCATTTTCCGGCCCGAAAATCAACAGACAGACCAGGGTACCCGCCGCGCCCAGAAACACCGGAGCGTGGCGCTTGTTGGACTGCCACTGCTCCACGGCGATAACCAGAAACAGCGCCGTCATGGCAAAATCGATGCCTTCCGTGTTGATGGTGATGAGCGCCCCTGCCGCCGCGCCGATGATGGACCCCGCGATCCAATACAGGTGGTCCAGCAGGGCGATGGAGAAATAGAACGACTTTTCATCCACCCCCTCCGGGGCATGGACCCCGGCCAGAAGGGCATAGGTCTCGTCGGTGAGGGAAAAAATCATGTACAGCTTCCGAAGGCCCATGCCCTGGAATTTTTCCAGCATGGACAGGCCGTATACCAGGTGCCGGAAGTTGAGGATGAGGGTGAGAAAGGCGGCGTCCGCCAGCGGGGCGGCGTCGGCCAGCAGCTGCACGCCTAGGTACTGCCCGCTGCCCGCGTAGATGGTCAGCGACATGATGGCCGACCAGATGGGGTGAAAGCCCGCCGCCGACAGCATCCAGCCGAACACGATGCCGATGGACAGGTAGCCCATGAGCACCGGTACGGTGTGGGGGAAGGCGGCGGCCAGGGATTTTCGGTTCATTGGCGTCACATCCTTGTGAAAACGCACTAAAGTGCTAAATAGACATTGATATTATAACGTCAAGTTTCGCGTCTGGCAAGGGCAGGGTTTTACAGATTGTTCATTGTATTCCGATGAGGTTTTGGCTATAATATTCTCCAATATCATCCGGCGGGCCGGTTTGGAGGACGCTGGGAATATGTGGAGTGTGACCTGCCATGAAAAAGCTGTTGTACATCTATAACCCCGCCGCCGGGCGAAAGACCGCCAAAATCAACCTCTCCGACGTGCTGGAGGTGTTTGCCCGCCAGGGCTATGAGATTACGGTTCACCCGACCCAGGAGCGCGGAGACGCCACCACCGCCGCCCGGGACATGGGGCCGGACTATGACCGGGTGGTCTGCTGCGGCGGGGACGGCACCTTGAACGAGACCGTGCGGGGGCTGCTGGAGCTGCCTTGGGAGCTGCGCCCCGTGCTGGGCTACATCCCCGCGGGCACCACCAACGACTTCTCCCGCACCCTGGAGTTGCCCAAGACCCCGCCGGAGCTGGCGGAGGTGGCCGGAGCGGGTGTCCCCCAAGCCATTGACGTGGGGGAGGCGGAGGGAAATCTCTTTACCTATGTGGCGGCCTTTGGGCTGTTTACCGACGTTTCCTACTCCACGCCCCAGGCCAGCAAGAACCTGCTCGGTCATTTTGCCTACGTGCTGGAGGGGATGGGAAAACTGACCAACATCCCGAGTTATCACATGAAGGTGACCTCTGCGGAGGGCCATGAGGTGGAGGGTGATTTCATCTATGGCATGGTGGGCAACACGGTGTCGGTGGGGGGGCTGGTGAGCCTGCCCCGGGACAAGGTGCTGCTGGACGACGGACGCTTTGAAGTCATTCTCATCCGCCAGCCCAAGAACGGCAAGGACTGGCAGTCGATCCTGACCGCGCTGACCACTCTGCAGATGGCGGAGGACGGGGCCGTGGTGGGCTTTTCCGCCGGAGAGATCACCTTTGCCTGCGACCGGCCCGTGGCCTGGACGGTGGACGGCGAGTTCGGCGGCGAGCAGACCGTCACCCATGTGAGGAATCTGCCCCGAGCCCTGACTATGGCCACCGGCGCTCCTTTTTCTTGAAAGGAACAAGAGCCGAAAAAGAACTTTTAGCGCATGGCGGGGCTGTGCGGTAGTTGGAAGGGTTTTTGCCCGGCAGCCCAGGTCCGCGAAATCAAAAGGCCCGACGGAATGCTCCGCCGGGCCGGTCTGCTTTAATCCGCGCTTGGGAACACGTACTTATAATAGTCCTCTTGTAGGATGAGCTTGGAGTAGTTGATCTTGGCGGCTACCAGGCGCTTGACCCGGGTGACGTACTCCTCGTCCACCTCAATGCCCTCGTTGGGGGTGAATTCTCCGGTAGAGCACTCGTAGGTGCCTGCGGCGGTGATCCAGGCGTTGCCCTCGCCCTTGTTGGCGAAGACCACCAGGGGCATGCAGTTGGAGTACTGGTCCGCCTCGTAGTTGGTGGCGAAGATGTCCCGGCCGGAGTAGAGCCGGGAGTCGTACTCCAGCCCGAACAGGTTGCAGAGGGTGGGCACGATGTCGATGGCGGAGCAGGGGGTGTCCACCTCAATGGGTTCCTCGATGGCTCCGGACCACATGAGCAGGGTGTTGCGGTAGCGGGAGGTGTCGCTCTCGCTGTCCGTAAAGCCCCGCAGTTCATTGTAGTAGTCGGCATCTTTGTTGACCAGCATATAGGGATAGTGGTCGCCGGTCATGACGATGAGGGTGTCGTCGGCGATGCCCGCCGCCTCCAGCTTGTCCACCAGGCATTTGAGGGCCAAATCCAGCTCCATATTGCAGGCCAGATAGGCTTGGCAGGGTTCAGACAGGTCGGGATATTTGGACTGAACCTCCGTCTGATGCTTCCGGGCCATGGCGTTGCCCGCCCAGGTGTAATAGCCGTGGGCGCTGATGGTCATATAGTAGGCGTGGAAGGGGGTGCCGTTGTCCACATAGTCCTGGATATAGCTGTCCGCTGTAGCCTCCATCATCTCCAGGTCGGAACGGGGCCAGGCGTTGCTGGGCAGCTCCAGCCCGCCTCCCTCGCAGCCCTTGTAATCATAGCCGAAGTTGGAGAGGTATTGGTCCCGGTCGTAGTAGCCGTACTGCCCGTTGTGCCAGGCGGGAACGCTGTACCCCAGCGGGGCGAAGAGATGGGCCAGGGTGATGGGCATAGACTTGCCGATGCTGGCCCCCGAGGCCCGGACGCCCTTGACCCAGTTGGGAATGACGCCGGTGGTGACGGCGAACTCGCCGCCGGTGGTGGACATGGTCCAGTCGGGCTGGTAAAAGTGATTGAACACGAAGCCCTCGTGGGTGAGTTTGTACAGGGTGGGGGTCAATTCCTCGTCGACGGCGTAGGGGGAGAAGCCCTCGGCGGTGAGCAGGATAAGGTTTTTGCCCTCAAACATCCCGGTGTATTCGTTTTTCTCCGAGGGGGTCAGGCTGCCGAAATATTGGTGCATGCTCCGGATGGTCTCGTTGGACTCCGCATTCGCCAGGGCCTCGAAGTCGATGTCCAGGGCGTTGGGGCCGGTGGGGATGGGGCGCCGGGAGACAGACTCCGAAGGATCGGCGGAGGGATCGGCGCTCCCACTGGGGGCTGTTGTGGCCGAGGTGGGAGGGGGATCGTCCAAAAAGTCGTCTAGGGAGGGCGCGGGGGTGCCGATAACTGCGTATTCCAGCTCCAGCCGGGCCGAGGTCAGCAGGCCGAAGTGGGGGATGGCGGTGTTGGCGGTGAATTCGTAAGTGTAGTAGCTCTTCACCGGCCCCAAAGTAGACAGCAGATAGGCGGCGAGCTGGCAGGCCACCAGCGCGGCGGCCAGGATAATGCGGATGGGCAGTTCACTGCTCTGGTCGGGCACGACGCGCCGGCGCAGGAGGACGAAGGCCACGACCGGCACCAGGGCCAGCAGGATGAAGGGAATAAGCCCCAGCGCCACATCCACCACGGTGGAGGCGAAGCCTCCGGCTACGTCCCCGGCCATCTCGCCCATGAAGCCGATGCCGTAGTAGACGCCGAAGGTGGAGCGGCATCCCCGCTCCACACAGAACAGGACGGTGCCCAGTCCCAGCAGTACGCCGCCGATGACGCGGGCTGCGGTCTTCCAGGGGAGCAGGTCCAGGATCAGGGTGATGACCAGCCCCGCCGCCACGGAGAACAGCAGGGTGCGCAGCAGCGCCACATGAAAGAAGGGGGTGCTCCGATCAAAAGCGCGCAGCAGCAGCTCGTGATAGAAGATAGCGGCGGGGAAGAAAAGGGCGGGCAGCAGCGGTCCGCCCATGTTCCGACGGCCGGTGTAGCCGGACCCGGCGGAGAGGTAGCTGTTCATCAACGGTCACTTCCTATTGGTAAATCAGGAACCAGAAAGGCGGTTATATCCTTGGGTTCCCCTGTCAAGGCGACATTTATCTTACCATAGGGAGGGTGAAAATGCAACGTCTGCGCCTAAATTTAAAAAATCCTTCATGGAATGGAGTGGGATGTTAAAGCCCGGCCTGAAGCTGCGCCCCGGTGTAATAGTGGGTCAGGATGTCCTGCCAGACGGCGCCCTCCTTCGCCATGGCGTTGGCCCCGTACTGGCTCATACCAACCCCGTGGCCGTAGCCGGTGACGGAGAAGGTGAACACGCCCTCGCTCTCGGTGAGATCGAAGCAGGTGGAGCGCAGGGCGAACAGGTTCCGGGCTGCGCCGCCGGAGAGGGTCACGCCCCCCAGATCCACCGACGCCACCCGGCCTGAGGCAGTGCGGCTCAGGTTTCGGAACCACTCCGATGGATCCCCGGACAGATCCGCCCCCAGCCCCGCCTCGCTGGCGGTTTTCTTCACCTGGTCGGCGGTGAGGGTGACGGTGGAGCGGTAATTGGGAACCTCGTCCCCCTCGGGGCTGTCCACGGAGACCAGGTAGGGCAGGGCCTTCCCCCACACCGCCTCTGCGTCCTCAGTGGCCCCGGAGGCGGAGGAGAAAAACACCGCCTGGATAGGAGCGCCCTGGTAGGTGAGCACCTGGCCGTCGGTGTCCGCCACGGCGGAGGCAATCTTGGCGGTGTAGGGGCCGGCCATGCTCTCTCCCCAGCGCTGGGCGGCGTCCTCCTGGGAGATGTACGCCTGACAGCAGGTGGAGTCGGTGCAGATGTCGGCCTCGTCCGCCTCGTGGCTTTTGGCCCGGAGCTTCCACAGGCTGTAGGTCCGGGCGCACACCGCCTGGGCCCGGAGGGCCTCCGGCTCGAAGGAGGCCGGCATCTCCGCCGCCACCACGCCCCACAGGTAGTCCGCCATGGTCATCTCGGACACCTGGCCGTCCCGGCCCAGCACCCGCAGGGATTGACTGCCGTCTTGCATTCCGGGGGAGGGAATCGGTTCCGCTGCCGGAGTGGGCACGGCGGGGAGCGTGAGCAGCCCTGGGCTGGACTGAGGCTGCGCGGCGGCCGGTGCGTTTCCCAGGGCGGCCAGGGGCAGGAGCAGCAGGGCGGCGCCCAGCGCCAGCCCCGTGAGGAAGGGGGCGCGCATGGCCCGCCGGGAGTCCTCATTTCGCAAGTCAAGCACCTCGATTATTCAAAATTCGGGAGAATAGACGGGGAACCCCCCTGGTTTTGCAAATGCCTCTCGACATAAGTTTGCATTGACGGAACCCTTGAGTTGCGTTATAATATTTCTTATTAAGTATTTGGAAAAAGCCACACGGACACCCAAAGGAGGCGGTTCAACTTGAACATGAACATCATTGACAATTTGATTGCGGCGCGGAAGCGGGCTTTGGAGCAGCACGGCGCTTCCGTAGATTTCATTCAAGGGATATGCGGGGAATTTGAGAGATATACCCAGATCTCTCCCCGCTATTATGAGAAATACGATGTGAAACGGGGCCTGCGCAACCAGGACGGCACCGGCGTCATGGCCGGGGTTACCCTCATCGGCAATGTGACGGGCTACGTCATGCAGGACGGGGAAAAGGTCCCTGCCCCCGGCCGGCTGTACTACCGGGGCATCAACGTGGAGGAGCTGATCGACGGCTTCACCGCCGCGGGCCGGTTCGGCTTTGAGGAGACCGCCTATCTGCTGATGTTCGGCGGCCTGCCCACCCAGGAGGAGCTGGAGCAGTTCCGGGATATCCTGGCCTTCTACCGGGAGCTGCCCCCCAACTTCACCGAGGATATGATCCTCACCGCCCCCGCCCAGAACATCATGAACAAGCTGGCCCGGTCGGTGCTGGCGCTGTACTCCTACGACCCCGACCCGGACAACAACACCCTGCCCACTGAGATGCTGCAGGCCATCCGGCTCATCGCCCGGTTCCCGACGATCGTGGCCCACGCCTTCGCCGCCAAGAAGCATTATTTTGACCGGGAGTCCCTGTACTTACACCGGCCTCAGCCGGAGCTGTCCGTGGCCGAGAATTTCCTGTACTCGGTCCGCCACGACAACCGGTTTACCTTGGAGGAGGCCCGCCTGCTGGACCTGTGCCTGGTGCTCCACATGGAGCATGGCGGCGGCAACAACTCCGCCTTTGCCTGCCGGGTGCTGTCATCCTCGGGGACGGACATCTACTCCGCCATCGCCGCGGCGGTGGGCTCCCTGAAGGGCCCCAAGCACGGCGGCGCCAACATGCGGGTCATGGCCATGTTCGACGAGATCAAGGCCAACGTCAAGGACTGGAAGGACGACCAGGAGGTCTCCGCCTACCTGACCCGGATCTTGAAGAAGGAGGCGGGGGACGGCTCGGGCCTGATCTACGGCATGGGCCATGCCGTCTACACCCTCTCCGACCCCCGGGCGGTCATCCTCAAGAAGTTCGCCAAGAAGATGGCGGCGGACAAGGGGATATTGGACGAGTTCGAGCTGTATGAATCGGTGGAACGCCTCACCCCCGACCTGTTCCACGCCGTCACCGGCCAGGAGAAGGCCATGTGCGCCAATGTGGACATGTACTCCGGCCTGGTGTACAAAATGATGGACATCCCCCCTGAGCTGTACACCCCTCTGTTTGCCATCGCCCGCATCGTGGGCTGGTGCGCCCACCGGGTGGAGGAGGTCTACAATCCCTACGGCCGGATTATTCGCCCCGCCTACAAGGCGATCATGCCCAAGCGGTCCTTTGTGCCCCTGGAGGAGAGGGGATAAAAAGGACCCCGCCCGGTGTTCCGGGCGGGGTCTTTCTTATATCCTTTTCCAAACCGCCCCGCCGGGCACGTCGGTGACCTCAATTCCCTGTGCCTTAAGCTCGTCCCGGATGCGGTCGGCCTCGGCGAAATTTTTCGCCTTTTTGGCCTGTGCCCGCTGGAGCACCAGCGCGTCGATGGCCGGGTCGCCCTCACCCTGGATGGTGAAGCCGTCCGCGCCGGAGGTCTTGGCCTGGGCGGCCTCTTTCTCCCGCAGCTGCGCCGCCTTTTCCAGCAGGGACAGGGACAGCACCTGGTCGAAGTCCGCCAGCACCGCCCGTTTGGTGACGTCGTTCACCGGGGCCTTGAGCACGTCGTACAGGCAGGTGATGCCCATGGAGGTGTTCAAATCGTTGCCCACCTGGGTGAGAAATTTCTCTTTGAACCGGGCCGCGGCCTCCCGGTCGATCTCCCCGTCTCCGCCCTTGAGAGCGGCGATGCGCTTGACGAGCTTGTTGTATGCCCCGGCGGCGTTGTCCAGGTTCTCCCAGGAGAACACCAGCCCCTTGCGGTAGTGGCTTTGCAGGCAGAAGAAGCGGTAGGCCAGGGGATCGTAGCCCTTCTCCTCCAGCAGAGAGACGGTGAGAAACTCCCCCTTGGACTTGGACATCTTGCCCGAGTTGGTGTTCAGGTGGTGGACGTGGAACCACTGGGCGCACCAGGGGTGGCCCAGGTAGGCCTCGGACTGGGCGATCTCGTTGGTGTGGTGAGGGAAGGCGTTGTCCACCCCGCCGCAGTGCAGGTCCAGGTACTCCCCGTTGAACTTCATGGAGATGCAGGAGCACTCGATGTGCCAGCCGGGATAGCCCACCCCCCAGGGGGAATCCCATTTCAAGGCCTGGTCCTCGAACTTGGACTTGGTGAACCAGAGCACGAAATCGTTTTTGTTCCGCTTGTTCTGGTCCTCCTCCACGCCTTCCCGGACGCCCACGGCCAGGTCCTCCTCGTCGTGGTCGTTGAACACATAGTAGTGGTCCAGCCTGGAGGTGTCGAAGTACACGTTCCCCCCCGCCACGTAGGCGTACCCCTTGTCAATGAGGCCGGACACCACCCGGATAAACTCGTCGATGAGGCCGGTGGCGGGCTGGACCACCTCGGGGGTCTTGATGTTCAGCTTGGCGCAGTCGTCAAAAAAGGCGTCGGTGTAGAATTTGGCGATGTCCATGACGGACTTGTTTTCCCGCTTGGCGCCCTTGAGCATCTTGTCCTCGCCGGTGTCGGCGTCGGAGGCCAGGTGGCCTACGTCGGTGATGTTCATGACGCGGTTCACGTCATAGCCCTCGTAGCGCAGAAACTTCTCCAGCACGTCCTCCATGATGTAGGAGCGCAGGTTGCCGATGTGGGCGTAGTGATAGACGGTGGGGCCGCAGGTGTACATCTCCACCCGGCCGGGTGTGTGGGTCTGGAACTCCTCTTTCTTGTGGGTGGCGGAATTGTAAAGATACATGGTATTGTCCTCCTTTTCAGGTGTCGTTTTCCTTTGTGCAGGCGGCGCAGGAGTCGTGTCCCAGCCGTCCCTCCGCATGGCACTGGTCCAGCAGCTTTTCCAGCGCATCCACCCGGTCGGACAGGGCTGCCAGCCGCTCCAGGTTGGGGTTTTTCACGCTGGTCTGGTCCACCTCGTCGGCGTAGTGGGTGGCCTTTCCGGCGATGCGCACAATCTGGGCGGGGATGCCCACGGCGGTGGCGTCGGGGGGCACCTCGGAGAGCACCACGGCGTTGGCGGCGATACGGGAATTGTCCCCCACCTTAAAGGGTCCCAGCACCTTGGCCCCGGTGGAGATGAGTACGTTGTTGCCGATGGTGGGGTGGCGCTTGCCCTGGTCCTTGCCGGTGCCCCCCAGGGTGACGCCGTGGTAAATGAGGCAGTCGTCCCCCACCTCGGCGGTCTCACCGATGACGATACCCATGCCGTGGTCGATGACCAGCCTGCGGCCGATCTTCGCGCCGGGGTGGATCTCGATGCCCGTCCAGAACCGGCTCCACTGGGACACGAACCGGGCCAGGAATTTCAGATGGTGACGGTACAGGAAATGGGCCAATCTGTGGTAAAGGGTGGCGTGTACCCCGGGGTAGAGCAGGAAAATCTCCAGCTTGCTCCGGGCCGCCGGGTCCCGGGCCTGATAGGCCCGCAGCGTTTCGCCCAGTCGGGTCATAGAAAAAATGCCTCCTTGTCCATAAAACAAAAAATCTCATGCCCCATAAAAAAGGCATGAGAGGCGGCGGTACCGCGGTTCCACTCTCGTTTGTCGCTCAAGGGCCGTGACGTGGCCGGACGGAGGGCTCCCAAGTCCCCCGCGCTCCCGCCCGCATTTCATCCGGAGCATCCCCGAGGGCCGCTTTCAGCCATGACGGCCCCTCTCTGACGGTTCCAAACCGGACTACTGACGACGTTCATTGCGCTGTTTGATTTTTCATACCGTTCCAGTATACTATCACACCCGCCGGAGGGTGTCAAGAGAGGGAGCGGCTTTTTTTCGGCGGGCGGGATTCTTTGGCGGGCCGGGAGAATCTTAAAGAACAGATTTTCGATTTTGACTGGAATTTTTCGTCGAGGTGTGTTAATATATTACATTGACCCTATCGCCGCTCCGGGCGGCTGATTTCAAACGAGGTGAGTACATTGACCTTTTGGATGGCAATGATCCTGGGCGTGGTGCAGGGTGTGGCGGAGTTCCTGCCTATCTCCAGCTCGGGGCACCTGTCCCTGCTGCAATACTTCTTCCGTCTGGAGGAACCGGACGCCTTATACAACATCCTGCTCCACTTTGCCACCCTGGTGGCGGTGTGCGTGGTGTACCGCCGGGACATCGCGGACATGATTGTGGAGTTTTTCCGGATGCTGGCGTCCTTTTTCACCACGACGGGGCGGCGGGGGGCGGGCAACCCCCCGGAGGCCCGTCGGATGATCCTGCTGCTCATCGTGGGCACCCTGCCCCTGTTTCTGGTACTTCCCTTCGACGACGCGGTGGAGGGGCTGGGGGCTAACCCGGTGTTTGTGTCCGCCATGCTGCTGGTCACCGGGTGTATCCTGTTCCTGTCCGACCGGTATGGCGGCGGGCGGAAAAACGGCCGCACCGCCACGGTGAAGGACGTGGCGCTGGTGGGTCTGGCCCAGGGCCTGGCCACCATCCCCGGCTTATCCCGCTCCGGCACCACCATCTCCGCGGGCATGGCTTTGGGCTTTGAGCGCAGCTTCGCCGTGCGCTTTTCCTTCCTGCTCTCCCTGCCCGCCGTGCTGGGGGCCACTCTGCTGAAAGTGGTCAAGGTGGCGCAGGCGGGAGAATTCGACGCGGAACTGCTGCCCATGTACCTGACCGGAATGGTCATCGCCGGGGTGGTTGGGTACTTCTCCATCTCACTGGTAAAGCTGCTGGCCGACAAGGGCAGGTTTGGCAGCTTTGCCTATTACTGCTGGATCGTGGGGTTGGTGTCCCTCATCGCCGGCCTGATACTGCCGATGCTCACCCCTGCGGCATAACAAAACAGGAGGATTCCTGAATGGCTTCCACACAAAAGAAAACTTCAAATTCCGGCGGTGGAGACCGCCGTTCCGCCTCCAATTCGACCAAAAACGGCGGCAGGCGGGCCTCGACATCGTCTCAATCCAAAGGGCGGCCCTCGTCCGCGTCCAAGGGCCGGTCCTCCCACCGGTCCGCGCCCCCCAGAAAACCCTATCGCCGGGAGGTGGGCGGCGCGGTGTGCCTGCTCATGGCCTTGTTTGGGGCCATCGGCTACTTCAAAACGGAGGAGGGGGCGGTGATCGCCCTGTTCTGCGATCTGCTGAAGGGCCTGTGCGGCTACGGGTTTTACATCGCCCCGCCCATGCTGCTGGCGGCGGCGCTGATCCTAATTTTCCACCGGGGCCGCCCCGTCCGCCTGCGGGTGGCGGGGACGGTGAGCCTGCCGATATTCGTCGGCGCGCTGTTCCACCTGATTTTGTGCAAGGCCGAATACGAGGGCGGGCTGGCCCTGGTGGGCCAGCTTTGGAAGGACGGCAGGGCGGCGGCGTCCGGCGGCGTGGTCAGCGGGCTGATCGCCATGGGCTTCCGATTTGCGTTTACCACGGTGGGGGCGGTGCTGATCCTGCTGGTGCTGACGGCAGCCGCGGCGCTATGCGCCATGCGCCTGACTCCGGCGGATGTGCTGGATTATTTCCGGGAGCAGAGAGATAACCGGCCAGAATACGACCCGGACGACTATCCGCAGCCCGAGAAGCGGCCCAGGAAACCCGTGCGCAGGGAGCCGGAACCTATCCCCGCATCCCGGCGGAAGGGTGCCGCCATCGATATTCCGGTGGACGACGGTCCCCTGCTGGCCAAAAAGCCCACGACTCCCGTGACCACCGTGCGGAAGAAGTCCTTCTTCGACAAGGTGGGGGGAGTGACCCCGCCGGGACAGGAGAATAGGCCCCCCTTTGAGGAGGAGCCGCCCGAGTACGAGGACGTGGCCGAGCTGCGGCCCATGCGGGAGCCCCCCCGCACACCGAAGCCCGGTCCCGCCGCCCCGTCCCCAACATCGGTGGACGACCTGCTGCCGCCCCCGGCGCCCACCCCGATCCGGGAGACCCCGGCGCCTCCCGCCGAGGTCCGGGAGGAGCCGGTGCCGCCCCCCGTGATCCGAGAACCCGCCGCGCCGATTAAGCTTTCGAAGGAAGAAGAACGGGCCCAGGCCCGGCAGGAGATGGCCCGGGAGATCGAGGCGGGCATGGAGCAGGACGCTCCGGCCTACCGCTATCCCCCCGTGTCACTGCTGAACCAGGGAGGAGGCGGAAACGCCGCCGCGGCGGACGGCGAGCTGCACGCCAACCAGCAGCGGCTGCAGGACGCGCTCCAGTCCTTCGGTGTCAGCGCCCACATCGTCAACGTGATCCGGGGTCCCGCCGTCACCCGCTATGAGCTGGAGCTGGACCAGGGGGTGAAGCTGAACAAGATCACCAACCTGTCCGGCGACATCGCCCTGGCCCTGGGGGCCTCCGCCGTGCGGGTGGCCCCCATCCCCGATAAAATTTCCACCGTGGGCATTGAGGTGCCGAACCGGCAGGTCAGCCCCGTGTGCATCCGGGACGTGCTGGCGGCCAAGGAGTTTACCGACAGCCCGTCTAAGGTGTCCTTCGCCGTGGGAAAGGATATCAGCGGCCGCCCCATCGTGGGCAATATCGCCAGGCTTCCCCACATGCTCATCGCCGGAACCACCGGCTCGGGCAAATCGGTGTGCACCAACTCCCTCATCATCTCCCTGCTGTACAAGGCCACGCCGGAGGAGGTCCGGCTCATTATGGTGGACCCCAAGATGGTGGAGCTGAGCGTCTACAACGGCATTCCCCACCTGCTGATCCCGGTGGTCACCGATCCGAAAAAAGCGGCGGGCGCCCTTCAGTGGGCGGTCAGCGAGATGATGAAGCGGTATCAGAAGTTCTCCGAGGTGGGGGCCAAGGACCTGGCCTCCTACAACAACCACGCCAGGCAGCGGGAGGATCTGGAGCCCATGCCCCAGATCGTGGTGGTCATCGACGAGCTGGCCGACCTGATGCTGGTGGCGGCGAAGGAGGTGGAGGAATCCATCTGCCGGGTGGCCCAGATGGGCCGGGCCTCCGGGATGCATCTGGTCATCGCCACCCAGAGTCCCCGTGCCGACGTAATCACGGGGCTGATGAAGGCCAACATCCCCAGCCGCATCGCCTTCGCGGTGGCCTCCAGCCTGGAGTCCCGTATCATTCTGGACACCGTGGGCGCGGAAAAGCTGGTGGGTAAGGGCGATATGCTGTATGCTCCCTTGGGACAGGACAAGCTGCGCGTCCAGGGCTGCTTCATCACGGAGGAAGAGGTGGCCAATGTGGTGGAGTTCATCAAGGAGGGCGCGTGCGCCCAGTACGATGAGTCCGTGATGCACGAGATCGACCGGAACGCCGAGGAGAAGGACAAGGCCGCCAAGGGAGTGGGCGGGTCCGACCCAGGCGGTGGAGGCGGCAGCGATTATGACGAGCTGCTGCCCGCCGCCATCGACGTGGTTCTGGAGGTGGGACAGGCCTCCGTGTCCATGCTCCAGCGCAGGCTGAAGCTGGGGTACGGCCGGGCCGCCCGCTTGGTGGACCAGATGGAGGAAAAAGGCGTGGTGGGACCCTTTGAGGGCTCCAAGCCCCGTCAGCTGCTCATCACCAAGGAGCAGTGGGCGGAGATGCAGTATAGGCAGAACATGGTACCCAGCCTTCCCGATGAGCCGTCCTCGGAGGAGAGCACGGCGGCGGAGAACCGGGATACGCCCCCCTATGACCTGGATGAATGACAAAAAAGCACCCGTAAGGGTGCTTTTTTGCGGGTTTTACCGGAACCAGCCGCCGCTGTCCCGGCTGTTCAGCACCTCCAGCATGGCGGAGAGCATCTCGGCGGCCTCACCGTGGGTCAGAGGCTGGTACAGGTCTGCGCTGCTGCTGAGCACGGATAGGGCCTCCATATTCACGACCGACTGGTAGGCCCAGGCGGGAGCGGTCCCGGCGGAGAAGGCGGAGGCCGTCCCGGCCACATCGCCGGTGGCCAGCAGACGGTCGATGATCACCGCCGCCTCCGCCTGGGTGATGGGGCTGCCGGGATCGAACACCGTCTGGCCCGCCTCGTTTTGGGAGCCCTCCACGGTGCCCACCACCAGGGCGGCGGATACATAGCCCTTGGCCCAGGCGGAGATGTCGCCGTCGTCATAGAAGCCGGTGAGGGACACGTCCGCCAGCGCCTCCCGGCCCGCTGCGGTCATGGCCAGGGCCAGGAACTCCTCCCGGCTGAAGGTGTCGGCCGGGTCAAAGCAGTACAGGCTGCCCACCTTCCGGCCGGTGTACACCCCTTCCTCCGCCAGATGGAGGGCGGCGTAGAGCGAGGGGTCGCCGTCCATATCGGAGTAAGCGACGGCGGTGGTCTGCTTTTGGATGGTGATCTTCACCGTGGCGGGCTTAGAGGTGTTGCCCTTGGCGTCAATGGCCACATAGGTGAAGGTGTCCTTGCCCTTTTTCCCCTCATAGGGGGTGTAGGTGAAGGCGGCGGGATCGGTTTCGTCCATGGCCACCTGGCCCCGGGCGGGGCTGTCCACCACCTGGAAGGTGATCAGGTCGCCCTCCGGGTCCACGGCGGCGAAGCGGCTGGCGATGGCCACGTCCTTGTAGGTTTTCAGGGTCAGGTCCTCGGCGATGGGGGCGGCGTTTTCCACGTCGGCGGTGGAGGTGGTCAGCGCCATGGCCGGGGCGGCCAGCGCTCCCGCCAGGCACACAGACAGTATCAGGATTCGGGTCTTCAAAGGGATTCCTCCTTTGTATGGTTGTGGGACAAGCATATGCCAAAAAAGCAAAAAATATGCGGACGCCCCTGATTTTTGGGGCGTCCGCAGGTGGAAATTTCAGGCTGCCGCAAAGGTGTTAAAGCTGACTTCGATCCTTGAGCCAGCTGGGCAGCGGCCGCATCTTGATGCCGGATACGATGCCCATGGCGATGAACAGCGTCAGGGTGGAGGACCCGCCGTAGCTGAAAAAGGGCAGGGTTAGGCCGATCACGGGACCCACATACAGGTTCATGGCCACGTTGATGATGGTCTGGATCATGAGCATGGCGGCGATGCCCATGGAGATGTAGGCGGACATATAGCTTTTTGCCCGCCGCGACACCCATACGCACCGCAGAATGATGAGCAGCAGAATCAGCAGCACCGCGCAGCAGCCCAGCAGCCCGAACTCCTCCCCGCACACGGCGAAAATGTTGTCGGTATGCCGGGCGGGCAGGCTTCCCTCCGAGCGAGACTGGGTCTGGGTGCCGTTGAGCCAGCCCTGTCCGGTGAGCTGCCCCGAGCCGATGGCCAGCAGGGTCCGGCTCTGCTGCCAGCCCCGGTTCGAGGGGTCCAGGTCGTGGTCCAGCACCACCCGGAAGCGCATGATGCGGTAGTCCGTCCAATACTTGGTGCGGGGAAGAATGAAGTTCCACAGAAATGCCACCGCGCCCACCAGGGGTACGCCCACACCGATGAACCACCACTTGCTCACACCGGCCACCCAGGCCATGATGACGAAGATGAACAGGTAGACGATCACCATGCCCCAGTCGCTGGACAGCACCGCCAGCGACCCGGCGAACACGCCGGTGAGCACCACGTATTTCACCAGGGCGGAGAAGCGGCCCAGGCCCTTCGGCCGCTCCTTGTTGATCATCCAGGCCAGCACCACGATGTAGGAAAGCTTGGCGATCTCGCCGGGCTGAAAGCCGGGAAAGTGGGGAATGGGGAGATAGACCCAGCTCTTGTTGCCGCTGCCGCCGTCGTAGCCCCATTTGTAAATGAGGGCGATGACGAACAGGCCCAGCAGCAGGAACACCCACCACCACTTCTCCATCAGGTACTCGATGTCGATGAAGGTGACCCATACGTAGGCCGCAATGCCCATGCAGAGAAACTGAAACTGCTTGAAGGCGTAATCATGGAGCTTGAAGTTGTACTGGGTGGCGCTGTAAATCAGCGCAATGCCCATGAGGCTGGCGACGACGCACAGGACCAGGAGGACCACGTCTCCCTTTTTGAAAAATTCCTTGACAGAGCGCGTGAGCTGCAAGACGCGGCCTCCCTTCCGACAAAACTGCAAATTAGTATAGCACAATCGGCAGGAATATGCTATACTGTTTCGCAAGAGTTTTTGAAATCTTAACTTTATGACTGGAAGTGACCGCGTATGGAATTTGTCACCCGCAGCCGGGAGGAGACGGAGGCCCTGGGGAAACGGCTGGCGAACGCGCTGGACGAAGGCCGGGTGGTGGCATTCACTGGGGACCTGGGGGCGGGCAAAACCGCCTTTGTGTCCGGCATGGCCCGCGCCCTGGGGGTGGAGGAGCGGGTGACCAGCCCCACCTTCACCATCGTCAACGAGTACGAGGGGGGCCGTCTGCCCCTGTTCCACTTTGACATGTACCGGCTGGGCAGCGCCGACGAACTGTTCCATATCGGCTGGGAGGACTATCTGGCCCGCGGCGGCGTGTGCGCCGTGGAGTGGAGTGAGAACGTGGCCGAGGCCATCGAGCCCGACGCCATCCGGGTGTCCATCCTCCGGGGGGACGGGGATGACGATCGGATCATCACCATCGAGGGGGTGGAGCTGTGAAAATTATCGCGCTGGAGAGCTCGGCCGTCACTGCCTCCGTGGCGGTGGCGGAGGACGACAGGCTGCTGGCCCAGTCCTTTCAGAACAGCGGTTTGACCCATTCGGCTATCCTGATGCCCATGGCGGCGGATCTGCTGAAAAACACCGGGCTGACCCTGGACGAGATGGACGTGGTGGCGGTGGCGGCGGGGCCGGGGTCCTTCACCGGGGTGCGCATCGGCGTGGCGGCGGCCAAAGGGCTGGCCTGGCCGGGGGATAAGCCCTGCGCGCCCTGTTCCACGTTGGAGTCTATGGCCTGGCAGTGCGCCCACGTGGGCGGGGAGATCTGCGCCGCCATGGACGCCCGGCGCAGTCAGGTGTACTGCGCCCGGTTTTTGGCCGAAAACGGGGAACTGAAGCGGCTCACCGAGGACCGGGCAGTGGGGCTGGACGAGCTGGCGGAGGAGGCGCGCGCCTCCGGCAAGCGCCAGACCCTGGTGGGAGACGGCGCGCACTTGGTTCAAAAAGCGCTGGAGGGGCAGGGGCTGCCCTGCGTACTCATGCCGCCGCACCTCATTTATCAGACCGCCTGGGGCGTGGCAAGGGCCGCCCTGCGGCTGGCGAAAGAGGGCAAGCTGGTGTCCGCCGCGGCCATGGCGCCCAGCTACCACCGGCTCAGTCAGGCCGAGCGGGAGCGGCTGGAACGGCTGGGCAGGACAGACTGATGAAGCACGGGGAGCGCCCGACTCGGCGCTCCCCGTTTGCGTTTACGCCCCGGACGCGTAGGCGTCCATAGCCGCTTTCAGATTGTCCAGGAAGCTCCTCCGGCCAAAGACAAGGAACTTCCATCCCCGGTCGTCCTGCATTTCAATGGTCACGGTGGGAAGAAACAGCGCTCTGCTCTTCTCCACGGCCTTGATGCGGCAGAAGGGGAGCTGTAAATTTCGGATTTCCGGCGGAACCGACATCTTGCCGGTGCGGTAGGTCACGCGCTCGTCGTCCAGAAACAGTCCGCCGCCCAGCAGCCCGTTTTTGCAAAGGCTTGCAAGATATGTTTTTTCCACGGTAATCCCTCCCTCAAAAGTAAAACAGCTCCTCAAACTTCTTATCCAGAGCCACGCACAGAATGAGCGCCAGCTTGGCGGTGGGGTTGAACTGCCCCGTCTCGATGGAGCTGATGGTGTTGCGGGACACGCCCACCAGCTCCGCCAGCTGGGCTTGGGACAGGCCCTTTTCAGCGCGGGCTTCTTTCAAGTAATTTTTTAAAATCAAGCTTTCGTCCATTAAAAGACCCCCAGCTCAAGGTGCAGGTAGAGCGCGAAAAAGAACACGCTGAATCCTGCGTACAGCAGGCCCAGGAACAGCTCGTGGCGGCGGCGCAGTTTGGCGAATTTCACCAGCATGACGGTGGACAGTATGCCAAACTGTACGATCCAGACGGCGTAGTCCACGCTGTTCCGAAAGATGGCGTGCAGCGTACTGACAAGGGCACATATCGTCAAGCTCACGCTGAGGGCGATGCTGTTGGCGTGATTCAAAACCTCGGCTTCCACGAAGTCACGGTCCCTGTTTTCCTCCCGGCTTTTCGCCAAAATTTCCTCTTTGTCCATCCGTCGGACCTCCCAGATCATTTTGCCAAGTTTACTTGGTATCACTATCATAGCATTGCCAAGTGTACTTGTCAATATGATTTGCAAAGTTTTCTTTGCAACATTTGGGCTGTCAGTTCAGGCTGTCCAGATATGCTCCCACGTCGAAGGGGTCCAGCGGGCTGTCTTTGCGCAGGTACAGCGGGTGGTGCGGATGGCCCGCACGGGTCCGCTTCCCGGCGGAGAACCAGCGGGCGTTTCGCTTCGCCCCCACCGCGATCATGTCCCGGACGCACAGGGACAGGTAATCGCGCTTCTCGATGACCGCGCCCCAGGCCGCCCACACCGCCGGACTCCCGGCCTTGTCCAGCGACAGTGCATAGTCGAAGGCCCGCATATTCTCCGCGTGAAGCGCCGCGTTACAGGCCCGCTCCATATCCTCCGGCCGGGTGGCCCGCTGGGCGTAGACGTTGAACATGATAAAGCTGTCGTAGCCATTATGGTGCGCCACCCGCTCCACCGACTTCAGCGTGTTGTCCAGATCGCCCGGGGCGGCGGTGGAGGGATTCACCCCGATGCAGATGAGGGGCCGTTCCCCCCGCGTGCCCAGAATGTAACGATACTCTCCGTAATAATTGGGCACGTAGAGCCATTTTGTGATATCGTAATCGGGAGAGGGTGCCAGCGCCGCCTCCAAGGCGTCGTCAAACCGGACCAGCTCCAGCGCGGCGGTGCCGCCGCTTGGAATGTGCATAAAATCACCTCGTTCGACATTTTATCACAGGGAATGGGGAAAAGGAAGCGTCTCTTGAGGAGAAAAGCGGGTTGCCGCCGCCGGCATATTGTGGTATGATACAACAATACAGACTGGGGAGGTGCGGCAATGGAGCGGCAAAACGGTCATACGCCGGCGGGGGAGCGGCGCCGCCACATCGGTATGCGCATCATCAAGACGGTGGTTGCGGTGTTTTTGTGCGGACTGTTGGCCTTTTTGCGGGACAAATCCGCCCTGTATTCCATGTTTGCCGCCCTTTTCTGCGTCCAGAGGTCTGCGGGCAAGACCATCGAATCCTCTGTCAACCGTGTGCTGGGCACTCTGGTGGGCGGCGTGGCGGGGGTGCTGACGGTGTACGCCATGGATACCCTGAATATCTTGCACATCGACCTGCTGCGGTATTTCCTGATGTCTGTGCTGCTCATTCCCATCATCGAGCTGTGCCTGATCATCAAAAGGCCGGACTGCGCCGGGATGGCCTGTATGGTGGTCATGTGCCTGGTGGTGGACCCTGGGGACAGGCCGGCCGTCGACTCCATTGAGCGGCTGTTTGAGACGCTGGTGGGTGTGGCGCTGGCCTGCGGCATCGACATTCTGCTGCCCCATCAGCCTGTCCCCCAGTCCGGGGCGGAGCGCAGCGCGTCCGAGACAGAGGCCGGGCCAAGCGGGGACGGCGGGAGGGAAGAGAAGTGACCTATCAAGATATCCGCGCCGGCCGGTTCTTGGTCCGTCCCAACCGCTTTGTAGCCCAGGTGGCCGTGAACGGCTGTGAGGAGACGGTCCATGTGAAAAACACCGGGCGGTGCAGGGAGCTTCTGGTTCCCGGCTGCACTGTGTACCTGGAGGGCAGCGCCAACCCGCGGCGCAAGACGAAATACGACCTGGTGGCGGTGGAAAAGGCCCGGCCCGGACTGCCGCCCCTGCTCATCAATATGGACGCCCAGGCCCCCAACAAGGTGTTCGGGGAGTGGATGGCGGCGGGACGGGGGGCGGCGCTGGGCCTGCCCCGGCCTACGCTGCTGCGCCCGGAGACGGCATGGGGAAATTCCAGGTTTGATTTCTACTGGGAGGAATCGGAGAAGGGCCGGAAAGGCTTTGTGGAGGTCAAGGGCTGCACCTTGGAGGAGGACGGCCACGCGCTGTTCCCCGACGCCCCCACCCAGCGGGGGGTGAAGCACCTGCGGGAGCTGATTGCCTGCCGTGAGGCGGGGTACGAGGCGGCGGTGTGCGTCGTCGTCCAGATGGCGGGTATGACCGCCTTCTCCCCCAACGACCGGACGCACCCGGAATTCGGCGCGGCGCTGCGGGACGCGGTCCGGGTGGGGGTGAAGGCGCTGGCGGTGGAGTGCGCCGTCACCGCGGACAGCCTGGCCATAACGGACCCGGTGCCGGTGCGGCTGTGAAGGAGCGCCCCATGACACAGGAGTACATAGACGGGCTGCTGGCCCTGGCCATCGCCCAGGCCAGAGCCGTCAAGATTCCCGTTTCGCGGGAGATCGATCCGCATGTCTGCCTCAACCGCCGGGCGCGAACCCGGTTTGGCTGCTGTATCCGCCGGGCGGGGCGGTATACCATCGAGCTATCCGCCAAGCTGGCGGAGCAGGGGAGCGAGGACGCCGTCCTCCAGGTGCTGGCCCACGAGGTGCTGCACACCTGCTATGGCTGCTCCAACCACGGCGCCCGGTGGAAGGGCTATGCGCGGCGGATGAACGACGCCTACGGCTGCCACATCCGGCGCACAGACAATTACAGCGGGCTGGGGCTGGAGGACGACCGCCCGGTGCGCTACTATGTGGTGTGCGAGCGCTGCGGGCGGCGCATCCCTCGGATGAAGCGCTCCGCGCTGGTGGATCACCCGGAACGCTACCGCTGCGCCTGCGGCGGCGCGCTGCGAGTGGAGGAAGCGGGGAACGGACAGGAAAAAACCGGAAAAATATGACTGCAGGGGAGCTTTTCCTCCTGTTTTCATGTGTTCTGACCGAAAAATGGTGGAAAAATTCCGTATTTTTGTTTAGAAAACCTTTGACGCAGAGCAGAAAGCGGGCTATACTTTCCATGGAGACTGGAGAAACCGGATGGTGTCAATTCTTTTGATTGGAAACGTTTTCAGACCCGCTGCCCATTGGGCGGCATCATTGGATTTGAAAGGAGTGCGCATATAATGGATGTGAAACAACGGATGCAGGAGCTGGCCCGGGCCAAATACGCCCGTGAGCTGGCCCAGTGCACGGACCAGCAGATCTATCACGTGCTGCTCCAGCTCAGCCAGGAGCTGGCCCAGGCGCGCCCCGCCCCCGCCGGGGCGCGTAAGCTGTACTACTTTTCCGCCGAGTTCCTCATCGGCAAGCTGCTGAGCAACAATCTGCTGGCCCTGGGCGTCTTTGACCAGGTGAAGGACGCGCTGGCCCAGTGCGGCAAATCCCTGTCCGCCGTCGAGGAGCAGGAGCCGGAGCCCTCCCTGGGCAACGGCGGCCTGGGCCGTCTGGCGGCCTGCTTTTTGGACTCCATCGCCGCTTTGGGCCTCAAGGGGGACGGCGTGGGGCTCAACTACCACTACGGCCTGTTTGAGCAGAAGTTTGCCCACAACAAGCAGAACGAGCGGCCCAACCCCTGGATCGAGGACGAGAGCTGGCTTATCCCCACCGATGTGGAGTTTGAGGTGCCCTTTGGTTTCGGGCCGGTGAAGGCGAAGCTCTTTGACATCGCCGTCCCCGGCGCCCACACCGAGATTGCCAACCGCCTCCACCTGTTCGACGTGGAGAGTCCCGCCCCCGCCCCCGCTGAGGGCATCGACTTTGACAAGACCGACCTGCCCGCCCGGCTCACCTCCTTCCTCTACCCCGACGACAGCGACGAGGCGGGGCGGCTGCTCCGGGTGTACCAGCAGTATTTCATGGTGTCCGCCGGGGTCCAGCTGGTGCTGAAGGAGCTGGAGGAGCGGGGCTTCGACCCCCATACCATCAGCGAGCACGTGGTCATCCAGATCAACGACACCCACCCCTCCATGGTCATCCCGGAGCTGGTCCGCCTGCTGACGGCCAAGGGCCTGACCATGGACGAGGCGGTGGAGCAGGTGGCCAAGACCTGCGCCTACACCAACCACACCATTCTGGCCGAGGCCCTGGAGAAGTGGCCCCTGCCCTTCATCGAGAAGGTGGCCCCCCAGCTGACGCCCATCCTCCGGGAGCTGGATCAGCGGGCCCGGGCCGCCCATCCCGACCCGGCGGTGGGCATCATCCAGACCCAGGAGCACACCGACAAAAAGGGCGAAAAGGTGGTCAGCGAGACCGTCCACATGGCCCACCTGGACATCCACTACGGCTACTCCGTCAACGGCGTGGCGGCTCTTCACACCGATATCCTCAAAAGCTCCGAGCTGCGCCATTTCTATGACATCTACCCGGAAAAGTTCAACAACAAGACCAACGGCGTCACCCTGCGCCGCTGGCTGGAGGTGTGCAATCCTGAGCTGGCCTCCCTGCTGGACGAGTGCGTGGGCAAAGAGTGGCGCTGCGACCCCAACCGGCTGAACAAGCTGATGGACTTCTACAACGACGCCGCCGTGCTGGACAAAATGACGGCCATCAAGGCGGACAACAAGCGGGCGCTGGCCCAGGAGCTGCGCCGGACCCAGGGCATCGAGATGGACCCGGAGTCCGTGTTCGACATCCAGGTGAAGCGCCTCCACGAGTACAAGCGCCAGCAGATGAACGCCCTGTACGTCATCCGCAAGTACCTGGACATCAAGGCGGGCAAGGTCCCCGAGCGGCCCGTCACCGTCATCTTCGGCGCCAAGGCCGCCCCGGCCTATGTGATGGCCAAGCACATCATCCACCTGATCCTCTGCCTGCGCCAGCTCATCGAGGAGGACCCCCAGGTCCGCCCCTGGCTGCGGGTGGTGATGGTGGAGAACTACAACGTGTCCTGGGCGGAGAAGCTGATCCCCGCCTGCGACATCTCCGAGCAGATCTCCCTGGCCTCCAAGGAGGCCAGCGGCACCGGCAACATGAAGTTCATGGCCAACGGGGCCGTCACCCTGGGCACCCGGGACGGGGCCAACGTGGAGATCGCCGACCTGGTGGGTCCGGACAACATCTACAGCTTCGGCGCGTCCAGCAACTGGATCATCGAGCTGTATGAGCAGAAGGCCCGGGACCCCAAGCTGGGCTACCACTCCGCCATCTACTACCAGCGCCCGGACGTGAAGCCCCTGGTGGACTTCCTGCTGGACCCGGTGCTCACCCAGTACGGCGACAAGGACGCCTTGAAGGCCCTGTGGACCGACATCACCGGCAAGGACTGGTTTATGTCCCTGCTGGACGTGGAGAGCTATATCGCCGCCCGGGACCGGGCCATCCACGACTACGGCGACAAGCCCTTCTGGGCCCGGAAGATGCTGGTGAACACCGCCCGCTGCGGCTTCTTCTCCAGCGACCGGACCATTGCGCAGTACAACAAAGATATCTGGCGTCTGTAAGAAACGGCAAAGCCGCCCCTGTTCTCAGAGCAGGGGCGGCTTTTCGCAAATCTTAAATTGTGTTTTGTGATTCTTGGGTGTATACTACAATGAAAGGGAACATCCCTTTCCAGTACGAGAAGGAGGAATACGTATGCGCTATAATATTACCGGCGAACCCATGCCCGTGGTCATCTGCGACGTGGAGGCCAACGAGTCCATGATCACCGAAAAGGGCTCCATGGTCTGGATGTCCCCCAACATGGGGATGGAGACCAGCGCGGGCGGCATCGGCAAGGCCTTTGGCCGGATGTTCTCCGGCGAGTCCATGTTCCAGAACATCTACACCGCCAAGGGCGGGCCGGGCATGATCGCCTTTGCGTCCAGCTTCCCCGGCTCCATCCGGGCGGTGGACATCGACCCGCAGCACCCCATTGTGGTGCAGAAATCCGGCTTCCTGGCCTCCGAGGCGGGGGTGGAGCTGTCTATTTTCTTCCAGAAGAAGGGGATGTCGGGCTTTTTCGGCGGCGAGGGCTTCATTCTGCAGAAGCTCAGCGGCCACGGCACCGCCTTCTTGGAGATTGACGGCTCTGCGGTGGAGTACGACCTTCAGCCGGGGCAGCAGATCGTTATCGACACCGGAAACCTGGCCATGATGGACGCCACCTGCTCGGTGGATGTGCAGACGGTCAAGGGGGTCAAAAATGTGCTGTTCGGCGGCGAGGGCCTGTTCAATACCGTGATCACCGGTCCGGGCCGGGTGGTGCTCCAGACCATGCCCATCAGTAATTTCGCCGGAGCCATCGCGGCCATTCTGCCCTCCAAGTGAGCGTGAGAAAGTCCCCGCCGTCCGGCGGGGACTTTTTGCGCTCAATTTTCCTGCTTCAAAAAAGCCGCGATAGGCTGGATGTACTTTGGGTCGGAAATGTCATAGGATTGGCGGATGGCGCTCTGGAACGCCTCGTCCTCCGCTGTCTTGGCCCTCCTGCGGGCCATGGCCCAGGCGGCGAATTTCATCATGGCCCGGTCCACGCCGCCCATCTTCTCGTAGCACAGCCCCGCTTGGAGGTAGAAGTGGGGGATGGCTTCCCGCTCCTGGGCGGTGAGGTTCTGCTCCCACATGGCTCGGATGGTATCCTCCGCCTCGTTGGGCATGGCCCCGGTGGCGAACACCACCAGCTTTTTCGCGCCCCGCCGGATCAGCAGCTTTTGGGCTTTCTTCCAGCCATCGAACACCCCGGCGTGGAGGCGGCTGCCGAATACCACCGTATCGTATTGGGACAGGTCGGCGGGGGCGTCTTTTAGAGCGTGGACGGGGCAGTCTAGCGCCTCCCCGATCAGCTGGGCGTAGCGTTGGGTAAAGCCGGTCCAGGTATTGTAGAGCACAATGATATTATTCTTCATTGGATGGCTCCTCCTCGACGTATTCCAGAATGTCCTCCACCCGGCAGTGGAGGATCTTGCACAGCAAGTTGATGGTATAGGTGCTGATGTTCCCATTTTTGCGCAGGCGGTCCAACTGGCCGTTGCTGAACTGGTACTCACGGATCAGCCGGTATTGGGAAATGCCCCGTTCCTTCATGGTGGCCCACAGCCTGTCATAGACGATCATTTCGACACCGCCCTTTTTCACAAGTTTCTTTCATCTATCATATAGTATTGCCCAATCTACGACAATTGCCTTGATTTCGGCACTTGACGTAAAACAGGTTACCTTTAAATTGACAATCACCCTTATTTGGACTATAATTGAACGAAACAGAAAGGAAGGGTGAGAGAAACATGGAAGAACGGAAAGGGCCGGACCCGGTGAGAAGGGAGTTGGCCTATAACCTGCTGAGCGGATACCTGGAAGGGAACCCGCCCTCAGAGGCCGTCGCCGGGGAACGGGCGAAGGTGGACGCGCTGGTGGATGTCATCTACCAGCGCCGGATGCGGTTGTGCAACCGGGCCGGGCTGGAATTTGAGGACAAGGATTTATTGGAGCTTGTCAGCGCCTACGACCGGCTGAACCAGCTTGTGGGCAATTTTATGTATAATCAGGGCTGGTTCGACGCGGCACTGGCCAAACAGGAATGACAAATCTCGGCGGACAAACAAAAACAGGACCGGCGGTGGGTGCCACACACCGCCGGTCCTGTTTTTGCTAAACTCAATGAATCATAAGCGAAACGCAGTTTCGCAGCTAAAAGTTCTTTTTCGGTTCCTTTTTCTTTCAAGAAAAAGGAACGCCCTTAGTTCTTCAGTCCCTCGGCCCAGGCGGAGTACCGCGCCACCTTATCGGCGCAGTCGGCCTGGCTGGCCCCCTGGGCCAGTATGTACACCTTCACCTTGGGCTCGGTGCCGGAGGGCCGCACGATGACGGAGGTGCCGTCGGCCAGCTCGTAGCGCAGCACGTTGGAGCCGGACAGCTCCATGGTGCTCTTGGCTCCGGTGGCGGCGTCCACCACGGACCCGTCCTTGTAGTCCTTCCAGGTCTTGACGGTCTCGCCGCCGATCTCCTTGGGGGGATTGGCCCGCAGATTGGCCATCAGGTCGGCCATCTTCTTCAGACCGTCCAGGCCGGGCATTACCAGGTTCATGGTGCGCTCACCGTAGTTGCCGTACTTCTCATATAGGGCCATCAGGGCGTCATACAGGGTCATGCCCTTGCCGGCGTAGTAAGCGGCCATCTCGGTCATGGCCACGGCGGCGGTGACGGCGTCCTTGTCCCGCACATAGTCGCCCAGCATGTAGCCGTAGCTCTCCTCATAGGACATGACGACGTTGCCCTCGCCGGAGCTCTCCAGCTGGTCCTTCTTCTGAGCCAGGAACTTGAAGCCGGTGAAGGTGTCGAAGCACTGCAGGCCGTTGACCTCGGCCACCTTGCGGGCCATCTCGGTGGTGACAATGGTCTTGAGGGCGACAGGGTTTTTGGGCATCTTGCCGGTGCGCTGCTTGGCGCCGATGAGGTAATCCAGCAGGAGCACGCCGGTCTGGTTGCCGGTGAGCACCTTGAACTCGCCGTCGGAAGTGCGCACCATCAGGCCTACGCGGTCGGCGTCGGGGTCGGAGCCCAGGATGAAGTCGGCGCCCTCCTTGTTGGCCAGGTCCACGGCCAGATAAAAGCCCTCGGGATTCTCCGGGTTGGGGGAGGCCACGGTGGGGAAGTTGCCGTCGATGACCATCTGCTCGGGCACGCAGATGACGTGCTTCATGCCCAGGCGCTTGAGGGCCTCGGGGATCAGCTTGTGGCCGGTGCCGTGGAAGGGGGTGTACACCATCTTGAAGGTGTCCGCCACCGCGTCCACCGCCGCCTGGTCGTTGACCTGCCCCATGACGTTGGCCAGGAACTTCTCGTCGGTCTCAGAACCCATGATGGTGATGAGGCCGTCGGCCACCGCCTTGTCGTAGTCGGCGACTTTCACATCAAACACGTCGGACTCCCGCATGGTCTTGGCCACCTGGTCGGCGTGGTTGGGGGGAAGCTGAGCGCCGTCGGACCAGTAGACCTTATAGCCGTTGTACTCCTTGGGATTGTGGCTGGCGGTGATGTTGATGCCCGCGATGCAGCCGTACTCCCGGATGGCAAAGGACAGCTCGGGAGTGGGGCGCAGGGACTCGAACAGGCGCACGGGTATGCCCGCCGCGGCCATGATGCAGGCGGCCTCACGGGCGAACACGTCGGAGTTGTTCCGGCAGTCAAAGCAGATGGCCACGCCCTTCTTCACCGCCTCAGGGCCCTCGTTCAAAATGACGTTGGCGAAGGCCTGGGTGGCGTGGCGGATGACATGGATGTTCATCCGGTACAATCCCACGCCCATGGTGCCCCGCAGCCCGGCGGTGCCGAATTCCAGCTGGGAGAAGAAGCGGGACTCGATCTCCTTCTCGTCCCCGGCGATGGCGGCCAGCTCCGCCTTTTCCGCTTCGGACAAGGCGGGGGAGTTCAGCCACTGCTCATACGCTTTTTTGTAGTCCATTGGTCTATTCCTCCTGATATATGAATTATTAGAACGTGAACATGCGGACGCCAAGTGGGCAGTTTGCCGGAAAACGCAGCTCTGCCGCGGCGATATATGGGAATTATACCATATCGAAATGGGAAACACAATTCAATTTGCATTTTTTTCTGTGGCATTGTATAATATCTGATATTTCATCGGAGTAAAGGAGCAAAGCTTATGCTGACCACCGTCATTCCTCAGGGGTACGCCCCCCTGCTGAACCTGTACGACACCCAGAAAGCCATCGGCCTGCTCAAGCGGCTCTTTGAGGACGACCTGGGCGGGGCGCTGAACCTGCGCCGGGTGTCCGCGCCCCTGTTCGTGGAAGCGTCTACCGGCCTGAATGACGACTTGAACGGCGTGGAGCGGGCGGTGTCCTTCGACGTGCCCGACGCGGGCCGGGACGCCCAGGTGGTCCACTCCCTGGCCAAGTGGAAGCGCCTGGCCCTGCACCGCTACCAGTTTTCCGTGGGCGAGGGACTGTACACCGATATGAACGCCATCCGCCGGGACGAGGAGCTGGACAATCTCCACTCCGTCTACGTGGACCAGTGGGACTGGGAGAAGGTTATTGCCCCCCGGGACCGCAACGTGGACTACTTAAAAGGCGTGGTAAAGACCATCGTGGGCGCCCTGGCCAACACCCAGCAGACGCTGCGCTCGGTTTATCCTCAGCTGACCACCCTGCCCCTCATTGACCGGGAGGTGTCTTTCGTCACCGCCCAGGAGCTGGAGGACCTGTGGCCCGAGCTGTCCCCCAAGGAGCGGGAGGACGCCTGGCTGAAGGACCACCCCACCACCTTCCTCATGGGCATCGGCGGGGCGCTGAAGTCCGGCAGACCCCACGACGGCCGCGCCCCGGACTACGACGACTGGGCGCTGAACGGAGATATCCTGGTGTGGAACTCCCTGCTGGGCCATGCCTTTGAGATCTCCTCCATGGGCATCCGGGTGTCCCCGGAGTCCCTGGACAGGCAGCTGTCCATCTCCGGCCACGACGAGCGCCGGGAGCTGCCCTTCCACCGCGCCCTGCTGGCCGGGGAGCTGCCCCTGACCATCGGCGGCGGCATTGGGCAGAGCCGGGTGTCCATGTTCCTGCTGGGCAAGGCCCATATCGGTGAGGTCCAGGCCAGCATTTGGGATCCCCGGACCCTGGAAGCGTGCCGGGAGGCGGGAGTCATCCTGCTGTAAGCGGACAAAAAGGGTCCCGCTCGGTTTCGAGCGGGGCCCTTTGCTATCCTTCGTCCGCCTCCAGGTGATAGCCCAGCCGCCGCACCGCCTCAATGCGCACGTTGGAGCCGATACTGCTGAGCTTTTTCCGCAGAAAGCCCACGTACACCTCTACGTGGTTCTCCACCGCGTTGGAGTCGTACCCCCATACACGGGCCAGAATAGCCTCCTTGGACAGATTTTTGCCCTTGGCTCCCATAAGACAGCGCATCACGTCGAACTCCCGCGCCGACAGCCGCACCCACTTCTCCCCGCAGGCCAGGGTGGAGGCGTCCAAATCCAGTACCGTATTGCCGAAGGTGAGCTGGTCCACCTGTCCGCCCTGGCGGCGCAGCAGCGCCCCCACACAGGCCAGCAGCTCCCGGGTGTCGAAGGGCTTGGTCAGGTAGTAGTCCGCCCCGGCGTTCAGGCCCTCCACCCGGTCCTCCAGCTCGGACCGGGCGGTGAGCATGAGGATGGGCG
>CATLHC010000028.1 GCA_949948775.1 uncultured Oscillospiraceae bacterium
GTTATGTTCCCCTGGAGGGGACGGACAGGCAGCTGGTGCTGGTGAACCTCCACCTGGAGGCCTACGATGACGGGGAGGGCAAAGCCGCCCAGACAAAAATGCTTATGGACTTCCTCGCCGGTGAGTATGAGAAGGGCAACTACGTCATCGCCGGGGGCGACTTCAACCAGACCTTCCCCGGCGCGCTGGACGCCTTCCCCATCCAGGACGCCGGGCTGTGGACGCCGGGGGTGCTGGGGGAGGAGATGCTCCCGGAGGGCTGGCGGTTCGCCTGCGACCTGTCCGTGCCCAGCTGCCGCCTGCTCAACCACCCCTATGACCCCGACCCCGCGGGCAACCAGTTTTACGTCATCGACGGCTTTATCCTCTCCCCCAATGTGGGGCTGGACAGCGTGGAGACGCTGGACAACCAGTTCCAGTACACCGACCACAACCCGGTGTCCATCCGGGTGACGCTGGAACCATCGTAAAGCAAAGCATCCCCGCCGGGGCTCCCGGCGGGGATGCTCTTTTATCACGCGCCGGCGCGGCGCACCTCCAGGTAGTAGTGCTCCTGCTCCGGGTCCAGGGCGACGGTGTCCACCCCGTTTTCCCAGTCGAAGCCGTAATTCTGGCGGATGATTTCTATGCCCTCGGTGTTCAGCGCCGCGGCGGTCTGAGCGGTAAAGTCCAGATTTGTGCCCAGTCTAGTTACCATGTCATAGCCGTAAATATTTCTATTTTCCGTGTCGGCGCAATGGAAGTCATAGCTGGCGGGCTTGGTCATGGACGCCGCAATCTTCACGCTGCCCCCGGCGGGGATATGGACCTGGGCCTCCAGGTAAAACACCCGATCCACATTGGCAAAATCCATCTCACCCAGCCATCCCGCGTCGTAACGCTCCACACCGCTTGGTGACAGCGGGCCGCAGGAGCACAAAAATTCCTTCATCAGCCCAAAGTACAGCTCAAAATCCGGGCGACCGGCACCGTTGCCCAGTTCCTCAAACCGGGAGTCCGCGCCGTACATCAGCTCCACCGCCTCCCGAAGCGCGGACTCCAGGTCCATCTCATACCGCTTCACATCCACACCGCAGCCGTCCAGCTTCTCGGTGTCCGCGTCGGCGCCGCCGGTGACATATCCGCCGGTGGTCAGATTTTGGATATCCTCTCCGATGACAAACAGATAGTAGGGTTCGCCATACCAGGGGTTGTAGGGCTGCGGGATGGAAAAGCACTGGATCATGTGCCCCTTCTCCGTGTCCCGGCTCATCCCATGGAATCCGTAGGACAGGACGGTGGTCTTTTCGTAATCCAAATCGAACCCCGCCCGGATGGTGGGGTTCGGACGGCCCGCCTTTTCGTCCGGCTCCGGGCCATAATAGCCGGTGAACCGATAGACAATAACCGGAGTGTTCGACAGGTCGGGGAATTCCCCCAAAGCCGCGTCCAAATAGCTCCCGTCGGACAGCAGCGTCTTGTACCCCTCCCAGGAGTTGAGCCGCTCCAAATTCAGCAGACCTTTGCTCTGGCTGCCGGCGACCGGCTGAAACCCACCGGAGTAACCTCCGGCATGGAGGGCGGTGTTCAGCGCTGCGCCGTCCGCCGCAAGGCTGGGGATCCGCTCGCTCAAATCCAGCAGCGAACTGACAAAGGGATAGAGCACCCTAACTGTTTTGTCCTCTTCGGTGAGGTTGGTCAGGGTATAGCCGTCCGTCACCAGCAGGTCGGTGGACTTCAGAAACCGCCCGCCCTTGGGATACCACTCGTCATACTGCCGCAGTACGGCCTGCCGCTCCTCCTCGGTCAGCTCCGTGCGGGAGGCGGTCTCCTGCTCATTGGACCACCACACCGGCATCCAGGGCGAAAAGTCCATGACGATGTCCCTCCGGGCCGTCAGCCCCTCTCCCCCCTCCAAAACAGTCAGGGGAAACACCGGTCCGGCATAGGACATGAACACACTGCCGCCGTTGTCGTGGCCGCTGCCCCCGGCGGCGGAGCCGGGTCCAAAGCCTATGCCGCCGAGCCGGAGCAGAACACATCCGCCCACCCCCACCGCCAGCGCCAGCGCCGCTGCCAGCGCTCCCCAACGTTTCCAATGGATGATTTCCTTCCCCGTGGGAGCTGCCGCGTCGATTTTCTGCGGATCGATCCCACTCAGCGCCTCAAAAAGCCGCTCACTTCCCTTATTCATACCGAAATTCCCTCCTGTTCCAACGCACGGCGCAGGCTGTCCCGGAGACGCCCCAGCCGCTTGGTCATGGTGTTGGGGGAACACCCGTCCTGCCGCGCCACCTCGTTCACCCGCTGGCCATACCAATATCGCCGCAGAAATGCCGACCGATCCGCAGCGGTCAGGCCGTCCAGCCAGCGGTCGATGGCCCGGGTCAGCTCACGGGCCTCCACTGTGTCCTCCACACCGTCCGCCGCGGGCAGGCAGTCCTCCAGCTCCGAGAGCAGAACGTCCAGCCCCCCGCCCCGCTTTTCCGCCCTACGCTCCCGCCAGCGGTCCAGGGACACGTTGCGGGTGAGCGCCGCGAAGTAGGCCCGCAGGAAGCGCGGCCGCTGGGGAGGAATGGCGTCCCAGGCCCGGTGCCAAGTGTCGTTGACGCATTCCTCAGCGTCCTCGAGACTCCCCAGGATGTTCCGAGACAGGGCGCGGCACAGCCCGCCGTATGCTTCATCGCTGGCCGGAATCGCCCTCTCGTCGCGGGCCCAGTATAGACCGATGATGTCCGCGTCCTCCATGGCAGCTCCTCCTTTCCCCTCATCTGAAAGGCCCTTTCACCTGTTAAGACGGAATCCCGACCGGAATGTGACAGGAGTTTGAACTCTTTTTGCCATCGCCTTACGAAAAAAGAACGCCTCGCTGTAGCAGCGAGGCGTAGCTTTTACCAGGTGCGGGAACCCATGGCCCGGAACTGGGCCACGGTGGGGGCGTGGGAGTTCATGCCGCCGTCCACGGTGATGATCTGGCCGCTGACGTACGCGCTCTCGTCGGAGCCGAAGTAGACACAGGCGTGGCCAATGTCCTCCGGGCAGCCGTAGCGGTTGACCATGATGTTGCTCAGGAAGATGTCCTTTAGCGCCTGGGGCACATGGGCGTCGTTCTCCGGGGTGACGATGAGGCCGGGTCGCACACAGTTGCACCGCACGTTGTCCTTGCCATACTGGAGCGCCACCGACTGGGTGAGCATGTCCACCCCGGCCTTGGCGCTGGCGTAGGCGGTGGAACCCAGGTCGCCGCCGCAGGAGGCCATAGAGCCGATGTTGACGATGGAACCGCCCCGGCGGTCCTTGCGCATATGGGGGAGCACACACTTGGTGACGTAAAAGGTGCCCCGCAGGTCGCTCTGGAAGATGGCGTCCCACATCTCAATGGTCAGCTCGTCCACCCGACCATCCCGCAGCGCCACATTGGCTGCGTTATTCACCAGGATGTCGATCTTGCCGTAGGTCTGAGCGGTGTCCTCCACCAGCTTCTCAATGCTGGCCGGATCGGTGATGTCCATCACGTGGAAGGCGGCTTTGCCGCCCTCGGCGGTGATGCCGTCCACCACGGCCTGGCCTTTTTCCACCCGCCGGCCGCATACAATCACCTGAGCGCCCTCAGCTGCGTACAATCGGGCGATACCGATCCCGATGCCGCTGGTGGACCCTGTGACAATTGCCACCTTACCCTTTAATCTGTCCATAGAAATGCCTCCATTTCCTATTTTCTAGATAATCCCAGTATATCTGTCTGATCGTTGCCTGTCAATACACATTTTTGGCGGTACCAGGCCCATAGTCTCCACCATGCCGCGCCCGGCATGCCGTCGAGCACGACATATACCGCCATCTTGAAGGAAAACCGCGACCGGTACAGCTTAGCCTGCACCGGCCGGATTCTGTTCTTCTATTAGTCCCCGGTCGGGTAATTGACCACCCCTACAAACAGCGGCAGGCCGCTGTCCCCGGTGATGCAGAACAGGAAGGGCCGGTCCAGCACAAAGTCCACTTCCTCGTCCGGGGGTGCGTCCGCACCGGCGGCAGGCATGACGGTAAAGGCGGCGGCGGTACAGCCCTCTTCGTCAATCACCACTCTGGCAGCGTGACTGGCCTGGGAGATGACAATGGGCACGTCTACATCGGTGGTCATGGGGGTGAAGTCGGAAACCATCGGGTCAAAGATATTGGTGACCCCCAGGGACTTCAGCCCGTCTCCCAGGTCAAACTGGGAGGACACGTCAAATTTGGGGATGGACTTGTTCACCAAAAGGGCTTTCTGGTTGTTCCACTCGTATTTGTCGGCGGCAAAAAGAAAGTCCCTGGCCTCTTTGTCGGCAAGCAGCTCCTCCGGGCTCACCCCTTCATCGGGCAAAAGAAACCACATGGCTCCGCCCTCCTCAAAGGACTGACTCACAGCGGCGAATTTGTCTCCCCAGTAGTAGCGCTGGCTGCTCCTCTGATGCATGAAATCCGCCTCCACCTCCCGGCTGGGGGCGTGGAAGGTCTGGGATGCAGTGTTCTTCTCAAGAAATTCACTGTGCCACTTGGCCTTAAAATAGACCGTAGCGGCCAGGGCCAGGATGGTGTCGCTGTCCAGCTCAATGCTCTCCGTCTGCTCCTCCAGAAATCCCCCGGTCTGCTCATTGAGCCAGCTTCGCAGGGCCCTATTGAATTGATCCGACCCCATCTTCCCCCGGTAGGCGGAGGCGTAAAAGTCTTGGGCCAGAATATCCATGGTTCCCTGCTTAAATTTCACGTCCCTGTCCAGCCACAGGGAGCTAGCCAGAATGGAGGTCAACGCCCCATCGTCCCGGTAGTTGGAATTCCACACGTCGCTTGCCTGCTTGCGGAGCTCGTCCATGCTTCCGCTGCCCAGCAAATCCAAAATCTGCCCTTGGCTCTCCCCGCCAGAAATCTGAGCCAGCATGGACAGGGCCATATAGACGTTCAGCGGGGAGTAGACCCGGTTCTCCCCCGGTTTCTCGGTCAAAAAGGTTTGAGTGCTCCGGGCGAAGAAATCTTGCAGGGGCGAAATATCCCCCAAGTCCCGCCGTTGCTCCGCCACATCTTCCCGCCAGACGCTGTAAGCCGCGTCACTGAACTGGAAAAGGCCGCTGGGGTAGGGCGCCATCTTCGGATACTCGGCCTGGGCAATGGCATAGACCGTTAGCCCTCCGCCGGGGCGCAGAAAAACACCCCCCAGGATAGCAACGGCCAGCACCGCCGCCACAGCTTCCAGCCACCTCCGTCTCCCCCAGCGTTTTCGCTTTTTGGGGGTCTCCCCTGCCCCGCCGATCAGGTCGTCCCGTATGTCGGTGACGCCGTCAAAAATATCTTTTGCATTCATACTTTCACTCCTTCCGACTCCAAAAAGCCCCGCAGGCCCTTCCGCAGCCGCAGCAGCTGTTGGGAAAGCGCGTTAGCTCCTTCGCCCCGCTCCGCCGCCAGCCCCTTCACCGGATCGCCATACCAGTACCGCCGGATGAAAAGTCGCCGGTCCTCATCCCCCAGGCTGTCCAGCCAAGTATCGATGGACAGCGCAAGCTGCCGCCGTTCCAAATCCTCCTCTACGGTGCCGGGTGAGGGAACACAGTCCTCCAGCTCGGAGAGCAAGACCTCTATACCGCCATACCGCTTCTGAGCGTGCTCCCGGCGCCACCGGCTGACGGACAGGTTCCGGATAATGCGCCCCAGAAACGGCCCCAGGGCTTGGGGGCGGTCCGGAGGCATCCGGTTCCAGGCCGCGTGATAGGTGTCGTTGACGCACTCCTCCGCGTCCTCCCAAATGCTCAGCAGCCGCAGGGCAATGCAGCGGCACAGCTCGCCGTATTTTTTATCTGATTCGACGATGGCCCGCTCATCCCTCCGGTGGTAGAGCTCCACAATGGCAAAATCGTCCACAGCCACTCCCCCTTTGGTTTGAATCATCTATCAAAAGGGTCCTCTATTTATATAGTCGCAAAACAAGAAAGGATGTGACAAGGTCTTCAAAAATTTTCGAGACTTTTACAAAAAGTCCTGCACCGTTACAGTGCAGGACTTTTTTGCGTCAAATCGGTGTCATTGTGCCAGAGGTCCAGATCAAGCTATCCGCTCAATTTCTTGTCCCGCAGCGCCTTCGCCGTCTTTGATCAGTCGAGAGGCTTCATGGTGGGGAAAAGCAAAACTTCCCGGATGGAGTCGTTGTTGGTAAGCAGCATAACACAGCGGTCGATCCCGATGCCCAAACCACCGGTGGGGGGCATCCCGTACTCCAGTGCGGTGAGGAAGTCCTCATCCATCATACCGGCCTCGTCGTCTCCTTTGGCCCGGAGTTCCACCTGCTTCTGGAAGCGCTGACGCTGGTCAATGGGATCATTGAGTTCCGAGAACGCGTTGCCCATCTCACTGTGGCAGATGAACAGCTCGAATCGCTCCGTAAGCCGCGGGTCCTTGGGTGACCGCTTAGCCAGCGGGGACACATCCACCGGGTGCATGGTAATGAAGGTGGGCTGGATCAGCTTCTCCTCCACCCGCTGATCAAAGCACTCATACAGAGCGTTGCCCCAGGTCCTGTCGGCGGTCTCGGGCAGCTTTACGCCAATGGATTCCGCGGCGGCCACCGCTTCCTCATCGGAGGTGATGGTCATGAAATCCAGCCCGGTATATTGCTTGACAGCCTCGTGCATGGGCAGACGGGGCCAGCCAGGGGTCAGGTCGATCTGCTCCCCCTGCCACTCCACCTGATAGGTCCCCAAAATCTTTTGTGCCGCAGAGGACAACAGGTCCTCAAACAAATCCATCATATCGTTGAAGTCGGCGTAGGCCTGGTACAGCTCAATGGTGGTGAACTCCGGGTTGTGCCGGTTGTCCATACCCTCGTTGCGGAAGATGCGGCCCATCTCATACACCCGCTCCAGACCGCCCACGATGAGCCGCTTCAGGGGCAGCTCGGTGGCAATGCGCATGTACATGTCGATGTCCAGGGTGTTGTGGTGGGTGATAAAGGGCCGGGCGGTGGCGCCGCCGGAGATGGTGTTGAGCACCGGGGTCTCCACCTCCATGAACCCTCTGGCATCCATGAAATCACGGACATGCTTAATGAACTGGGAGCGGATCACGAAGTTCCGCTTCACATCCGGGTTGACGATCAAGTCCACATACCGCTGGCGGCAGCGGGTCTCCACATCCGTCAAGCCGTGAAATTTTTCCGGCAGGGGCAGCAGGGACTTGGACAGCAGGGTGATGGTCTTGGCCTTGATGGAAATTTCCCCGCGCTTGGTCCGGAAAACCTCCCCTTCCACGCCGACAATATCGCCAATATCATACTTCTTGAATGCGGCCAGAACCTCCTCCCCCACGTCGTCAATGCGCACGTAGAGCTGGATGCGGCCCGTACCATCCTGAAGGTCGGCAAACACCGCCTTACCCATCCCCCGCTTGCTCATGAGTCGGCCCGCCAAACGGACGGACTGCCCCTCCATCTCCTCAAAGCGCGCTTTCACCTCGCTGCTGTGATGGGTGAAGTCGAACTTTGTAATGACAAATGGGTCCTGCCCCTGCTCCCGCAGAGCGGTCAGCTTATCCCGCCGGATCTGGAGCAGCTCAGATAGAGAGGGCTCCTCCTGGGCGGCAGGCTGGTGATTGGTCTGATCAGACATGGATTTTCTCTCCTTTGTGTATAGGCATGGCCGTCCTCACCGCTGGATGGCGACCACCTCATATTCAATGTTGCCCGCGGGGGCCTCCACCACAGCGATATCGCCAATGGCCTTGCCCAGCAGGGCCTTGCCGAAGGGGGATTCCTCGGAGATGCGCCCATTCATGGGATCGGCCTCCTGAGAACCCACCACCTGATAGGTCTCCTCATCTCCGGTGAGCACATCCTTCACCGTGATCCTGCTGCCCATGCCCACCACATCCGTATCATCGGCGTTTTCCTCGATGACCACATAGTTGGCCAGGATGTTCTCCACCTCAGCGATACGGGAGTACAGCTTGCCCTGCTCGTTTTTCGCCTCGTCGTATTCGCTGTTTTCGCTCAGATCGCCAAAGGACCGGGCCTCTTTGATGAGGTCCGCCACCTCCTTCTCCTTCACGGTCTTGAGATAAGTCAGCTCCTGTTTCAATTCCTCCAGACGTTCAGCGCTCAGCTTATATTCCTTGGCCATCTTTTGTCTCATCCTTTCTTCTCCCCGCCCAATCGGCCAGGCCGTGAACCGGCAGCGGCAGATAAATCGGCCGCAACAGTTATTCTATGGAATTATAGATACTTTAGCCGTCTTTGTCAAGTGGTTCCCGGTGGGCTGGGGCAAACCCGGTCATTTTTTCCGGCCGGACGGCCGCTTTTTCCGCCTGCCGCCCCCCAGCATACCAGCCAGAGCGCCGCCGCACAGACAGCCCGCCAGCTCAACAAGAGCCTGACTGCCTAAAACCAGATCGTCGCTCATGAGCAGCCCCACCGCTAAAATCAGCAAAAAGCATACCACTCCCGCAGCCAGTCCCCCCAGTACACGCCGGGACTTCCACCGGGCACAGGCCAACAGACCGCCGCCAAAGCAGCCCAGCACGCAGGCCGCCGCCGTCAGCTGGGGCGCGGCGGCCTCCCTCAGTATTCCGTTGGATACCGCCACCGAGCCCAGCAGCAGAATCACCAGCTCTATCCCAAGGGCCAGCAGGCCACCCAACGCCACCCCTGTGGCCATCTGGATCGCATTGCCCCCCTGCGTCTCAGCTTTACCCATAAAAGCACCCCTTTTCACATGGCTTTCTATACCATATGCGAAAGGGGTGCTTGTCATTCCAGATCAGACGCAGATCACTTTTTGTCCTTTTTCTCGCTCTTTTCGTTTTTCTCACTCTTCTCCGGGACAGGAGCCTCCTCGGTACTCTGGGTGCCCTTGCTGGAAATGGCCCACTTGGTAAACTCGATGCGGACGCGGTCAGCTCCGGTTTCCATCACGATGGTCTGATCCTTCACAGCGCAGATGGTGCCCACAATGCCGCCGATGGTAGTGATCGTATCCCCCACCTTCAGGCTGTTGCGCATCTCCTCGGCGGCCTTCTTTTTCTTGTTCTCCGGCCGGATCAGCAGGAAGTACATGATGGCAAGCATGACCACGATCATAATAATTTCCACTTAGATTTTCCCCCAATGTAAATTTTTAAGACAGCCTGGCTGACTTTTATTATAACGGTTTTCACTGGGAAACACAACCCCTATTTTTCCAGGGTCCAAAAACCCTTTCACTGCACCCGCCCGGACAGCCGTTCCGAGTACTCGGCCCGGAAAGCCTCAAACTGTCCCACATCCAAGGCGTTTCGGATTTGCCGGACCAAATCGTTATAGAAATACAGGTTGTGCATCACCGCCAAGCGCATGGCCAACATCTCCCCCGCCACGAACAGGTGGCGCAGATAGGCCCGGGAAAAATTCCGGCACACCGGGCAGTCACAGCCTGGGTCAATGGGCCGCTCATCCAGCTTGAAGCGCTCATTTTTGATGTTCAGCGCTCCCTCCCAGGTGAACAACTTGCCGTGGCGGGCATTGCGGGCGGGCATGACACAGTCGAAGAAATCCACTCCGCGGGCCACCGCCTCAATGATGTTGGAGGGCGTACCCACTCCCATGAGATACCGGGGCTTGTCCGTCGGCATGTGGGGCTCCACCGCCTCGATCATAGCGTACATCACCTCGGTGGGTTCCCCCACCGCAAGTCCGCCGATGGCATAGCCGCCGCAGTCGATTTTGGCGGTCTCCTTCATGTGCCACACCCGCAGGTCCTCATAGGTGGCCCCCTGATTGATGCCGAAGAGCACCTGTCCGGGATTGACGCAATCCGGCATGGAATTCAGCCTGTCATGCTCTTCCGCGCAGCGCTTCAGCCAGCGCAGGGTCCGCTCACAGGACGCCTTAGCGTAGTCGTAGGGCGCGGGGTTCTCCACGCACTCGTCAAAGGCCATGGCCACGTCGCTGCCCAGGTTGGACTGAATGCGCATGGACTCCTCCGGCCCCATAAAAATGCGCTTGCCGTCGATGTGGGAGGCGAAGGTAACGCCCTCCTCCGTGATTTTCCGCAGCCCCGCCAAGGAAAACACCTGGAATCCGCCGGAGTCGGTGAGCATCGGGCCGTCCCACCGCATAAATTTGTGGAGGCCTCCCATCTGCCGCACCACGTCGTCTCCGGGGCGCAGGTGGAGGTGGTAGGTGTTTGACAGCTCGACCTGGCAGCCGATGTCCTTCAGATCGAAGGCGGATAGCGCTCCCTTAATGGCTCCCTGGGTGCCCACGTTCATAAACACCGGGGTCTGCACCACGCCGTGGGGGCAGGTAAACTCTCCGCGGCGGGCCGCGCCTTCGGTCTTGATCACTCGAAACATCGCTTTGTCCCTCACAATTTTTGGTACCAGCTTTTCAATTCCGCCTTGCGCTCCGGCGGCAGCAGACTCTTCCTGATCCCTTCCACCGCTCCGGCCAGGGCCTCCAGCTGGTGGAGGCAGGCAGTGGGGTCCACCTGGGCACGGATGCGCAGGAAGGCCTCCTCCGCCCCAATGGCCCGGAGCTGATCCGGCTCGGTCACGCCGATCCGTTCCAGATTTCCCGCCAGCACCGGTCCGATGTTGGGCAGGTCCGTCAGCCGCCCCATACGCTCAAAAGGCGGCGACGCACTCAATCTCCACCCGTGCGTCCTTGGGCAGCGCGGCCACCTGGAAGGCGGCCCGGGCGGGATAGGGCGCAGCAAAAAACTCCGCGTACACCTCATTCATGGCGCCAAAATCGGCGATATCCTTGAGCATGACGGTGGTTTTGACCACATGGGACATATCTAGCCCCTCCGCCGCCAGGATATTCCTGATGTTGGTCAGGGACTGGCGGGTCTGGGACGCAATATCCTCCCCAGAAAATGCGCCGGCAGCGGGATCGATGGGGAGCTGGCCGGACACGTAGACCACATTTCCCCAGCGGACAGCCTGGGAATAGGGGCCGATGGCGGCGGGGGCGCTGTCGGTGTGAATCGCTTTGTTCATGATAGTCGTTCTCCTTATCAATTCGTATTCATATTCAAAGTTTATTTGGTACTTTGGGTACGGCTTCACTCCACCGTCACGGTGTATTTCAGACGCTTTTCACCGCCGGGAGCCAGCCGGATAACGTGGGGCTTATCCGCAAACTCTCCACTCTCCCCCTCCAGCGCGGCGCAGCCGTGCCACGGCTCCAGGCAGATATAGGGAGCGCCGGCCTCGCGCGCGGTCCAGAACGCAACCATGGGAAACTCCCCAAATTCCATATGGACACCACCGCCCGCGTCCTTGCGCCTCAGCGTCACTCCTTTAGACCGTAGGCCCTCGAAAATAATCGTGTCCAGGCGGTCAAACGTCGCGTGGTCCAGCGCAAGCGTGTCCGTGTGGTCCAGCATATGCTCCCGTTGACCGGATATACAGCCCCGGGCGCTGGGCAGAATGGACCAGGCGTCCTCTATCTCGTCAAACACCAGTCGATAGTCTTCAAACCGCTCCCCCGGCCCCAGCGGGCAGTTGATGCCGGTATGAGCGCCGACGCAAAACAGCAGGTCCTCTTTCCCGGGGTTGTGTATCTCAAACTGGGTGCAGAATCCCCGTTCAACCAGCTGGTGCCGCACTCGGAATACGAATTCAAAGGGATAGTGCGCCAGTGTCTCCGGCGAGTGAACAAGCTCCATCACCACGCAGTCCTCACTCTGCCCCGCCACGGTAAACTCGGAGCGGCGGGCAAAGCCATGACGGTCCATCTCATAGACCTTTTCCCCGATGGACACCCGTCCGTCCATCAGGGTTCCCACCACAGGAAACAGGTTGGGGTTCTGTCCCGGCCAGGATTGAGGGTCCCCCTGCCAGATATACTCCACACCCTGTCCGTCCCGGAAGGACACCAATTCGCCGCCCATGGTGTTTACAGCGGCTGTGAACGCCCCCCGCTTCAATTCGACTCGCATACCCATCCTCCTTTTCGCTTATTGCTCCGGCCACAGCTCCTCCGGGTACAGCCCCGATTTCGTCATAGCCGCGATGGCTGCGGTGACCGAGGGCTTGTCCTCTCGGTAGGTAATGCCGTACCATTTGTCCTCGCTGGGCAGCACCCGCACCTGGGCCTTACCCTCCACGATCAATTGATCCACCACGCTGGGCAGAAAATACTCTCCCTTCAGCGGGTTCTCCGTCAAGATTCTGTCCAAAAACGCCGGGAACCGGGTTTCCGCCTCCTCCAAAAAGCTGCGGTCGAAGCCCCACATGTTCATGGACACCAGCGTCTCCCCGGAGATCTGCGTCCAGGTCTGGCCGCCGTCCTCGGTGTAGCGGGCATTGTCTCCGTCTTTCTCGATGACGGTGCGCTCGTGAATGTCAACCAAAATACCGTCCTGATCCATACTGCACACACCCCGCGCCACGGACCCGTGCTCCGTTACCGTGTTTTTCAGACGATAGCCAATCATGACATAATGATAGGGCTGGCTTCCGGACAGGTACTCATAGATTTTCCGAAACGCCTCCGGGCCGTAATAGTCGTCGGCGTTAATGATGGCAAACGGGCCGTCCACTACATGCCGCGCCGCCAGCGCAGCCTGAGCGGTGCCCCAGGGCTTCACACGCCCCTCGGGAACAGCATATCCCTCGGGCAAATCGTCCTTGCGCTGGAAGGCATATCTCACATCCATGTGCCGCCCCACGCGGCCGCCCACGCGGGCCTTGAACTCCTCCTCCAATTCCTCCTTGATGACGAACACCACCGTCTCAAATCCCGCCCGCATGGCGTCGTAGATAGAGTAGTCCAAAATGACCTGACCGTTGCTTCCCACCGGGTCCAGCTGCTTCAGGCCGCCGTACCGGCTGCCCATGCCCGCGGCCATGATGATCAAAACAGGTTTACTCATTACCCATCTCTCCTTTTTAATATTAATTGTTTTTTTCAAAAGCTGCGGCGGCAATTATTTTCCGCAGCCTTCGTACACAGCCTTCAGACGTTCCACCGCCTCCTGCACCAGCTGGCCCATCCCCAGCTCTTTGGTCCCCACCACCATGTTGTCACAATGGGCAATGGGCAGCAGAATGCGCTTAGCCGGGCTCTGTCCCGCCGCCAGGGCCATGGCCGGGGTGATCTCTCCCAGCATGGCGTCGGCAATGACCACGCCGATGGGGGCCACGATCACATCCGCCTTCCGGCAGTTCACCACCACGGCGTTCTCTCCTGTGGCCACATGGTCCGCCCCGGCCTTCAGCATGGCGGAGGCCGCTAAGCTGTTGGTTCCCACCGCCGTCACGGCTTCATCGGGAAACGCTTTTTTCACGGCGGTCACCAGCTGTCTGCCGATGCCGCCGCCCTGAGCGTCAATGATAAGGATATTCATACATTTTCCCGTCCTTCCAAGACTTTCCCTACCAATATACCATAAGGGCGGGAGAAAGTCACGACAAAAATATGGGAAACAAAAATTTAACCCCTGCTCATCCGCCATAAAAAGGACTTGTCAACAGAAAGAAATGGTCTATAATGATACTTGTGTAAAATATGGGGCAGATTCCCCCTGAGGAGGCGTCTTTATGTTTAATTTTGAGTTCTATGCTCCCACCCGCGTGGTGTTTGGCCGGGGTGTGGAGTCCCGCACGGGCCGGCTGCTCAAAGAGCTTGGCGTGAGCCGGGTCCTTATCCACTACGGCGGCGGAAGCGTTGTGCGCTCCGGTCTGCTGGATCGGGTGGCCGCGTCCTTGGACGAGGCGGGCGTCGCCCACACCCAGCTGGGCGGTGTGGTGCCCAACCCCCGGCTGCCCAAAATTCGAGAGGGTACGGAGCTGGCCATGCAGTTTGGCGCGGAGCTGATTCTGGCCGTAGGCGGCGGCTCGGTGATCGACTCTTCCAAGGCCATCGCCTACGCCTTGGCGGACCCGGACCACGACGTGTGGGATTTGTACTGCGGGAAGCGCAAGGCCGCCGGGTGTTTTCCCGTGGCCTGCGTGCTCACCATCGCCGCTGCGGGAAGCGAGATGAGCAACAGCAGCGTTATCACCAATGAGGAGACCGGGGAGAAACGGGGCTATCGGGACAACCAGTGCCGCCTCAAATTTGCCGTCATGAATCCCGAGCTCACCGTCACTCTGCCCGCCTACCAAACGGCGGCGGGATGCACCGACATCATGATGCACACCCTGGAGCGCTACTTTACCCAGGGCGGAAATATGGAGCTCACCGACCGCATCGCCGAGGGCCTGCTGCGCACGGTGATGAAAAATGCCCTTATTCTCCGGGATGACCCCGCCAACTACGACGCCCGGGCCGAGGTGATGTGGGCCAGCTCCCTGTCTCACAACGATCTGACCGGCCTGGGCGCGGACGGCATGGACTTCGTCCCCCACGGCCTGGAGCACGAGCTGGGCGGCATGTTTGACGTGACCCATGGCGCTGGACTGGCCGCCGTGTGGCCCAGCTGGGCAAGATACGTATACAAGGACTGTCTGCCCCGGTTCGTCCAGTTTGCCGTCAACGTGATGGGCATCGCGCCAAAAAACACCGACAAGGAAACCGCCCTGGCGGGCATCGCCGCTCTGGAGGAGTTCTTCCGCTCCATCCACATGCCCGTCACCTTGAAAGAGCTGGGGGTGGAGCCGACTGAAGCGCAGATTTTGGCCATGGCGGCCTCCTTCGCCCGGAATGCCGGAGGCAAAAAGGGAACGGCCAAGGTAATGCGCGAGGCGGACATGGCCGCCGTTTACCGCATGGCCCTGTGAAAAGGGCAGACTCAGCCGCCGGGATGTGCCAAGCAAATAGACCAGCCTCAGCCAAAAGCCGATTGATAAAAGAGGGCCGATTTTGCGGCCCTCTTTTTGTTCATATTCTTTCTTCAAATCACGCATACTACCTCCAACGAGGTGATGATTTATGGAGTCCATCTGGGAAAAAACCGCCCGGCTTCCCAAATTTCAGCCCCTGGACAGGGATATCCGCGCCGACGTGCTGGTCATTGGCGGCGGGCTGACCGGGCTGCTGTGCGCGTACGAGCTGACTCAGGCAGGGATGGATTGCGTTCTGGCAGAGGCCGGGCGCCTGTGCGGCGGGGTGAGCAAAAATACCACCGCCAAACTCACCGCTCAGCATGGGCTGATTTATCACAAGCTGCTCAAGAAATTCGGTTTGGAGCGGACTAGGGCTTACCTTGACGCCAACCGGGCGGCGCTGAAGCGCATCCGGGAGCTCTGCCAGGACATTCCCTGTGATTTTGAGGAAAAATCCAATTACGTCTATTCCTTGGACAGCCGGAAAGAGCTGGACCAGGAGATGGCTGCATTGGCTAAACTGGGCTGTTCCGCCGCGCTGGTGTCGGAAACGGCGCTCCCCTTTCCTGTTGCGGGCGCGGTGCGGTTTGATCGCCAAGCTCAATTTCACCCGCTGAAATTCGCCGCAAAAATCGCGGAGGAGCTCACAATCTATGAGCACACCCGTGTTCTGGAGGTCAAAACCGGCGAGGCAGTCACGGAAGGCGGAACCATCAAAGCGGACCACATCGTGGTGGCCACTCACTTTCCCTTTCTCAATAAATTCGGCTGCTATTGGCTGAAGCTGTACCAAAGCCGGTCCTATGTGTTGGCTCTGGAGGGCGGTCCGGATCTGGACGGAATGTACGTGGACGCAAGCGGCAAAGGGCTGTCCTTCCGCGGCTATGACGGCATGCTCCTGCTGGGAGGCGGCGCCCACCGCACGGGCGCACAGGGAGAAGGCTGGACCGGGCTGGAGGATTTTTCCCGCCGCCATTGGCCGGACGCCCGCCCCGTGTGCCGCTGGGCCGCTCAAGACTGCATGACCCTGGACGGCGCGCCCTATATCGGCCTGTACTCCCCGCGCCTGCCCGGACTGTACGCCGCCACCGGCTTCAACAAATGGGGGATGACCTCCTCCATGGCCGCCGCAGACCTGATCACCGATCTGATTTTAGGTGGAGACAACTCCTATCGTACCACTTTTTCTCCCTCCCGCTCTGTGTTTCATCTCCAGCTGGCCGCAAACGCCGGCGAGAGCGCTTGGAATCTGCTTACCCCCACCCGGCCCCGGTGCCCCCATATGGGCTGTGCTTTGAAATACAACTCCCAGGAGCACTCCTGGGACTGTCCCTGCCACGGCTCTCGATTTGCCGAGGACGGTCAGCTGCTGGACGGCCCCGCCACCGGCGGACTGCTCCACGACCGCACAAAACATGTCAAATAGCAAAAGGCTGCCCCGGAATTTTCCGAGGCAGTCTCTTTACCAATCGATCTCGTCCAAAATACCCATGTTCGGGTACCGGCTTTTCAGCCGGCTGTCGGGATAGGCTTCATCCAAAAATTGGCTCACTTTGCCGGAGGCAGGCACCGCTCTGCGCCGCTGATCCATCCGGCACAGGGCGGCGGCGGACAGCGCCGTGCTGCACGCCAAAAACAGTGCCGCAACCCGGACGATCCGCCTGCCCTTTCGCTGGGGAACTCGGTCGATCAAGGCGCACAGCGCCGGGTAGGCCAGCCGCACCCAAGCCAGAGAGGCCACGCCCCAGAAAATGCAGAATACCAAATTAACCCGCCCATTCAGGTTAAAGGGCAGATGGCGGTAATCCCAGAAGCAGGCTCCGAACAGAACCTCCTGGACCCAGGAGCATATGTACTCATAGGCGCCTCCCAGCACCGCGCCTGTCATAACGATACGCGCCGTCCCCTGGTCATCCATACGGTGGAACGCCACGGTAAGCAGCACCGCCCCCAGCCCCCACACCAGGCTGAACGGCCCGTAAACCAAGCTGCTGCGGCTGATGAGCTCTCCACGGGTGGCCAGCCAGAACACTACCTCAATCAAGTCACCTGCAACCCCCGCGATGAGAAACAGCCAAAACACCCGATACACTGTGAGCGGCTTGGCCGCAGCCACTTTCACCTCTTCTCTGACCCGGCCTCCGAATCCATCTGCTGCCGTCTCTCTCGTCACACTTACCGCCTCCTTTGTTGTGTTACAGCATATCATGGGAGAGTGGTAAAAATGCGAAAGGATTTCTAAAATTTTCATAAAGAAAGTGCGCCCACCACGCAGAACGTGGGCGCACTTTCTTTATGGAATGGTTTTTGCCCAAATGGGGTCCCCCCAAAGCCGCTCTGTGGCTTTGCGGGGAGAGGAGGGACAGCAGAACGGATGAGTTTTCCCCGCAGGGGGAAACAAATAAGCGCAGCTTGTACCGACGATGTCAACCCGGAGGCCAAGTCATATCCCGGCCCGCCAGCACGTGGAAGTGCAGGTGGGGCACGGACTGCCCCGCCTGAACGCCGCAGTTGGACACCACCCGGAAATCGGTAATGCCAAGCTCTTTTGCCACCTTGGAGATGACCTCAAAACAGTGACCCACCACCTGAGAGTTGGTCCCGTCGATCTCCCCACAGGAGCCGATGTGAGTCTTTGGAATGACCAGAAAATGGGTGGGCGCCTGGGGATCAATATCATAAAAGGCATAGCAGGTGTCATCCTCATATACCTTTTTGGAGGGGATATCCCCCTTCACGATTTTGCAGAACAGACAATCAGACATGGTTCAGCCTCCTTTATTGATTCGGCACCACGGCAAAAAACTCCAGCGGGCCGTCGCTGTTGTTGATAAGGGAGTGGCCGTGCCCCTTGGGGCAGTAGTGGCACTGACCCGCCTGTACCGCCTCCTCGCCCTCGTCGTACTTCACCTTGCCCGTGCCGGACAGGATGTAGATGATCTCGCTGCTGGTCTCGTGGGTGTGATAGCCGATGGAGGAGCCGGGGTCCAGCACCCCCTTCAAGATCTTGCCCAGCTCGTCTACCCGCATCTGGGCGTGCAGCGTACCCTCGCCGCCCAAAAAATTGGGGATATGGGTGGTCTCCATGGTGGAATAGTCTAAAATCATGGCGTTTTCTCCCTTCAAACAGGTTTGAACTGATTGGTCTGGGCGTCATAGGCGTAGCCCAGCGCACCCAGCTTTTCGGTCAGCTCCGCCTGGTCCGCGTCCATACCGACACACAAATACTCCAGGCTGGGATACTCGTCCCGGAGCTTGGTGTTCACAACGCTGAGCAAAATATTGGGGTCCTGGGGCAGCATAGGCTCATCTCCTTCTTCCTTCGAGCGCTCATAGCCCACTACATCATAATATTCCTCGGAAAAGTTCAGCACCGCCGGATCAAATTTTTTCTGCATGGCCTTGACCTTTTTGAAAGGGTCAACGGGGATCAAGCCAAATTCCTTCACAATCGCGGCCAGGGCCTTGTCCTTTTCCTCAAAAAACTTCGCCTGGTACTGATTCTCCCGGGCGGCGGCATCCTCCGCGGCCAGCTCATCATACTGCTTCCGGGTCATCCAGAAGATCTGGCTCAGCGGGTTTGCGTCCTGACAGTAGAGGACAAAGGAGAGGAACTCCCGGAAATCACCGGCCACAGGGAGCACATAGGTCCCCCGCTCCCCCATGGATGGGTCCACGCAGAACACCCGCTCGTCCCCCGGCAGGAGGATGAAATGGACGCCGTCGCAGCCGATGCGGCCCACAAACTCCGCGTCCACCGGGGTGCAGAAGTAGGCGAAATCATCCGCTCCGGCCTGGAGCAGCCCGATGGAATCAAAGTTGATGTCCAGCGCCCGAAAGCGCTTCAGATCGTCCCGGGTCATGGCTTATATTCCCAGCTTCATGGCCACCACGTTGTCCACCATGGCCAGGGCATTGTCCAGCATGAGCACGTCCTTGCCGCCGCCCATGGCGGAGTCGGGCTTGCCGCCGCCGGAGCCCCCCGCGATGGCGCACACCTGCTTGATGATGTCCCCGGCCTTGACGCCTTTTTTGACGGCCTCCTTGCCACAGACGCACAGGAAGGTGATCTTGCCGTCGTTGACGCTGGCCAGCACCGCCACCACGCTGGCGTCCTTCTCCCGGAGCAGGTCGCCCATCTGGCGCAGCCGCTGGCCGTCCGCCTCGGGCACGGTGGCGGTGAGCACCTTCAGCTCGCCCACCTCGTGGGCGCCGAACAGGATGCGCTCCGTCTCGCCCGCCGCCTCCCGGGCCTTGAATTTCTCCACCATCTGGTGCAGGTTCCGGATCTCCCCCATGACGGCCTCCGCCTTCTCCCGCAGCTCGCCAGGCTTGGCCTTGAGCACCGCCGCCGCCTGGCTCACCCGCTCCTGGACCTCGCCGAAGAAGGCCAGGGTCTCTTTGCCGGTGGTGGCCTCGATGCGGCGCACACCGCTGGCCACGGAGAACTCGCTCTTGATGCGGAAAGCCCCCGCCATGGCGGTGTTGGGCAGGTGGGTGCCGCCGCAGAACTCCACGGAGTACCCGTCCCCCATATCCACCACCCGGACGGTGTCGCCGTACTTCTCTCCGAACAGGGCGATGGCGCCCCGCTGCTTGGCCTCCTCGATGGGCAGCACGTCGGTGCGCACCTGGTAGCCTGCCAGGATGGCGTCGTTGACGATGCAGCCCACCTCGGCCACCTGCTCCGGGGTCATGGCCTCGAAGTGGGTGAAGTCAAAGCGCAGCCGGTCCGGCTCCACCAGGGAGCCGGCCTGGTGGACGTGATCTCCCAGCACCTGGCGCAAGGCGGCGTCCAGCAAATGGGTGGCGGTGTGAGCGCGCATGATGGCGTTCCGGCGTTCCCCGTCGATGTGGGCGCGGACGGTGTCCCCCACCTTCAGCACGCCCTCCACCATTTTGCCGTAGTGCATATATTTGCCGCCCTTGTTCTTCTGTACGTCGGTGACCTCAAACAGCAGACCGTTGTCCCCGCGACCGGCGATGTGGCCGTGGTCGGCCACCTGGCCGCCCATCTCGGCGTAGAAGGGGGTCTTGTCCAGCACCACGATACCCTCCACGCCGGGCATCAGCTCCTCGGCCAGCTCGTTCTCCACCACCAGGGCCACCACCTTGGCGTCCATGATGGCGTTTTCAGTGTAGCCCACAAATTCGGTCTCGGGCACGTCCTTGCCGAACTCCACCCCGGCCCAGCCCAGGTCGCCCAGGGCTTCCCGGGCCTTGCGGGCCCGCTGGCGCTGCTCTTCCATCATCTGGTTGAACTCCGCTGTGTTCAGGTCTAAGCCGTACTCCGCCACCATCTCCAGGGTCAAGTCGATGGGGAAGCCGTAGGTGTCGTACAGCTTGAAGGCGTCCGCGCCGGAGAAGGTTTTCTCCCCCTTCTCCTTGTGGCCGGCCAGCATCTCGTTGAAAATCTTGAGGCCGCCGTCAATGGTTTTGGAAAAGTTCTCCTCCTCCACCCGGATGACCTTGGTGATATAGTCCTGGCGCTCCCGCAGCTCGGGATAGTGGCCCTCATTCTCGTGGATGACGGTGTCGCACACCTGGTACAAGAAAGGCTCGTTGACGCCCAGCAGCTTGCCGTGGCGGGCGGCCCGGCGCAGCAGACGGCGCAGCACATAGCCCCGGCCCTCGTTGGAGGGCAGCACACCGTCGCAGATCATGAACACGGCGGAGCGGATGTGGTCGGTGATGACCCGGAGAGATACGTCCTTCTCCTTTGTCTCGCCGTAGTGGGCGTGGGTGATCTCGGACACCTTGTTGGTGATGTTCATCACGGTGTCCACGTCGAACAGGGAGCCCACCCCCTGGCACACGCAGGCCAGCCGTTCCAGACCCATGCCGGTGTCGATGTTCTTCTGCTTCAGCTCGGTGTAGTGATCGTTGCCGTCGTTATCAAACTGGGAAAACACTACGTTCCACACCTCGATATAGCGGTCGCAGTCACAGCCCACGGTACAGCCGGGCTTGCCGCAGCCGTGCTCGGGGCCCCGGTCGTAGTAGATCTCGGAGCAGGGGCCGCAGGGGCCGGAGCCGTGCTCCCAGAAGTTGTCCGCTTTGCCGAACTTGAAGATACGGTCGGCAGGGATGCCGATCTCCTCGTTCCAGATGCGGAAGGCCTCATCGTCGGCGGGGGTGGTCTCGTTGCCGGCGAAGACGGAGGGGTACAGGCGGCTGGGGTCCAGCCCCACCCACTCGGGGGAGGTCAAAAACTCCCAGGCCCAGTGGATGGCGTCCTTTTTAAAGTAGTCGCCGAAGGAGAAGTTGCCCAGCATCTCAAAGTAGGTGCCGTGGCGGTCGGTGTGGCCGATGTTCTCGATGTCGCCGGTGCGGATGCACTTCTGGCAGGTGGTGACCCGGTGGCGGGGGGGCTCCTGCTCCCCGGTGAAGAAGGGCTTCATGGGGGCCATGCCGGAGTTGATGAGCAGCAGAGACGCGTCGTTCTGGGGGATGAGGGAAAAGCTGGGCAGGCGCAGGTGGCCTTTGGTCTCGAAGAACCGCAGAAACATCTCCCGGAGCTCATTCAGGCCGTAGGGTTTGGGATCGTACATGGGAATTACCTCCGTATATTTCATATTTCTTTTCAAACAACAAAAAAGCCCTGCCAACGCCCAGGGACGAAGCACGCGCTCCGTGGTACCACCCTGATTTCCTCATGGCAAGGACACTCAACCGCCCGGTAACGGGGGCGCCGTCCCGGTCATCCCGGGAGCGCTCGGGAGCGGCCCGTCCAACGCCAGGCGCAAGGGTTTCCACTCTCCCCTCTCTCTGGTGCGCGGCAGCTTGGACTTGACTCCGTCACAGCGGGTCTATTTTATCATATTTCCGCCGCTTGTCAAGCGCACAGCGCAAAAAAAGCCCCCGCCGGACACGCCGGCGGGGGAGAAAATGGCCTTGCCTAGATTAGAAGTCCACCTCAGTGTCGTAGTAGCAGCACTTGAGCAGCTTCTCCATCTCCTCCACGGAGGGCTGGCGGGGATTGGAGCCGGTGCAGGCGTCGCCGATGGCGTTGACGGCGATGTCGTGGAGCCGCTCCAGGAACACGTTCTCCGGCACGAACCCCTGATCGCAGGGGTAGCTGTCCGGGCCGTACTTGCCGATGCAGTGGGGAATGTTCAGGTCGTCGTTCATCTTGCGCAGGTAGGCGATGAGGTTGGCGATCTTCTCATCCAGGCTGTTGCCGCCCAGGCCCATGAAGTCAGCGATGTCGCCGTACCGCTTGGCGGCGGTCTCGTCCTTGGCGTTGAAGGCGATGACTTTGGGCAGGTACATGGCGTTGGCCGCGCCGTGGATGATGTGGGCGCCGTAGTCGGCGAAAGCGGCGCCGGTCTTGTGGGCCATGGAGTGGACGATGCCCAGCAGGGCGTTGGAGAAGGCCATGCCGGCCAGGCACTGGGCGTTGTGCATAGCGTCCCGCTTGGCCATGTCGCCGTTGTAGGAGTCCACCAGGTCGTGCTGGATCATCTTGATGGCGTGGAGGGCCAGGGGGTCGGTGTAGTCGCAGTTGGCGGTGGACACATAGGCCTCGATGGCGTGGGTGATGGCGTCCATGCCGGTGTGGGCCACCAGCTTCTTGGGCATGGTCTCGGCCAGGTCTGGGTCCACGATGGCCACGTCGGGGGTGATCTCAAAGTCGGCGATGGGGTACTTGATGCCCTTCTGGTAGTCGGTGATGATGGAGAAGGCGGTCACCTCGGTGGCGGTGCCGGAGGTGGAGGAGATGGCACAGAAGCGGGCCTTCTTGCGCAGGGCGGGGATGCCGAACACCTTGCACATCTCCTCGAAGGTGATGTCGGGGTACTCATATTTAATCCACATGGCCTTGGCCGCGTCGATGGGGGAGCCGCCGCCCATGGCCACGATCCAATCGGGCTGGAACTTCAGCATAGCCTCCGCGCCCTTCATCACGGTCTCTACGGAGGGGTCGGGCTCGATGCCCTCGAACAGCTCCACCTCCATGCCGGCCTCCTTCAAGTAGGCCACGGCCCGGTCCAGGAAACCGAACTTCTTCATGGAGCCGCCGCCCACACAGATCATCGCCCGTTTGCCGTCAAAGGACTTCAGGGCCTCCAGCGCGCCCTTGCCGTGGTACAGGTCCCGGGGAAGAGTAAAACGTGCCATATGTATTACCTCCAATATATGTCGGGCAGATTGGTCCACCCAAATCTGTTAAGATTTTAACACAGCGTTCCACTCATTGCAAGAGGCAATTGCAGATATTTGTCAGAAAATTCACAAGCAGTTCCTCTCTCCCCCTTAAGAAAATCTTTCAATTTTCCGCTCTTGCTTCTTAACCCTTTTTTGCTATACTGTCTGTACCAGCACAGATAATACAGTTGAGGCAAACGATAACCGTTCGGAGGTAATGAACTATGGCAATCCTGGAAGTCAGTCATGTGAAGAAAGTCTATTCCACCCGCTTCGGCTCACAGAAGGTGGAGGCCCTGGCGGATATGTCCTTCCACGTGGAGCAGGGCGAATATGTGGCCATCATGGGCGAGTCCGGCTCGGGCAAGACCACCCTGCTGAATATCCTGGCGGCGCTGGATAAACCCACCGCGGGGACGGTGCTGCTGGGCGGCCGGAACCTGACCAGCCTCAGGGAAAAGGAACTGGCCGCCTTCCGCCGGGACAACCTGGGCTTTGTGTTCCAGGATTTCAACCTGCTGGACACCTTCTCCCTGCGGGACAACATCCTCCTCCCCCTGGTGCTGGCGGGGAAAAAGTACCCGGAGATGAAGCGCCGCCTCACCCCCCTGGCCCAGACCCTGGGCATCGAGCCCCTGCTGGACAAGTACCCCTATGAGGTGTCCGGCGGGCAGAAGCAGCGGTGCGCCGTGGCCCGGGCCCTCATCACCCAGCCCCAGATCGTGCTGGCCGACGAGCCCACCGGCGCCCTGGACTCCCGGGCGGCGGACGGCCTCATGGACCTGTTCACCAAGATCAACGCCGCGGGCCAGACGGTGCTCATGGTCACCCACTCCACCGCCGCCGCCAGCCGGGCGGGGCGGGTGCTGTTCATCCGGGACGGCCGGGCCTATCACCAGCTCTACCGGGAAAACCGCACCGACGGCCAGATGTACCGCCTCATCACCGAGACCCTCACCCGGCTGGCCGACGGAGGTGAGCGCCTTGCGTAACGGACTTTACCCCAAGCTGGCCGCCCAGGGGATGAGACAGAACCGCCGCTTCTTCGTCCCCTACCTGCTGGCCCTGGCGGGGCTCACCGCCGCCTTCTACGTCATGTCCGCCCTGTGCGCCGACCCCGGGGTGCTCCACATGCGGGGCTTTGCCTACGTGATGGTAATGATGCAGATCGGCATGTTCGTGGCGGGGATCTTGTCCGCCGTGCTGCTGCTGTACATCAACAGCTTTCTGATGAAGCAGCGGAAAAAAGAGCTGGGCCTGTACAACATCCTGGGCATGGGCAAGGGGAACATCGCCCTCATCCAGTGCTGGGAGAGCCTGTACACCGCCCTCATCGGCATTGGCGGCGGGCTGGTGCTGGGGGTCATCCTCCACAAGCTGGCCACTGCGGCCCTGATCTCCCTGCTCCAGTTCTCCATCCCCTTCTCCTCCGCCCTCTCTCTGCCCGCCGTGATCGAGACAGCGGCGTTCTTCGGGCTGCTGCTCCTGCTGGCGCTGGCGCTCAATCTGCTCCGGGTGCGGGTGGTGAGCCCCATTGAGCTGCTCCACGGCGGGAACGTGGGCGAGAAGGAGCCAAAAACCCGCTGGCTGATGGCCGTCATCGGGGTAATTTCCCTGGGGGCGGGCTATTTCATCGCCGTCACCACCAAGGACCCTGCCCTGGCCATGGCCTTCTACTTCCTGGCGGTGATCCTGGTCATCATCGGCACCTACTGCCTGTTCACCGCCGGGAGCATCGCCCTGCTGAAGCTGCTGCGGAAAAACAAGGGCTTCTACTACCAGACCGGCCACTTCATCGGCGTGTCCGGGATGCTCTACCGCATGAAGCGCAACGCCGTGGGGCTGGCCAACATCTGCATTTTGTCCACCATGGTGATGGTGATGATCTCGGGCACCCTGGCCCTCTACCTGGGGCAGGGGGAGATCATCGCCGCCCAGTACCCCGCCAGCCTCAATATGACCGTCCACTACGATCCCGCTTATGGCCAGACGCTGAACCGGGAGGAGGCCGAGGGCCTGGTTCGGCGGTTCGCGGCGGATCAGAACGTTCCGATCACCAGCCTGCGCTCGGTGGATTTCCTCCACTTCAACGCCCTGGCCAACCCAGATACCCGCCGCCTGGAGGTAGGCGGTCAGGGAGCAAACAACGACCGCAGGGCCGTCTACCTCCTCACCGCCCAGGACTACGCCGAGCTGACGGGAAACGCCGCCCCGGCGCTCCGGCCAGGGGAGACGACGGTGTGCGGCCAGCTGCCCCCCGGCTTTGGCCCTGAGCTCACCATCCAGGGGATCAGCGGGGGCAGCGAGATCGGCGCGCCGAAAACCCTCACCGTGACCGGTTCCCTTCCGGTTATCACCCACTTCGACACCACCTTTGACATGAGCGAAACCCTGTGCCTTTTGCTGTCCGATTCCGCGCAGATCATGGAGTTCTGGACCCTCCAGAGCGCCGCGCTGGACAACTACGCCGCCGACCTAGTCACCACCCTGCTGGTGAATTTGGACTGCACCAATGAAGAGGAATTGGCCCTGGTGGACGCCTGGTCGGACGCCTCCATCAACGAGGGCTTTTTCGACGGCACCGGCTCCTGGGACTACTGGCGGGTGGACAGCCGGGCCGAGATGGCGGTGGACGGCTACGCCATGGCGGGTGGCTTCCTGTTCCTGGGCGTCATCCTGGGGGTCATTTTCCTCATGGCCACGGTGCTCATTATCTACTACAAGCAGGTGTCCGAGGGCTATGAGGACCAGGGCCGGTTTGAGATCATGCGCAAGGTGGGCCTGAGCCAGCGGCAGGTGAAGTCCTCCATCCGCGGCCAGGTGCTGCTGGTGTTCGGCCTGCCCATCGCGGTGGCGGCGGTCCACATTCTCTTCGACTTCAATCTGGTGGAGCGGATGCTCACCATGTTCGGGGTGCGCAATGGAACGACGGTGGCGCTGTGCACCGCCGGAACCCTGGCGGCCTTCCTGACGGTGTACGCCCTGGTGTACCTGCTCACCGCCCGGACCTACTATAAAATCGTGAAATGAGCCTCCACCCTCCCCCGGCCCTCCGGGAGAGGGCTTTTTTCACCTTTTTCCCCCACCCCCTTGACGGCGCTGCGTCCCGGTGATATGCTTGCCCTTACATAAAAATTTGCCGCGAATCGAGGAATGGATACTATGTCTATCTTCAAAGGGCGGGCTGCTCAGAGTGCGCCGCTCACCGAGGGGCCGGTGGCCCAGCGTGTTCTGTCCTTCGCCCTGCCCCTGTTCTTCGGGCAGCTGCTCCAGCAGCTCTACAATCTGGCCGACGCCTGGGTGCTGGGCAATTTTGCCTCCAACGAGGCCTTTGCCGCCGTCAGCTCCGGAGGGAGTCTCACCTTCCTCATCATCGGCTTTTTCAGCGGCACCGCCGTGGGCGGCGGGGTGGTCATCTCCCGGTATTACGGCGCGGGGGACGAGAACAACGTGGTCCGGGCCATCCACACCAATTTCCTGTTCGGCGTCATCGCCTCGGTGCTGTCCACCGCCGTGGGCCTGCTGCTGGTACCCCGGATGCTGGTGCTCATGAACACCCCGGAGGCGGTGCTGCCCCACTCGCTGACCTATTTCCGCATCTACTTCGGCGGAGTCTTCACCGTCATTCTCTACAATATCTGCATGGCCATCATGCAGTCCCTGGGGGACAGCCTCCACCCGCTGTACTACCTCATGGTGTCCTCCGTGCTGAACATAGGGCTGGACCTTTTGTTCGTGGCGGTGTTCCAGTGGGGGGTGGCCGGGGCCGCCGCCGCCACGGTGCTCACCCAGGGCTTCAGCTTCCTGTTGTGCCTGTGGCGGATGTGCCGGTTGAAGGACTATACCCGGCTTGATTTCCGCAAGCTGCGGCTCTATCCCGGTATTCTCCTCCAGGTGCTCCGCCAGGGCCTGCCCACCGGGGTGCAGAACGCCGTCATCAGTGTGGGCAATATCGCGGTGCAGAGCAGTATCAACGCCTTCGGCCAATATGCCATGTCCGGCCTTGGGGCCTATGTCAAAATCGAGGGTGTGGTGTTTCTGCCCATATCCAGCCTGTCTATGGCCATGCCCACCTTCATCAGTCAAAACCTGGGAGCGCGGCAGTACGACCGAGCCAAAAGGGGGGCGGCCTTCGGCATCTTGTCCGGCATGGCACTGGCGGAGCTGGTGGGCGTGGCGCTCCTCTTCACCGCATCCCCGGCCCTTCGCGTTTTCGTCAGCGAGCCGGAGGCCATCCGGTTCGGCGTCATCCATGCCCGGGTGGTGGCCCCCTTTTTCTTCCTGCTGGCCTTCTCCCACTGCGCCGCCGGGGTGCTGCGGGGATGCGGCCGCTCCTTCGTGCCCATGGCCACCATGCTGGCCTTCTGGTGCTGCGTCCGAGTGACTTACGTCACCCTGGCGGTGCGGGCCTTCCCCGTGTTTCAGACCATCTCCTGGGCCTATCCGCTGACCTGGTCGCTCAGCTCAGTGGTGTTTCTGCTTTTCCTGCTGAAGTCGGACTGGCTGCACACCTTTGACATTGGAAAGCACCAGTCCTGAGAAAGAGTCGGCGGTTCATGGACCGCCGCTTTTTTGAACCCGTCCGGCATTTCCCTCATAGAATGGGGGCAAAGGAGGGCAAAGCCATGAAAAACACCTGCCTGCTCAGCGAAGACTCAAAAACCTACTTATGCTGCTTTTACCAGATCTTAGACGAGATGATTCAAGGCATGACCACCGCCTGTCTCAACCAGAGCATCTCTCACAACTTCATTGTTCAGATGGTGCCTCATCATCGGGCGGCCATCCAGATGTCCGGCAATATTCTTCGCTTCACCGAAAACAGCAATCTGCGGCGTCTGGCTCAGCGTATCATCGACCGGCAGACCAAGGGCATCGGCCAGATGGAAGACGCCCTGGCCGCCTGCAGCCAGCTCACCAACCCTCAGGTCGATCTTCGGCTGTATCAGCGGCGGATGGATTTGATTCACCGGGAGATGTACGCCGGCATGGGTTCCGCCCCGGAGAGCAACGCTTTGGCCGCCATCTATATGCGGGAGATGATCCCCCATCACCAGGGAGCCATCCGTATGGCGGAAAACGCCCTGAAATATGACATATGCACCGAACTTGTCCCCATTCTGCGCTCCATTGTCGTCCAGCAGCGGCAGGAAGTGGGTCAGATGCGCTCACTGCTCGGCCGTATGGGCTGCCGGCAGCGTTAGCTTGCTTTTTCCGTCATTTCCTGCTATACTGAATGCCGCGATCTTTTCGGCTATGAAGTATTCCTCACAGAAAGGAAGTGACGCCCATGTGGGCGGAGCAAAGTGTATTCTATCAGATCTATCCCCTGGGCTTCTGCGGGGCTCCCAGGGAAAACGACGGCGTCCAGGCCAGCCGCATCGGCAAAATCAGTGATTGGGCCGGCCATATGGAGAAGATGGGGATAAATGCGCTGTACCTCTCCCCCATCTTTGAGAGCGACCGCCACGGCTACGACACCCGGGACTACCGGAAAATCGACTGCCGCCTGGGCACCAACAAGGATTTCGCCAAGGTGTGCAAAACCCTCCACAAGCACGGGATCAAGGTGGTGCTGGACGGGGTGTTCAACCATGTGGGCCGGGGCTTTTGGGCCTTCCAAGACGTCCAGGAGAAAAAATGGGACTCCCCCTATAAGGACTGGTTCCACATCAGCTTTGACGGCAACTCCCACTACAACGACGGCTTCTGGTACGAGGGCTGGGAGGGCCATTTCGAGCTGGTAAAGCTGAACCTGCGCAACCCCGCGGTGGTGGACTACCTGCTGGACACCGTGAAGTTCTGGGTGGACCAATTTGACATCGACGGGCTGCGGCTGGACGTGGCCTACTGTCTGGACAAGGATTTCCTGCGCCGCCTGCGCGCCTTCTGCGACGGCCTCAAGCCGGACTTCTTCCTGGTGGGCGAGACCCTCCACGGCGACTACAACCAGTGGGTCAACAGCGAGATGCTCCACTCCTGCACCAACTACGAGTGCTACAAGGGGCTGTACTCCGCCCTGAACTCCATGAACTTGTTCGAGATCGTCCACTCCCTCAAGCGGCAATACGGCCCGGAGCAGTGGACGCTGTATAAGGGCAAACACCTGCTGTGTTTCGCCGACAACCACGATGTGACCCGGGCGGCCTCCATTTTGCAGAATCCCGCCCACCTGCCCCTGATGTACGGTATTTTGTTCGGCATGCCCGGCATTCCCTGCGTGTACTACGGAAGCGAGTGGGGCGTCAAGGGGGAGAAGTCCCATGGGGACGATGCCCTCCGGCCCAGCTTCGACCAGCCCCAGTGGACCGGGCTCACCGACACCATCGCCGCCATGGCAAGGGCCCACCGGGACAGCGAGGCGCTGTGCTTCGGAGATTTCAAGGACTTGGTGCTCACCAACAAGCAGACTATTTTCCAGCGCCGGACGGACAGCGAACGGGTGCTGGTGGCGGTGAATGCCGACAGCGAACCCTACGTCGCCCATTTTGACGCGGGCTGCGGCCGGGCCGTGGACCTCATCACCGGAGAGGAACACGATTTCGGCGGCGGCAGCGAGTTGCCGCCCTACAGCGTATTTTTCTGGAAATGCGAGCATTAAAGCAGCGCCCCGGAAGCAGTGCTTCCGGGGCGTTTTTCATCAGAAATTCCAACATGGAGCCGCACCGGCCAAGGGATTCAGCCGCTGATCCCCCGCCACACATTATATACGCAAATAACCACAATCAGCCCCATCAGGCCGATGAACAGCCGCTCCACCAGCTTGTTGTCCATCCTTTTGTTCAGCATGCGGCCCACCACGCCGCCGCCCACGCCGCCGCCCACCATCACCAGCAGCACCGGCCAATGGAAGGGTGGCACGGTGTGCGTAAACAGCGTGGTGAGCAGACTGGCCAGCTGGCTGAATAAAATGATGTACAGGCTGTTGGAGGCGGCGGTCTTGGTGTCCATGCTGAAGAAAAAGTACAGCACCACCAGGTTGATCGGCCCGCCGCCGATTCCCAGGAAGCTGGACATGACGCCCAGCATCAGTCCAATGACCACGCACACCGCCGGAGCTGAGACCTTGTGGGTAGCGATGCGGTTTTTGTTCCATGTATATACCAGCGTTCCCAGCGTGATGACGCCTAGGCAGCCCGCCTGTACGGCGCCCACCGCCCCCTGGTTGTCAAACCAGGACTTCACCAGGTCAAACAGCTGCTTGCCCGCCAGCCCGCCAAAGGCCGCGCCGACGGCCAAAGGCGTACCGGTGCGCACATCCACCTCGCTGTCCCCCTTGGCCAGCGAACGGGCGACGGAATAGCAGCTCATGGACAAAACCGTGCACCCGGACAAAAAGCTGATGGTGGTCACCGTCTCCAGCCCCAGCATATCCAGCACTGGCTTGATGACCACGCCGCCGCCAATGCCGCAGATGGCGCCCACGACGCTGGCAAAAAAACTCACCAAAAAAAAGATCATCATGGTCTCTTCCCCCCCGTATTCCACTTCCCTGCGCAACCGCCGCGTGTGTGCGGCTCAGGGCATAAATCCCTCAAAAATAGAGATCACACCCGCCTCCTGCAAGGCCTCCATGGTCTTGCGGTCCCGGACGGTCCAATCCACCTCGTGGACGCCGTACAGAGCCTTCATCAGCCTCAGGCTCACATTGCCCCGGTCTTGCCAATTGTAGGCGATAAAGTCCGGCTGCGTGACAGCGGTGGTCAGCAGATTGGTCAGTACAAACCGCACCGGCAGCGATAAATTGCCCACCTCGCTGCTCCGCAGGAAATTCTGGCTCAGCTGGCCCCGCAGAACGTGCGGGTACTTCTCTTTCAGCCGCAGCACCGCCGCCGGATGAAAAGATTCCACGCAATATGTACCGTTCCATCCCTCCAGCGCGGCCATCACCGCGTCGGTGAGGGCCGCAGAATTGCCCCGTTCCGCCTTCAGCTCAATGATCAGGGGCGTTTTGCCCTCAAACAGCGCCAAGACCTCTCGAAACAGAGGGATACGCTCCTCAGTTCCCATCAAGGGGCAGTTTTTTAAATCGGCGGCGGTCAAATCCTCAATGCACAGCTCCATGCCGCACACCCGCTTCAGGCAGCTGTCGTGAACCACCGCCAGCTCCCCATCCGCCATGAGGTGTACGTCCAGTTCAGCGCCGAAGCCGTGGCCGACGGCCCGCCGAAAAGCGGCCATGGAGTTTTCCGGGATGCCTCTCTCCATATCATGAAGCCCCCGGTGGGCAAACCGGACGCCCTCCAGCGCCTCCCACCCCGGCTGGTTCCGCCGGGGATGGAGCAGCAGGCACCAGACTCCCGCCGCTCCCAAGCAGCCCATGGCCGCTTTTATGATCGCTTTCATCCGTATAGCTCCTTTCCCCGTCCGCGTCAGTCATCCATATCCTCAAAAGCGTCCAGCCCTGTTTTGACCTCCGCCCTGCTGTCGCCGTGGCGGACAAACAGCATGGTGACAAAGCTCATGGCCACAAAGAACGCCGCATAGGGAAACAGGATCTGATAGCTGATGTCCCGCATCAGCATACCCGCCAGCACCGGCGTAATCACCTGGGCCGTCATGGACGCGGTATAGTAATAGCCGGTGAACTTGCCTACATCCGACCCCCTGCACATCTCTACCACCATGGGCAGTGAGTTGACATTGATGGCCGCCCAGGCCAGCCCCACCAGAGCAAACACCATATACATGGGCGGGGTGATGGTGTGGGCGCTGCGGGTCATGAAAAACCCCAAAGCAAAGCAGGCCGCCAGCAGAACAACCCCCGCCTGGATGGTCCGCTTCCGGCCAAATTTGGAGGCCGCCACGCCAATGGGAAGATAGGAGATGATCGCTCCCACCGTGGCCACCATCAGGCAGGTATTGGTGCCGCCGATGCCCTCCCCCATCACCTCATCCACATAGGTGGAAAACCAGGTGGTGACGCCGTTATACCCCGCGTACCACAGGGCGATGGAGGCCAGCAGGAAGGCCAGGCTCTTTTTCACCGGTCTGGGCAGCACCTCTTCGCCGCTGCCGTCGTCCTTGGCCAAGTTCCACTCAGGATGCGCTTTTTCCAGCGCCTGGTTCTCCTCCGCCAGCTTTGGCTCCCGGATGGTGATCAGAAGCACCGCTACCGACAGCGCCATGATGGCGGACACGATGATAAAAAGCGGCTGGTAGTTCACGTGAACCTGACCCCGCGTTACCTCCGCCGGGTACAGCAGCACGCTGATACCCAGGTAGAGCACGCCGCCCACCGCCCCCATCAGGTTGATGACGGCGTTGCCCTTGGAGCGCAGGGGCTTGGGCGTGACGTCCGGCATGAGGGCCACCGCGGGAGAGCGGTAGGTGCCCATGGCAATGAGCAGCAGGCCCAGCACGATGATGAAGCTCGCCAGCTTGAAGGGCGCCGCCTGACGGGAGTAGCTGTTGTCCAAAACGGGCAGCAGGTTCATCAAAATCACCGCTCCGGCGGTACCCGCCAGGATATAGGGGGTGCGCCGCCCCAGCCTGCTGCTGGTGCGGTCGGACAGCCCCCCGAAAAACGGCAGCAGAAACAGCGCCAAAATATTGTCCGACGCCATAATGGCTCCCGTATAGGCCTCGTCCAGATGAAAGGTCCCCCGGAGGATCAGCGGAACCAGATTGTCATACATCTGCCAAAAGGAGCAGATGGACAAGAAGGCCAGCCCCACCAGGATCGTGCGTTTGTTGTTCAGCTTCAGCTCGTTCATCGCGTTCCACTCTCTTTCCCATGTCGTGCGCCCTTGGGCGGTTTTTGCCCCATTGACACTTTGCTTCAGCCCCGCTCTCCTTCCCACGCGCGGTGGAGGGCGGCGAGGTTCTCAAACACCCAGGTGGGCTTTACCTCGCTGCGCTCCAAATCGGCCGGCGTCCCCTCGCCGGACAGGACGAAGGCAGTGTCGACGCCCGCGGCGGCCCCGGCGGCGATGTCGGTGTACAGCCTGTCCCCAACCATCACCGTCTTTTCCGGGGAAATGCCCGCCCGCTCCATGGCCAGGCGGGCCATGGCCGGCTGGGGCTTGCCGATGACCCTGGGCCTGCGTCCCGTGGCCCGGAACAGCATCTCGCACACGCTGCCGCAGTCGGGCACCGAGCCATACCAGGTGGGGCATACCCAGTCCGGGTTGGCGGCGATAAAATCCACGCCGCGGCCCAATAGAATGCAGGCGTCCTCCAACTTTTGAAAGGTCAGCTCAGTGTCAAAGCCGATGACCAGGCAGTCCACGCCTT
>CATLHC010000029.1 GCA_949948775.1 uncultured Oscillospiraceae bacterium
GCCGTCCAGCACCGGCAGCATCACGTCCAGAATGATGAGGTCGTACACCCCCAGAAGGGCGTACTGCACCCCCGTCTCGCCGTCATAGGCGTTTTCCACCTGATACCCCCGGTCCTCCAGCAGCGCCCGGAGGGAGTCGGCCAGGGGCCTGTCGTCCTCGATGATGAGAATTTTCAAAGCGGCTCTCCTTTGCTATGTATGCCTCAGCGCTCCGCCATGCCCGCGCACAGCTGATACAGGGTGGTCACCCCCGCGCCGGTGGCCCCGGCGGATTGGTACTCCCGGCGGGGCCGGTCCACCCAGGAGGTGCCCGCGATGTCCATGTGGATCCAGGGGGTGTCCCCGGCGAAGGCGCCTATAAACAGCCCCGCGGTGATGGCGCCGCAGCCGTCGCTGGACTGGTTGCACAGGTCGGCCACCGGGCTCTCAATCATCTTCTTGTACTCGGGGAAGGTGGGGAAGCGCCAATACTGCTCCCCGGCGCGCCCGGCGGCGTCCAGCAGGGCATTGCACAGAGCGTCGTTGTTGGATACCAGCCCGGCGGTCAGATGGCCCAAGGCGTTGACGCAGGCCCCCGTCAGGGTGGCGATGTCCACCACCTGGGCGGCGTGTTCCTTCTCGATGGCGTAGGTGACGGCGTCGGCCAGGATGAGCCGGCCCTCCGCGTCGGTGTTGTTGATCTGAATCGTTTTTCTGGACATGGAAGTGATGATGTCGCCGGGCACCATGCTCTCCGGGGAGATGCGGTTCTCCACCGCCGGGATCACCGCCGTCACGTTCACCGGCACCCGGTTTTCCGCCAGCGCCAGCACCGCGCCGCACGCCGCCGCAGCCCCCGCCATATCGGAGCGCATCACCTTCAGCCCCGGCCCGGTCTTGATGTTGTAGCCGCCGGTGTCGAAGCACACGCCCTTGCCCACCAGGGCGATGGGGGCGGTCCCCTCTTTTCCGCCCTTCCAGCGCAGCACGATGAGCCGGGGCGGATGGGCGGCGCTGTCCCCCACGGCGTGGAAGGCCCCCATGCCCAGGGCGCGGGTCTGGTTCTCGTCCAGAATTTGGACCTCGACGCCCGCCCGCTCCGCCGCGTCCTTCATGGCCTGGGCCATGCGCTCTGGGGAGAGCATATTCACCGGCCGGTTGGTCAGGTCCCGGGCGAAGCACACGGCGCGGGTCACCGCGTCCGTCTCCCTGAGGACAGCTTCGGCGTCCATGCCCTCGGTCCCGGCGACGTAGAGGGTGAAGGGCTTGTCCTCCTGTTCCTTCCAGCTCTCCTGGCGGTAGCAGGCCAGCTCTGCGCCCTGGACCGCGGCGGCCAGGCCGTCCGCGCCCAGCGCCCGCTTGATCCCGGTCACGTCCAGCAGCAGGGACTGGGCCCCCAGCTCCCGGACGGCCTTCACCGCCTTGGCGGCGCCCCGGCGGGCGGTCTCCGCCGTGGCATCCTTTCCCAGGTTTACCACCAGGGCGTGGTCCGGCCCCACCGCCCGCAGGGTCAGGGGGGCGCAGTCCCCGCCGCGCTCCATGACAAACCGCCAGTCGGTACTCTCCTGATTCCAGATCTTCACATCTATCATGTCATATCCATCTCCTGACAGGCGGTGAGCGCCGCCCCATATTCCAGGGTCATTTTATCGCCTTTTTGCTCTGCTGGCAAGGCCCTGCGCAAAAAATGCAGGGAAGTCGGCGGAAAAAGACGGTATTTCCTTTCCATACGAACTGTGCTATAATATACGCTCCAATGAACAAGAGAAAGTAGGCGAGACCATGATCTCATTTGCCAGCGATTATATTGCGGGGGCGCATCCCCAGGTGCTGAAGCGGCTGATGGAAACCAACCTGGAGCCCCTTCCCGGCTACGGCGAGGACCTCTACTGCGCCCGCGCCAAGGAAAAGATCCGGGCGGCCTGCGGCTGCCCCCAGGCCCAGGTGGAATTTCTCACCGGCGGCACCCAGACCAATCAGATCGTCATCTCCACCCTGCTGGGGGACCACCAGGGGGTGGTGGCGGCCAAGACCGGCCACGTCAGCACCCATGAGGCCGGGGCCATTGAGCACGCCGGGCACAAGGTGCTGGAGCTGCCCCAGGCCGGCGGCAAGCTGTGCGCGGACACGCTGAGGGAGTTTGTCCAAAGCTTCTACGGCGACGAAAACCACGAGCACATGGTGTTTCCGGGGATGGTGTACATCTCCCACCCCACGGAGTTCGGCACCCTCTACACCAAGGCGGAGCTGGAGGCCTTGGCAAAGGTGTGCCGGGAATACGACATGCCTCTGTTTCTGGACGGGGCCCGGCTGGGCTACGGCCTGATGAGCGGGGAGACCGACGTAACCCTGGAGGACATCGCCCGTACGTGCGACGTGTTCTACATCGGCGGCACCAAGGTGGGGGCGCTGTGCGGGGAGGCGGTGGTGTTCACCAGAAACAACCGGCCTGCCCACTTCGTTAACGCCATCAAAAAGCGCGGGGCGCTGCTGGCCAAGGGCAGGCTGCTGGGGGTGCAGTTCGACGCGCTGTTCACCGACAGCCTGTACTTCGAGCTCAGCCGCCACGCCATGGAGATGGCCCAGGAGCTGAGGGCCGTGCTCCACGAAAAGGGGATCGAGTTTTATCTGGAGTCCCCCACCAACCAGCAGTTCGTCATCCTGGACGACGCCAAGGTGGAGGAGCTGAAAAAGCAGGTGTCCTTCAGCTTCTGGGAGAAGTGTGACGCCCATCACACAGTGGTCCGTTTCTGCACCAGCTGGTCCACCACCCGGGAGGATTTGGAGTTCCTCCGCGCCGTCCTGTGAGAAAAATGGGTTGCCAAGGCCGGAAAATTGTGGTATATTGAGCTTAGTAAGCATGGGCAAACCACAGATCAGGAGTGAATCAATGAATATCCACGAATCCGCTGAAAATTATCTGGAAGCCATCCTGGCCCTGGGGGAGAAGGGGCCGGTGCGCTCCATCGATGTGGCCCAGCATTTGAGCTTTTCCAAGCCCAGCGTCAGCCGGGCCATGAGCCTGCTCCGGGAGGGGGGCTTTGTGGTCATGGACCAGGGGGGATTCCTCACCCTCACCGACGACGGGCTGGAGATCGCCAGGCGAATCTATGAGCGCCACCTGCTGCTGACCAAGTGGCTGATCCACCTGGGGGTGGACGAGAAGGTGGCCGCCGAGGATGCCTGCCGCATTGAGCACGATCTGAGCGTGGAGTCCTTTGACGCGCTCCGGGAGCACATCAACAAGGATCTGGGGATCGAATAGACAAAACCGCCGCTTTTCAGCGGCGGTTTTGCGTTATGCATCCGCTATAGGCCGCGCTCTCCGCACAGGCTTTGGGCGAACAGAGCGCGCACCTGGTCCAAATCCTCTGTCTGCCCCAGCGCCCACATCAGCTTGGTGACGGCGGCTTCGGTGGTCATGTCGTAACCTTGGATCACGCCCTCGGCCAGCGCCTTTTTCCCCGCTTGGTAGAGGGAGAAGTTGCTGCTCTCATACAGGCACTGGCTGCACACCACCACCGCCATCCCGGCCTGGGCGGCGGTGTGGAGCTTTTCGATCAGGTTGCGGCGGATGAAATGAAGTCCGCCCGCGCCGAAGGCCTCAATGACCACCCCCCGGTAGTGCATCGACAGCAGCAGATCGAAGATCTCCGGGTCCAGTCCGGGGGTCAGCTTGATGAGGAACACCGCCTCGCACAGCTTATCCCGCAGCACACAGGGGCCGTCGGCGGGCGGGATGGCCTCCTCCCGGATGGTGAGCCCCGCGCCGTTGACCTCGGCCACCAGGGGCCAGTTCACGCTGTCGAAGGCCCCAAAGGCGGTGGTGTGGGTCTTGACGGCCCGACAGCCCAGCATGACCCGCCGGTCAAAAGCCAGAAACACCCCCGGATGGCCTGACGCGGCCATGGCGAAGGCGGTGCGCAGGTTGTCCAGCCCGTCGGTGAGGGGGTGCTCGATGGGCAGCTGGGCCCCGGTGAGTACCACCGGGACGGGGATATTCCGCACCATGTAGCTGAGCACGGATGCGGTATAGGCCATGGTGTCGGTGCCGTGGGAGACCACGATGCCGTCGAACTCATTTCGGGCCTCAAAGACGTGGCGGGCGATGAGCTTCCACTCCTCCGGCTGGATATTGGACGAGTCCAGGTGAAGGATGTCCCGGACGGTCATGTCGTAGCTGTCGGGCAGGCCGCCCAGGTAGTGGGACAGCGCCGCGCCGTCCAGGCCGGGGGCCAGCCCCTCGTCGGTGAGCCGGGAGGCGATGGTGCCGCCGGTGGTGAGCAGCAGGATGCGCTTCATGGGACCGCCTCCTTCCAAAAAGATAAAATCAGTATACTTTATGACAGATCGCTTTGCAAGTATATTGTCAGCTTCCGGGAATACTGTTATACTGAAAGCAAAGAAATCAGTTTTGGAGGATAATCCTTTATGAAATACGACCTTCTGATTGTGGGCGGAGGCCCCGCCGGACTCACCGCCGCCATCCACGCCCGGGCAAGGAATAAGTCCGCGCTGGTCATATCCAACGACCCCTTGGCCTCTCCCTTGAGCAAGGCCCCGGCCATGGCCAACTACCCCGGCCTGCCCGGCGTCACCGGGCGGGAGCTGGTGGAGGGCCTGATGGCGCAGGCCAGGGACCTGGGGGTGGAGTTCAAACAGGGCAGGGTGCTGTCCGTCATGCCCATGGGAGAATCCGTTATGGTGTCGGTAGGCAGCGACGTGGTGGAGGGCGGAGCCGCGATCCTGGCCCTGGGGGTTGCCCGGGCCGCGCCGCTGAGGGGGGAGAACGAGTTTCTGGGCCGGGGCGTCAGCTATTGCGCCACCTGTGACGGGATGTTTTACCGCAATAAGTCCGTGGTTTGTGCCGGGGACGCCCCCAACTTCGAGGAAGAGGTGGAGTTTCTGCGCTCCATCGGCTGCCAAGTCACGGTGAAGCGGCTGGCGGGGCTGTCCATCCTGGGGGAGAGCGCCGTCACCGGCGTGCGGGACGCGAAAGGGGAGGAGACCCCCTGCGACGGGGTGTTTTTGCTGCGCGCCTCCATCGCCCCCGCCCAGCTGGCCCCGGGGCTGGAGACGGAGGGGGGCTATATCAAGGTGGACGGCCGCATGGCCACCAGCCTGCCGGGGGTGTACGCCGCCGGGGACTGCACCGGACAGCCCCTCCAGCTGGCCAAGGCGGTGGGCCAGGGGCAGATGGCCGCCCATTTCGCCATCGAGGGGATGGGCTGACACAGGGGATTTCCTAATTTTTCGTGAACTTCATTTTCCTGTATTGAAATTTTCCCGGAAAGATGGTAACATAGAGATATCAAAGGGGGACTCCCCCCAATACTCAAGTTAAGGAGTGGTCAAAATGGTCAAGGTTATCATGGGCCTGAAGGGCACCGGAAAGACCAAGCAGATGATCGACCTCATCAACACAGCAGTGGATACCGAGCACGGCAACGTGGTTGCCATCGCCCACAATTCCAAGCTGAACTATAAAATCAACTATAAGATCCGCCTGGTGGACACCTCCGACTACAGTATCCCCAACTACGACACCCTGCGGGGCTTCCTGTACGGCCTGTACGCCAGCAATTACGATATCACCCACGTATTCATCGAGAGCCTGAACAAGCTGGTGCCCACCGTGGGCAACGAGGATGTGGAGCCCTTCCTGGACTGGCTGGAGGCCTTCTCCCAGAAGAGCGGCATCAAGTACACCATCTCCATCAGCGAGGACGCCTCCAAGGCCAGCGATGGCGTGAAGAAATATTTCTAAACCTGGGAACCTTTATCAAACCGGGCGGGCGTGTGCCCGCCCGGTTTTTTATTCCCAGGAAATCATATGATTTTAGGAGGTTTTTTGAAATGGACTGTACCCAGACCATCCGTGCGCGGCGGAGCATCCGCAAATTTAAGCCCGGCGTCTCCATTCCCAGGGCGGACGTGGAGACCATGCTGGAGGCGGCCATGATGGCGCCCAGCGCCCGCAACACCCGCCCTTGGGAATTCTTTGTGGTGGAGGACCCCGAAATCAAGGCGAGGATTCGCGCCGCCCACCCCTACTCCGCTATGCTGGATACCGCGTCGCTGGCCATCGTGGTGTGCGCTCAGCCGGAAGCTCAGGCGGATATGGGGGTGGACTTCTGGCCCTTGGACTGCGGCGCGGCCATTGAAAACCTGCTGCTTCAGGCGGCGGCGCTGGGCTACGGCACCTGCTGGTGCGGCTGCTATCCCGCCATGGATCGGGCGAAGGCCATCCAAGCCGTGCTGGGCGCCAAGGCCATCCCCACGGCGCTGATCTCGGTGGGAGCGCCCGACGAGGCCCCCGCCCGGAAGGGCTTCTATCAAGCCGATAAGGTCACCTGGCTCTGGGAACAGAGCGGAAACGTCATCCGCGCCCAGCGGCGCGGCAAGGAAGGAAGATCGTGCTATGAACGGTAAACGCGCTCCCGTCCCCAAGCCGGAACCCGGTGTGGTCCTGCCCCGGTCCATCCATCTGGTGCCTCTGGACGAAATTGCCGGGTTCGAGGTCCGTCCCGGATTCTATGACACCAACGGAGCCACCGCAATCCCCGGCGGGGTGAACTTCACCGTTCACTCCCACGGGGCCGCCAAAATTGAACTGCTACTGTTCCGCCGGGAGCAGGACGAGCCCTTCGCGGTGCTGCCTTTTCCCGAGCACTACCGCATCGGCAACGTATATTCGATGATCGTGTTTAAACTGGATATCGAAAAATTTGAGTATGCCTATCGGGTGGACGGACCTTATGAGCCGGGAAAGGGCCTCATTTTTGACAGCAGCCGCTACCTGCTGGACCCGTACGCCAAAGCCGTTACCGGCCAGAGCCGCTGGGGAGAGACCACCCCCCACGGCCAGCACTATAAAGCCCGGGTGGTGAAGGACGATTTTGACTGGGGCAACATGGGCCAGCCCCTGATTCCCACAGAGGATTTGATCATCTATGAGCTCCATGTCCGGGGATTCACAAAGGACGCCTCTTCCGGTGTGAAGCACCCCGGTACCTTCGCCGGGCTGATGGAGAAGCTGGATTACCTCCAGGAGCTGGGGGTGAACGCCGTCGAGCTGATGCCTATCTTCGAGTTCGACGAGATGCTGGATTACCGGGAGTTCAACGGGGAGAAGCTCTACAACTATTGGGGCTACAGCACCGTCAGCTTTTTTGCCCCCAACACCAGCTATACCGCCAGCACCGAGTACAACCGGGAGGGCAATGAGCTGAAACGGCTGATCCGGGCCTGCAACGAGCGGGGTATAGAGGTATATTTGGACGTGGTGTTCAACCACACCGCCGAAGGCAATGAGATGGGTCCCTTCTTCTCCTTTAAGGGCTTTGACAACAACATCTACTATCTGCTGACGCCGGAGGGGCACTATTACAACTTTTCCGGCTGCGGCAACACCTTAAACTGCAACCACCCCATTGTCCACCAGATGATCCTGGACTGCCTGCGCTACTGGGTGACCACCTATCGAGTGGACGGGTTCCGATTCGATTTGGCCTCCATCCTGGGCCGGGACGAGAACGGCACCCCGATGGTTTCCCCGCCGCTGCTGCAGGCGCTGGCCTTTGACCCCATCCTGGGGAATGTGAAGCTCATTGCCGAGGCATGGGACGCGGGCGGGCTGTACCAGGTGGGCACCTTCCCCGCCTGGAACCGCTGGGCGGAGTGGAACGGCCGCTACCGGGACGATATGCGCCGCTACCTGAAGGGGGACAAGGGCTTAGCCCATGCCGCCGCCCTGCGCATGGCCGGGTCCCACGACATCTATGACGCCTCCGCCCGGAAGAACGCATCGGTGAACTTCCTCACCTGCCACGACGGGTTTACGCTCCACGATCTGTACACCTACAATAACAAGCACAACGAGGCCAACGGCTGGAACAATACCGACGGCGCCAACGATAACAACAGCTGGAACTGCGGCGTGGAGGGGGAGACGGACGACCCGAACGTCAACGCCCTGCGCCGGCGGATGGTGCGCAACGCCTTTGCCCTGCTGATGTGCTCCCGGGGCATTCCCATGTTTTTGGCGGGAGATGAGTTCGGCAACACCCAGTTCGGCAACAACAACGCCTACTGCCAGGATAACCTGGTGTCCTGGCTGGACTGGTCCCTGCTGGAGAAAAACCGGGACCTGTTCCGGTTCTTCCAGTATATGATTCGCTTCCGCAAAGAGCACCGGGTGGTGCGCACGGATATGAGCGGCGGGGCCTGCGGTTTCCCGGATATCAGCTTCCACGGCGTGTCCCCCTGGAAGGATCAGTTCAGCGCCCACGACCACTATGTGGGGGTCATGTTTGCCGGGGCGGAGCGCAATGTGGGCCCCCAGATCGTATACGTGGCCTCCAACGCCTACTGGGAGGAGCTGAACGCCGCCCTGCCTCAGCTGCCCGCGTCCATGCGCTGGGAGCGCGTGGTAAACACCTGGGACGAGGAGCAGCATTCCTGGTTCGTCAACGGCAACTGCTTCACCATTGGCCCGCGCAGCGTCATGGTGTTCCGGGCGAGATAGAATTCGGCCCCCGCCGTACAGCGGGGGCCTTTCATATTGCATTTGGTTGGTTGTCGTGGGATCACTGATCGAAATCGTTCTCAGGGGAAGCGAATGAAAAGTTCTTTTTCGGCTCTTTTTTCCAAAAGGAGAGCCTTTAAAACAGTCCGGAGATGACGCCGTTCTCGTCCACGTCGATCTTCTCCGCGGCGGGCACCTTGGGCAGCCCCGGCATGGTCATGATATCCCCGGTGAGGGCCACGATGAAGCCCGCCCCGGCGCACACCTTTAAATCGCGCACCGTGACGTCGAAGCCCTCCGGCGCGCCCAGCAGAGCGGGATCGTCGGAGAAGGAATACTGGGTCTTGGCCACGCACACGGGCAGATCCCCGAAGCCCAGGTCAAACAGCCGCTTCCACTGCTGCTGTGCCTTTGGGGTCAGCTTGGCCTGCTTACCGCCGTACACCCGGCCCACAATGGCGTTCAGCTTGCCCTGGAGGGAGGTGTTGTCCGGGTAGGCGTAGGTGAATTCGTCCAGCCGGGGTGCGCCGCACAGCCGCAGCACTTCCCGCGCCAGCGCAATGCCGCCCTCGCCGCCCTTGGCCCACACCTCGGACAGGGCCACGTTCACGCCCAGCTCTTTACACTTGCGCTCCACCAGCTTCAGCTCGGCCTCGGTGTCGGTGGGGAAGACATTGACGGCCACCACACAGGGCAGGTGGAAGGTATTTTTGAGGTTGTCCACATGGCGCAGCAGGTTGGGCAGGCCCCGCTCCAGGGCCTCCAGATCCTCTTTGCCCAGGTCCCCTCTGGCGGAGCCCCCGTGGTGCTTCAGCGCCCGGACGGTGGCCACGATGACCACTGCGTCGGGATGGGTCCCCAGGGCCCGGCACTTGATGTCCAAAAATTTCTCCGCGCCCAGGTCCGCGCCGAAGCCCGCCTCGGTGACCACGTAGTCCGCCAGCTTGAGGGCGGTGTCGGTGGCGGCCACGGAGTTGCACCCGTGGGCGATGTTGGCGAAGGGGCCGCCGTGGACCAGGGCGGGGGTGTTTTCCAGGGTCTGGACCAGGTTGGGCTTGATGGCGTCCTTCAGCAGCGCCGCCATGGCCCCCTGGGCCTTTAGGTCGGCGGCGGTGACGGGCTTGTCATCATAGGTGTAGCCAACGATGATCCGGGCCAGGCGCTGCTTCAAATCCTTTAGGTCGGTGGCCAGGCACAGCACCGCCATGATCTCGCTGGCCACGGTGATGTCGAAACCGTCCTCCCGGGGCACCCCCTGCATCCGGCCCCCCAGGCCGTCCACGATGTTTCGCAGCTGCCGGTCATTCATGTCCACGCACCGCCGCCAGGTGATCTTTTTCGGGTCGATACCCAGGGCGTTGCCCTGTTGGATGTGGTTGTCCAGCATGGCCGCCAGCAGGTTGTTGGCCGCGCCGATGGCGTGGAAGTCCCCGGTGAAGTGGAGGTTGATGTCCTCCATGGGCACCACCTGGGCGTAGCCGCCCCCGGCCGCGCCTCCCTTCACCCCGAACACCGGACCCAGGGAGGGTTCCCGCAGGCATAGGAGCACGTTTTTCTCCAGCCTTTTCAGCGCGTCGGCCAGCCCCACGCTGGTGGTGGTCTTGCCCTCCCCGGCGGGGGTGGGATTGATGGCGGTGACCAGGATCAGCCTGCCCTTCCGTGGCTGGGAGCGCAGGGGGCCGATGTCGATCTTGGCCTTGACCCTGCCGTAGTACTCCAGCAGGTTTTGGTCGATACCGGCGTTGGCGGCAACCTGTTCGATGGGCAGCATTTGGGCTCCCTGGGCGATTTCAATGTCGGTTTTCACGGTGATGCCTCCTTAATGTGTTGTTTTGAGAGGGTGCGTCCCAAAAACAAAATTGGGCGCACCGAGGTTCAGTCAGTGCGCCCAGACGGTCGGCAATCAGGCGCGTGCGCGCCGCTGTACTTCATGTGGTCCTCCACTTCCGTCAGTCATACAGCGGGTATAGTCTATCATGTTTGTCCCCATTTCGTCAAGGGGCTATACGTATAGTATTATCTCAAAATAAAATCCTGCCGTTTCATGCGGGAGAGGGTGAAATAGTGGGGAATTTCGGTGGCATAACGGTTTTCATAATGCCGAAGTGTAAATTCTGATACGGAGAGTTATCCACAATTTCCACAAGGTTTTCAACAACTTCAACCCGTTGCGCCCCAAGGATTTCCACAGCTTCTACATATTTATCCACAACCTGAAACCCTAGTTTTATCACATGTTAAAGCGGCATTTCGGTTTACATAATAAAAAATTATCCCTTTGAGATGTCGAGGCTTGCCTTCGCGTTCAGCTCCCATCCTGCGGTATGGCCCGCCAGGTACTCGTAATAACCCTGGCTGCCGATCATGGCGGCGTTGTCGCCGCACAGGGCTAGGGGAGGGAGCCACAGCTTGGCGCCGGCCTGACCGCAGGCGGTCTCCAAATCGGCCCGGATGCGGCTATTGGCGGCCACGCCCCCCGCCACGGCAATTTTATGGTAGCCTGTCATGCCGTCCGCCTCCATCACCCGGGGCACCAGAGAATCGGACACAGCGGCGGCGAAGGAGGCTGCCAGGTCGTGGAGGTCCAGCGCCTCCCCCTTCTGGGATGCGTTGTGGATGGTGTTGAGCACCGCCGTTTTCAGTCCGGAGAAGGACATATCCAGTGGATGGTCGGCCACGTGGGCCCGTGGGAATACGTATGCTCTATCGTTGCCGCCCTGGGCCATTTTGTCCATGGGTCCGCCGCCGGGATAGCCCAGGCCCAGCACCCGGGCGGTTTTGTCGAAGCACTCGCCCGCCGCGTCGTCTCGGGTGCCGCCCAGGACTTCAAAATGGGTGTAATCCTTCACGTCCACCAGGGCGGTGGTGCCGCCGGACACGCACAGGCACAGGAAGGGGGGCTCCAAGTCCGGGTGGGCGATGTAGTTGGCGGCAATGTGTCCCCGGACATGGTGGACAGGGATCAGCGGCACCCCCAGCCCAAAGGCGGCGGACTTGGCGAAGGACACCCCCACCAGCAGGGCGCCGATGAGGCCGGGGGCGTAGGTTACCGCCACGGCGTCGATGTCCGCCTTGGAGACACCCGCCTGCCGCAAGGCCTCGTCCGCCAGCCCGGAGATGGCCTCCACGTGCTTGCGGGAGGCGATCTCGGGCACCACGCCGCCGTAGACGGCGTGCATATCCGCTGACGAGGCGATGACGGAGGACAGTACTGTGCGGCCATCCCGCACCACGGCGGCGGCGGTCTCGTCACAGGAGGATTCAAAGGCTAAGATATTCAAAATAAGCACCTCTCAATGGGGTTTGCGCGGTTTTTTGCGCAGTTTCAAATCGAACCCTCTTCGACCGGCCAGCGCTTGGAACAGGCTGGCGGCCTGGGCCGCCCGCTCCCTGGCGGATAGATCCGGCGGCAGCGCGGCCAGCTGTTCCATCGCGGCCCGCAGGTCCTCCAGGGGCAACAGATTGGCCGCCGCATAGTAAAAGCCCTTGTGCCGCCCGTCGTTGTAGTGGTTCAGCAGATTTGTCAGGATCACCTGTTTTTCCAGCTGCTCTTCCCGGTAAGCGGCCGGACCGATGCGCTGGAGGCGCTCCAAATCCTGCCTGCGGTTTCGGTGGGTGATAAAGCTGTCATAGAGGTCGTCCGCCCGATAGCGCTCACAGGGGTATTTCGCGCATTGGGAACAGTATGCGACGCCGCCCTGCTCCAGCGAGCACCGGGCAATGGCGCAGGATTGATTGCCCTTGCCGCCGCCGCAGCCGGGACAGTACCCGTCCAGCTTCATGGGACACAGGCCGCAGTTCAGACCGCACAGGGAGAACAACAGGTCGTCCCGGTGGAAGCCGTTCATGGATACGCCTCCTCCACCCACTCCGGGGCGGGCTTGACGGCCTCGTCCGGCCTCAGAGGGAGCTGGATGTACCGCGCCATATGGGCGGGGGAGAAGTACTCCGCGTACACACTCCGGTGGAGGGCCTCCACCTTGCGGTCATCCCCCTCCGGCCCCCGGTAGAGGCAGTTGAAGCGCACCCCGAACAGGGCGCACTGGTAGTCCAGCACCCGGAAGCCGTTGCGTTCATAGAAGGCGATGCGGCGCTGGCGCAGCTGGTTGATGTCGGGGTCGTGGGAGCAGGGGGCCTCCGCCTCGCCGAAGAGCTGGCCGTAGCGCTGGAACAGCAGCTCTAAAATTTTCGTGCCATGCCCGGCGTTGCGCAGCCCCCGCAGCACCCCGAAATACTCCAGCAGCGCGCCGGAGTGGTCCTTTGCCAGCCACATCAGGGCGTAGCCCACCGGCTGTCCGCCCTCGGTGATGAGCAGTGGGTCATACCGGCCCAAATCCATCAGCCGGAGCATGGCCTTTAAGGGCTTCAGTTCCGAGTGGGGGAAATCCTCCAGGATCTCGTCTTGGTAGAGGGCGGTGAGCTCCTCCTTGTTCAACAGCTTCAGTTCCATGTTCAAACTCTCCTAATATGTCAATGTCATCAAGATCGCGTCCTCCCGGGGCGCGTCGTAGTAGTTTTTCCGCCGGCCCACGGCGGCGAAGCCGTGTTTCTCATACAGGGCGATGGCGGGGGCGTTGGATGAGCGCACCTCCAGCATGAGCACGGCCAGGTGCTCCCGCCCAAAGCCGATCAAGGCGGACAGCAGGGCGTCGGCCACCCCCTGCCGCCGGGCGGCGGGAGCCACGGCGATGTTGTCCAGATTGCCCTCGTCCAGAATGACGGACAGCACGGCATAGCCCAAGAGGGAGCCGTTCTCCCCTTGGGCCAGCAGGACGCGTACCCGGGGGCTGTCCAGCGCCTCCTGGAAGAGAGCCTCGCTCCACGGGTCGGCGGGGAAGCAGACCTTTTCCAGCGCCGCCACAGCGGGCAGGTGGGCGGCGGCCATGGGGACGACACGGAAGCTCATAAGCGTACCGCCGCCTCCAGCGCCACGCGCAGATACTTTTCGTAGTCCGACACGGGCACCGCGCCCCAGGTGCGGGCGTCCCAGGCGTTCCCGTCCAAGCTGTCCTCGGCGTAGAGGAATTGGTAGACAGGCGCCCCCCGGAACTGCCCCATTGCCATCACGGAGGCACACTCCATCTCTACCGCGATACAGCCGTCCGCCGGGCGGACCAGGGGCTTCAATATCTCCTCGGAGTCTGGTTCGAAGGTATCCAATAAGCTCATTTTTGAGCGCCTCCTTCCGTCAGTGAGCCTCCGCCCAGGTGCGTCCTGCCTTAGCGTCCGCCACCAGGGGCACCGACAGCGCCGCCACCCCCTCCATCTCCTCCTGGAGCAGAGCTTTGACCTGTTCCGCCTCGTGTTCGGGGCACTCCACGATCAGCTCGTCGTGGACCTGGAGCACCAGGCGGGCCTCCAGCTTTTCAGCACGCAAACGTCTGTCCACTTTTATCATGGCCAGCTTGATGATGTCGGCGGCGGTGCCCTGGATGGGCATGTTCAGCGCCACCCGCTCCCCGAATGAGCGGGTATTGAAGTTGGAACTCTTCAGCTCCGGAAGCCAGCGGCGGCGGCCGTACAGGGTGGACACATAGCCGTCCTCCCGGCCCCGCTCCACCACCCGGGTCATGTAGGAGCGCACGCCGGAGTAGTGCTCGAAATACTTTTCCATATACTCCTTGGCCTGGGGCACCGACACGTGGATATCCTCGGACAGAGAGTAGGCGGAGATGCCGTAGACGATGCCGAAGTTGACGGCCTTCGCCGCCCGGCGCAGCTCGGGGGGCACCTGGTCTTGGGGCAGCCCGAACACCTGAGAGGCGGTGACGGTGTGGATGTCCACGCCGCTGTTGAAGCCGTCGATCATGGCGGAGTCCCCGGACATGTGGGCCAGCAGGCGCAGTTCGATCTGGGAGTAGTCCGCGTCTACCAGCACCTTTCCCGCCGGGGCCACGAACATTTTCCGCATTTCCGCGCCGAGAGGAGTGCGTACAGGAATATTCTGCAGATTCGGCTCGGTGGAGCTGAGCCGCCCCGTGGCGGTGACGGTGTTCTGGAAGCTGGTGTGAATGCGCCCGTCGGCGCCGATGACCTTGCCCAGCCCCTCCACATAGGTGGAGTTGAGCTTGGTGAGCTGGCGGTAGTCCAGCACCTTGCCCACGACCTCGTGCTTGGGGCGGAGCTTTTCCATCACGTCCACGTTGGTGGAGTAGCCCGTTTTGGTTTTTTTCACCGGAGGCAGGCCCAACTTGTCAAACAGAATATGCCCCAGCTGTTTGGGGGAGAGGATATTGAACTGCTCCCCGGCCAGAGCGTAGATTTTCTCCATGAGCACGTCGATGCCCAGCTGGAGCTGTCTGCCGAAATCGGTCAGCGCCTGGCCGTCCACCAGAACGCCGGCCCGCTCCATCCGGGCCAGCACCGGACACAGCGGCAGCTCGATGTCGGTGAGGACGGACATCAAGCCGAATTCCCTCAGCTTTGGCTTGAAAAGCTCATAAAACGCCTCAATCCAGGCCACATCCTCGTACCAGGCGGTCTGGGCCTTCAGCCCGTCGTCCAGCAGGGAGAAGGCCGTCTCGTCCTTGTAGGCGGCGTTCAGTTCCACTTCCTTTTTGAAATAGGACATCGCCAGCTTGCGGATTTCGTAGCTCCCCGCAGTGGGGTCCAGCAGGTAGGCGGCAAGCTCCGTGTCAAACACGAAGCCCGACCCCTCGATGTCCTCGTCCAGCAGGGCACGGCACAGCTCCTTGACGCCGTGAGCCGCTTTTTTTACCCTGGGGCCGAACAGCGCCGCCAAAAGGGCGTGGTAGTCCCCCTCATAGGAGGCGGCCCGGATGTCGTAGAGATACGCCTGTTTTCCGTCGTCCTCGCTGACGGACACCGCCACCCCCGCCAGATCGGGCAGGGGCAGGACGGCCACACAGCCCGCCCCCTCCCATTTGGGCAGGGCGGCGGCGAAGTCTGCCCCGGTGAGGACAGGGATCACGGTGACCTGAACCTCCTCTGGCTCCGCCGCCCCGTCCGCGCCGGCGGGGCCGGGGGTGAGCTTCAGCTTGTCGATGAGCTTGCTGAACTCCAGCTCCAGCAGCTTTTGGTACAAAACCGGCCCGTTGAAGGGCTTTCGCTCCGTATCCGCCGGGCGGAAGTCCATGGGGGCGTCGATGCGGATGACGGCCAGGTCGTAGCTCAGCCGGGCGTCCGCCTCCCCCTCGGTGAGCTTCTTGATAACGGAGGGCTTGGCCTCGATGTCGGGCAGCTTTTCATAGATGGCATCCACCGACTGGTATTTTTGGATGAGGGCCATGGCGGTCTTCTCCCCCACACCCTTCACGCCGGGGTAGTTGTCGGAGGAGTCCCCCATCAGCGCCTTCAGGTCGATCATGTGGACGGGGTCAAAGCCGTACTCGGCCCGGAAGTCCTCGGGGGTGACGTTCCGGGTGGTGGTCTGGCCCATGCGAGTGGTGACCAGCTTCACGGTGGTGTGCTCGTCGATGAGCTGCAGGGAGTCCTTGTCCCCGGTGACGATGACGGTGTCGCCCCCCTGGGCGGCGTTCACCCGGGACATGGTGCCCAGCAGGTCGTCCGCCTCCCAGCCCTCCAGCTCATAGCGGCGGATGTTCATGGCGTCCAGCACTTCCTTGAGCACGGGCATCTGGACGGCCAGCTCCTCCGGCATTCCCTTGCGTTGGGCCTTGTACTGATCGTAGGCTTTGTGGCGGAAGGTGGGGGCGCGCATGTCGAAGGCCACCGCCAGCCCCTGGGGCTGTTCCTCGTCCAGCAGCTTGAGCAGGATGTTCAAAAAGCCGAAGATGGCGTTGGTGGGCAGGCCCTCCCGGGTGGTCAGGTTCTGGCTGACGCCGTAAAAGGCCCGGTTGACGATGGAATTGCCGTCGATGACCATGAGCTTCATAGGGGACACCTCGCATTTTTAATCGTGAATATCTTAGTATATCACTTTTGGGGGATTTAAGCAAGACAGACCGCCGTCCATGATGGGCAGCGGTCCGATCAGCCGGGAGTTGTGTGATTTGACGGCAGTGTTACTTTCTGTTTGGCTTTCTTTTGATTCTCAGCAGTTTCGTAAAATCATCAAATAGAGAGGTATCCACCGGCTCGAACATGATCCATTTTCCATCGTGGTAAGTCTGCGCTTCGTCATAGATCTCTTGAACTTCTTTTGAGAAATTTTCCCGTTCTGCTTCAAATTTGAGCCGTTCATCTCTCCCTAAGACAACCAGGAAACCCACGCGGTTTTCTCTGGCGTATAACGCGCACAGCGTTTTGCCGCCCCGGCGGTACTTATATTCGTATGTCCAGGCCTTGCCGCCTTTTCCCCACAAACAATCCATGTCATATCGTTCATCAATGAAAGCGCATAACTGATTCCATACGTCGTATAGAGATTTTCCAACTAAAGCGGTCATTTCCGTTTCATTAGGTATTTTATCAAGCATATCGGCCCTCCTAGATCGCTTCCGGTTGTCAGGTGCTTTGACTATACCACAAGCCGCCGCTCAGCACAAGAAGAAAAGGGCGGGGCGTTTCCACCCCGCCCTTTCAAGCGATACGCTCAGCGCAGCACCGCGCCGCAGTCCTTTTCCAGCGTCTCCAGAATGGACTTCACATCCTCGTCCGCCTCCTCGCCGGTGAGGGAGCGGTCGTCCGAGCGCAGAGTCAGGTTGAAGGCCACGGATTTCTTGCCCTCGCCGATGCCCTTGCCCCGGTAGATGTCGAACAGGGCCACGTCTTTCAGCAGGCCGCGGGCTCCCTTGCGGATGGCCGTTTCCAGCGCTCCCACAGTGACGCCCTCGCCGCACACCACGGCGATGTCCCGGGTGACGGCGGGGAATTTGGGCAGGGGCGCATACTCCGGGTCCGCCCCCTGAGCGATCAGCAGCTCGTCGAAAGACAGCTCCGCGCAGTACAGTTCGCCGTCTACGCCGAAATTGCGGGCGGCCTGGGGATGGATCTGGCCGAACACGCCCACGATGTCCGTGCCGCTGTACACATAGGCGCAGCGGCCGGGGTGGTAGGACGGGTCCTCGGTACACGCCTCGAAATGGACGTCCTTGGCCCGGATGCCCTTCATGACGGCCTCGACGGCCCCCTTCATGGTGAAGAAGTCCATGCCGCCGCCATAGCCTCCCAGGGTGAGAATCTGGGCCTCCATGGCCAGGCCGTCGTCCCTGCCCAGCTCGTTGACGGCGTCCACCACCGCCTCCGTGAGTCCGGCCAGCCCTATGCCCTCCAGCTTTGCCTTGGAACCGGCCAGGGCGGGATCGTCGGCGTCCATGGGCTTGGAGGGGGTCTTGGGCATGTAGATGCGGCCCAGCTCGTACAGCCAGACGGCCTTGTTCCGGTTGTTCCAGTTGCGGCCCAGCACCTCCAGCATGGAGGGCAGGGTGGTGGTGCGCATGATGGAGGTGTCCTCCCCCAGGGGGTTTAAAATCTTGAAGGACTTGCGGTGGGCGTCGTCCTTGCCCCACAAAATCTTATCATAGGCGGCGGGGCTGATGAAGGAGTAGGTGATGATCTCGCTGTACCCACAGGTGCGGCACAGCTCTCCCAGCTTGTTCTCCAGCTTTTGCACCGGGGAATAACCGCCCTGGGTGGTCTGGCCCCGCATGAGGGTGGTGGGAATGTTATTGTAGCCGTGGAACCGGGCCACCTCCTCGGCCAGGTCGGCCAGGCGGCGCACGTCCCCCCGCCAGGAGGGGATAACCACCTGGGCGGGTCCGTTGGGGAAGTTTTTCTCCTTGGTGTGGATCTCTACCCGCTCCAGCAGCTGGTACATATCCACCGCCTCAATATCGGTGCCCAGCAGGGCGTTGACCTTTTCCGGGTCCATGGTCACGGTCCAGGGCTGGGGGACGTTGTTCAGGATGTCAATGACGCCGTCCACCACCTCGCCCGCGCCCAGCAGCTCCACCAGTTCGCAGGCCCGGTTGACGGCGGGCAGGGTGTTCATGGGGTCCAGGCCCTTCTCGAATTTTGCCGACGCCTCGGTGCGCATGCCCAGGGCCAGCGCCCCCTTGCGGATGCAGGTGCCGTCGAAGCAGGCGGACTCGAACACCACATCGGCGGTGTCGGCCACGATCTCAGAGTTCAACCCACCCATGATGCCCGCAAGGCCCACAGCCCGCCCCTCGTCGGCGATGACCAGATGGTTGGCATTGAGGATGTGCTCCTTCCCGTCCAAGGTGGTGAGCTTTTCGCCATCCTCCGCACGGCGGACGATGATCTTGCCGCCGTTCACATAGCGGTAGTCAAAGGCGTGCATGGGCTGGCCGTACTCCAGCATGACGTAGTTGGTGATGTCCACGATGTTGTTGATGGGCCGCACTCCCATGGCGCGCAGGCGCTCCCGCATCCACTTGGGGGAGGGGGCGATCTTCACATTCCGCACCATCCGGGCGGTGTAGCGGGGGACCAGATCGGCGGCGGGGGTCTCCACGTCCAGCAGGTCGGTGAGCGCGCCGTCGGCGCCGCCCTTCACCACCGGTTCGTGGAGGGTCAGGGGCGTGTCGAAGGTGGCGGATACCTCCCGGGCCAGACCGATGACGGACAGGCAGTCCGGGCGGTTGGGGGTGATCTCAAACTCGACCACATGGTCGTCCTGACCGGTGACGGCTTTGATGTCGTCGCCGGGCTTGCAGTCCTCCTGGAGCACAAAAATGCCGTCGGGGATGCAGTGGGGGAACTCCCTCTGCTCGGCGTGGAGGTCGGCCAGGGTGCAGATATCGTCGGTCTTTTCATTATAAGCTACCATGTCGCCCACATGGACGTTATCGCAGTGGATATCGGGACAGACAGTGCCGTCCTTGACCTCCATACAGGTGTGATAGCTGCCATCCCCCAGGGGCATACACTCCAGCACCTTGGCAGCCACCACCGGGCCAAAAATCTTGTGCCCCGGCTGGATATCGGCGGGGATGGAGGGCTTCGCGGGGTCGATGGGCTTGTAATCGTTCAGCAGAGCGGCGGCGGTGATGACGCCATAGGGGAAATCCCGCTCGTCCAGCCCCAGCTCGGACAGGGAGCACAGCATGCCGTTGGACATGACGCCCCGCAGCTTGCCCTTGGTGATCTTCTTCCCGCCGGGGAGGGTGGAATTGTGCAGGGCCACGGGGACCAGATCCCCCTCGTGGATGTTCCACGCCCCGGTGACGATTTGGACGGACTCATCCTTCCCAACGTCCAACTGACAAACCCACATATGGTCGGAGTCGGGGTGGCGCTCCATGGATAAAATCCTGCCCACCACCACATGCTTGATGTCAGCCCCCAGGTCGGCGGTGCCCTCCACTTTGGAGCCGGATAAGGTCATAGCCTCGGCGAACTCCCGGTCGGGGATGTCCACCTTGACAAATTCATTGAGCCACTTTCGGGATAAATTCATATATAAAAACCCCTCTTTAAAATAATATTGTGAAAGCGAAACGAAGTTTCGCAACTAAAAGTTCTTTTTCGGTTCCTTTTTCTCACAAGAAAAAGGAACGCCTGTCCGGCGAGGACGCCCTTAGAACTGCTCCAGGAAACGGACATCGTTCTCAAAAATGAGCCGCAGGTCGTCGATCTTAAACCGGCGCATGGCGGTGCGCTCCAGTCCCATGCCGAAGGCCCAGCCCGACCACTCCTCGGGGTCGATGCCCGCCATCTCCAGCACGTGGGGGTGGATCATCCCCGCGCCCAAAAGCTCAATCCAGCCCTCCCCCTTGCAGGTGGGGCAGCCCGCGCCGCCGCACTTGTGGCACTGCACGTCCATCTCGCAGGAGGGCTCGGTGAAGGGGAAGTGATGGGGGCGGAAGCGGGTGACGGTGCCCGCGCCGAACAACTGCTCGGCCAGCAGGTTCAGCGTGCCCTTTAAATCCGCCATGGTGACGTGCCTGTCGATGACCATGCCCTCCACCTGGTGGAACATGGGGGAGTGGGTGGCGTCCACCTCGTCCTTGCGGTACACCCGGCCGGGGGCGATGATGCGGATGGGCAGCTCCATGGAGTCCATGGCCCGCACCTGCATGGGGGAGGTCTGGGAGCGGAGCATCACCCGCTCGTCCGTGTCAAAATAGAAGGTGTCCGACCAATCCCGGGAGGGGTGGCCCTCCTCGGCGTTGAGCCGGTCGAAGTTCAATTCGGCCAGCTCGATCTCGGGGCCGTCCAGCACGGTGAAGCCCATGCCGATGAAGATCTCCTTGATCTCATCCAGGGCGGTGTTCATGGGGTGGCGGCGGCCCACCTGCACCTGCTTGCCGGGGATGGTCACGTCCACCGTCTCCGCCTTTAGCTTCAGCTCCAGGGCGGCGGCCTCCATCTTTTGGGTGGCGGCGTCTAGGGCGCCCTCCAGAGCGGAGCGGACCTCGTTGGCCAGCTGGCCCATGGCGGGTCGTTCCTCGGCGGACAGCTTGCCCATCTGCTTGAGCACCGCCGTCAGCTCGCCTTTCTTGCCCAGATAACGTACCCGCAGCTCGTCCAGAGCGGCGGCGTCCTTGACGCTCTCGAAGGCGGAGAGCGCCTCGGCGCGGATTTTTGCCAACTGTTCTTTCATACTGATAACTCCTTTATTTCCCGTTCAATGAGTGAATTTGCCAGTTCAAACGCCGCCACCCGCCGTTTAGCCAGAGTAAGCTGCGATTGGTACCGTTTGGGGTTTTCCTTTGACTCCAATGTGGCGATGGCTTCCCTCAGCTTATGCAGAGTGGAATCAATCTGCCGTTTCGCCTGGGTCAGTTCGTCAAGCGTGTGTTCCATGGCCGCCTCCCGTCACAAATCCTGGTTCACCTTGAAGACATCGGCCACGTCGCTGATGGTGATATAGGCGGAGGGGTCGGCCTCGTGGACGATATCCCGCATCTGGCTGATCTGAAAGCGGTTGACCACAAAATAGACCATGGCCTTCCGGCTTTTGGAGTAGCCGCCCCAGGCTTCCATCCAGGTAACGCCGCTGCCGAAGCGTTGAGACAGGGCGTCGCACACCTTTTTGGGCTGGCTGGTGATGATGGCGGCCGCCTTGGAGCGGTCGATGCCCTCCACCACGAAGTCCACCGTCTTCAGGGCGGCGGCGTAGGTGACGATGGAGTACAGCGGCAGGATCCAGCTGTTCAGCGCCACGCCGCACACGATGTACAGCGCCACGTTGTAGATCATCACGAAGGTGCCCACGGTCAACCCTAGGCGTTTGGCGAATATGACCGCCATGACCTCGATGCCGTCGATGGCGCCCCCCAGCCGGATGGTCAGGCCGCTGCCCAGCCCCGAGATAATGCCGCCGAACAGGGCGCACAGCAGCAGGTCCTGTCCCGCCAGGGGGGAGGCGATGGCCACGTCGATGGGAAGCACATAAGTGATGAGCCAGGCGCTCACCGAGTACACCGCCACAGTGAATAGGGAGTAGACGGTGAACTCCTTCCCCTGCCGCCGCAGCCCGAACAGGAACAGCGGCACGTTGAGCACCGCCAGAAACAGGGACAGGGGCACCCGCTCCCCGGTGAGCTGGGCCAGCAGCATGGACGTGCCGGAGATACCGCTGTCATACAGGTTGACGGGGTACAGGAAGATGGTCACCCCCAGGGCGTTGATGACGCCCGCCAGCAGCAGGGCGGGGAACCGGCTCCACTTCAGATTCATTTGATGATTTCGCATTGGATTCCTCCTTACGGCAGAGTGTGTCCCGCGCCTCAGCGCAGGCGCTCAAAGCCCAGATACCGGGTGCCCTGAAAGGTGAGCCGGCCCCGGTCGCCCTCCGCCAGCATTCCGTATTCCGACCCGCCGACGGAAAATTCCATGCGGTCGCCGCTCTCCACTTGGAAGGTGGCGTAATGCCAGGTGGAGGTATGGCCCGCGCTGTGCATTCCGTTGTGGTGGGTCCCGCTGTGGTGGGTGACGTCGGTGCGCTTGGCCACCACCTGGGCCTCCACCGTCAGCCGGGGGGAGTCATTGTTTTTCTTCCACTGGCGGACGCCGGAGGCAATGACATAGATAAACCCGCAGATGACGACCACAAATATGAGGACAAAGAAGATCCCGAACAGGCCGCTGTCAAAAAACCACCACATGAGCTTTCATCCTTTCCGCTGAAATAAAAACGCCCTCCCTCCCCAACTCTGGGGACGAAAGGCAAACCTTCCGCGGTACCACCCGCATTCGCGCGGTTCCCCGCACGCACTCAAGCCGTTAACGGAGGCAAACCGTCCCCCTCTCGGGGGCCGCTCCCGGACGAACAAGCGGCACATACCAAGGCGGCTCTCAGCCGGTGACCGCCCCTCTCTTGGATACGCAAGCCCGCTATTTTCCCGTTCCTCGCATTTCACTTCCCCTTTTATATCACATTAAAGCTTGAAATGCAAGGGGGAAATGCTATTTCCCTTTTCGGGAAAACGCTGACGGCTGGAAACTATGGCAAATTCACGAAAGACGATTGAATCAGGGCCGTGTTTGTGCTACAATTACAAAATATAAATTGAAATTTTGGAGGAACTGAAGTGCAGATATATTATTTTTCACGTACGGGAAGAAGCAAAGCGATTGCTGAACAGCTGGCATCCCGTTACCACACCGCGGCGAGAATAATCGACGATCATAGGAACTGGAGAGGAACGGTGAATTATATTAAGGCCGGGGCGATGGCGCTGAGTGGAAAAACAGTGCCGGTAGACTATACCCAACCAGATATTGCTGACAAAATTGTTGTGGTGTTTCCCCTCTGGGCTGGAACGATGCCCCCGGGAATCAGGAGGTTTGTGGAGACGGTGGGAAAGGAAAATATAACCGCTGTTATTACTTCCTTGGGCAGTACAATGAAGCAAAGAGATGGATTCAAAAAAATAATTGACCTGGTGGGAAAGGACATTACTGCTCCGGATATTATAGAATAACTGTAGGCCGAGGGAGAACGCCGTCATGCTGGGAAATAGAAAGGGGCCGATGTGATGAAGCTGTATACCGCCGCCCAGATGCGGGAGATCGACCGCAGGGCCATCGAGGAGCTGGGTATCCCGTCTACCCAGCTGATGGAAAACGCCGCGATGGCTGTGGCGCGGGAGGTGCGCGCCCTGCCCATCCCCGGCCCAGGGCTGGACGGCCCCGTGGGCTGGGTCACCACCGACGGCCACGCCCCCACGCCGGAGGAACAGGCGGAGTTCTGGGCCATGCGGCGGCGGTCCGCCATCGTCTGGTGCGGCCCCGGCAACAACGGCGGGGACGGCGTGGCCGCCGCCCGGCTGCTGCTGGAGATGGGCTGGCGGGTGAAGTGCGTCCTGGTGGGGGATCGGGACAAAATGACCGACGACTGTTTGGAGATGGAGCGCCGTCTGGTGGAGGCGGGGGGCGTGCTGGAGGACTTCGACCGGTTGCACAAGGAGCAGTATATGCCCTTTGACGTGGCCGTCGACGCCCTGTTTGGGGTGGGCCTCCATCGGGACCTGGGGCCGGACGCCGCCCTGGCCGCCCGGATGACCCGCTGGGGGACGGGCTGGGTGGTGTCGGTGGACATGCCCAGCGGCATCCACGCCGACACCGGCGACGTGATGGGGGCGGCGGTAAAGGCCGACGTCACCGTCACCTTTTCCCGGGGCAAGCCGGGTCTGTACGTGGGCCAGGGGGCGGTGCACAGCGGCCGGGTGGTGGTGGCCGATATCGGCATCCCCGATGACCTGTATCTGGAGGACGACTGCAAGACCATGCTGGTGGAGCAGCCGGACGTACACCTCCCCCGCCGCCCGGTGGACGGCCACAAGGGGGATTTCGGCAAGGTGTTCATCCTGGCCGGGAGCCGGGGGTATACCGGCGCGGCGGCGCTGTGTGCCAGGGCGGCGGTCCGGGGCGGGGCGGGGCTGGTGACCGTGGCCGTGCCCGAGGACGTCTACCCCATTGTGGCGGTGAAGTGCGACGAGGCCATGGTGTGGCCCTGGCCCGAGGACGACGCCGAGCTGGTGGAGCGGGCCAAGGGCTGTGACGCCGTCCTCATCGGGCCCGGCCTGGGGCAGGGGGAGCGGGCGGAGCGCCTGGTCCTTAGGCTGATGAAAGAGCTGACCTGTCCCGTCATCTTGGACGCGGACGGTCTAAATATCATTTCCAAGCATATGGATGTATTGGACGAGCGGAGGGAGCGGTCCACTATCCTCACCCCCCACGACGGGGAGTTCGCCCGGCTGTCCGGCTGCGGGCTGCCCATCGCCGACCGCCTGGGGACGGCGCGGGCGTTTGCCCGGCGGCACCACTGTATCCTTGTGCTCAAGGGCCATCGCACCGTCACCGCGGCGGGGGATGCGTGCCTCATCAACTCCACCGGCAACTCCGGTATGGCAAAGGGGGGCAGCGGGGACGCGCTGGCGGGGCTGATGGCCGCGCTGGAGGCGCAGCGGGTGACGGACCCGCCGCTGGCGGCGGTGTGGCTCCACGGCCGGGCCGGAGACCTGGCGGCGGAGGACAAGGGGGAGTACGGCATGACGTCCTCCGACCTCATTGAGCAGATACCCTACGCGATCAAAGAGCTGATTTAAACGGGGAGGAATTAAGGCGTGCGCAGGCTGACCGCTTGTGTACTGATGATGGCCCTGCTGCTGTCCGGCTGCCAGGCCGGGCCGGCGGCGGAAACTCCGGAGGACGCGGCGCTGGCCGTCCGGGAGGAATACAAGGCGCTGGCGGGCTGGTCCGCCGTGGTGGATGTGTCGGTTTGCTACAGCGAGACGGTGTACGACTTCACTCTGAACGCTGAATGGCGGAGGGAGGGGGAGACCGTGCTCACCGTCACCGCGCCGGAGCTGCTCTCAGGCATTACGGCCCGCGTCGCGAAAGGGGAGACCGCGCTGGAGTACGACGGTGCGGGGCTGTCTCTGGGACTGCTGGACGGCGATGGGCTGACCCCGGTGTCCGCCGTCACCGCCGTTATGGAGCAGATCGAAAAGGGCTGGATGGCCAAGTGCGCCTGGGCGGGCGAGGAGGAGCAGTACCTTCAGATCAGCTGCCGGGACCCGGAGCTGGAGGCCGACACGGGCACGCAGTTTCTGCTGCTGTTCGACAGAAGCACCCACGCCCTGCTCGGCGCCGAGGTGAGCGTGGCGGGGGAGACGGTGCTGACGGCGCGAGTCGGCAATTTTACGGGAATCCAGCAAAGCTGAACTGGGCTTTGTTGGGTGAGGAGAGGCAAGGAGGTGGAATGAGGGATGCCCGACAGAGCACCCCGAATGGAACAGACTTTGCCGCGACGAGGAGATGACCCAAGATGACACGGGAAACGGCACGCACCTGGGCTGAAATCAGCCTGGGCAATTTGGAGCACAACTACCGGGATCTGCGCGCCTGCGCCCCGGACAGCGGATTTTTAGCCACGGTGAAGGCCAACGCCTACGGACACGGGGCAATCCCGGTGGCCAGGCGGCTGGTGGAGCTGGGGGCGGATTACCTGTCTACGGCCTGTCTGGATGAGGCGGCGGAGCTGAGGCGGGCGGGGATCACCGCGCCCATCCTGATCTTGGGAAGCACGCCGCCGGAGTTGGCCGCAGAGGCGGTGGAGCTGGACGTGACCCAGGGGGTGTCCGCCCCCGAGCTGGCAAAAGCCCTGTCCGACGCGGCCGGGGCGGCGGGGAAGCGGGCGAAGGTCCATCTCAAAGTGGACACCGGCATGAGCCGCCTGGGAGTGCTGGCCCACGAGCCGGAGGCTGCGGCGGAGAAGCTGGCGCAGCTGTGCGCCCTGCCCCACCTGGAGCCGGAGGGCGTCTTCACCCACTTTGCCAACGCCGACGGGGATGAGGAATACACCATGCTCCAGTTCACCCGGTTTTTGGACGTTTTGAGGGAGCTGGAAGAAAAATACGGCCGCACGTTTGAAATTCGCCATTGCGCCGCCAGCGCCGCTGTGTTAAACTATCCGTGTACGCACATGGACATGGTGCGTCCCGGCATCGCCCTGTACGGCTGCTATCCCGATCCCTCCTGCCAGGGGCTGGACGGGCCGGGGCTGAAGCCGGTGATGTCGCTGTACAGCCGGGTGGCGGCGGTGCGGGATTTTCCGGCGGACACTCCGGTGAGCTACGGCTGCACGGCCGCGTTCGGCCGTGAGGGCGGACGGACGGCGGTGCTTCCCGTTGGCTACGCCGACGGCTTTCACCGGGTGCTGTCCAACAAAAGCTCCGTTTGGCTGGACGGCCGGCCCCGCCCCATCATGGGCCGGGTATGTATGGACATGTGCATGATCGGCTTGGACGAGGCGGCCCAGGTCCGCCCCGGCGACGTGGCGGAGGTGTTCGGTCCCCACCTGCCGGTGGAGCGGCACGCTCAGCTTGCCGGTACCATTTCCTATGAGCTGCTGTGCGCCGTCGCGCCGCGAGTGCCAAGAATCTACAAGGACGCATAGGATAGTCAGGGGAGCCGGCCGGATGTCCGGCGGCGAGCCGCGGCGGCTTTTCCGGGAAAAAACGGTATAAAAGCCGCCGCCCCGTGGGAGAATGATAGTACCCGGTCTACATAATCGTAGTCGGGCACTATATCCGGCGGAGTGTGAGATCCTGTGGACAACAGCGTCAAGCGCGGCGACATTTTTTACGCGGACTTAAGCCCGGTGGTGGGCAGCGAGCAGGGCGGCGTCCGCCCGGTGCTCATCGTCCAGAACGACACCGGCAATAAGCACAGCCCCACTGTAATCGCGGCGGCGATTACCTCTCAGACGGGGAAGGCCCGTCTGCCAACCCATATCACCCTGGCCTCCCACAGCTGCGGTCTGCCCAAGGACTCGGTGGTCCTCTTAGAGCAGATCCGCACCCTGGACAAAAAGCGCCTGCGGGAGCACATGGGAAGGGTGGACGATCAGGTGATGCGGCGTGTGGATAATGCCATCGCCGTTAGTTTTGGCCTCAGCCCCGAGCGGCTCGTCTGATGGGGCCCCCGCAAAAGCGCCCTTCAGCTTTTGTGGGGAGAGGAGGGGCAACGGAGCGCATGGAGCTTTCGGCGCAGCCGGAAGCGGAAGGAGCGCAGTTTGCCCCGACGAGATGCGGCGTGTGGATAATGCCATCGCCGTTAGTTTTGGCCTCAGCCCCGAGCGGCTTGTTTAAAAAGCGTGACAAAATGCAGCTGCGTTCCCTGGCCCGCCCCGGATGCCGGGGCGGGCGGGGCTTGGAGCCGTCCGCCGGGACAGGCCCTTCTGTTCCGTGCCTATCCTGATTTTGGAGGTATTTACATATGAAGAAGCTGAAGATCGCGGCGGCGGCCCTGTGCGTCTGCTTTCTGTTTACGGCGGCCTACGCCGCCAACACCAATCCGGGCGGGCAGGGCGATCCCCTGGTCACCCTGAGCTATCTCAACGGCACTTTTACCACCCAGGTGAAGGGTATGGTGGACCAGACCGTCAGCGAGCGCAAGGCGGAGATGGAGCAGTCTTTGAAAGACATCCTGGCCGGAGGCGGCGGGACTGGCACGGCCTCCGGCGGCGTGTTCACTGTGGTTACCTTAACGCAGGGGCAGTCCCTGGTGGGGGACGTGGGCTGCGAGGTGATGCTGCGCATCGGCACCGCCGCCTGCGGCAGCGAGGACAGCGTGGGACTCATCGATACCACCGCCGGTTCCGTGCTGGGCAATGGACAGCCTTTGGCGGTCAACCACCTGTACATGGTGACCATCAGTACCCGGCGGGTGACGGCTACCGCGCCCACAGTGAAGGTACTGGTCCGGGGCCCGTATTCCATCCAGTGATTCCAGTGTGTCCTATGATTAGGAATTCATAGATATTTAACAAATTTTTCGCAAATTATCCCTGGTTTCTTTGTGGGCTTTGTGATACACTGATCTTGTCAGGAAGGAAAGCCAGACAATGCGCCGCATCTCCGCTCTCTTTTTAACCGGGGCTGCTCCGGCAAATGCCGGAGCCCCCCGGACCAAGGCACCCCGAAGCCTCCAAACGGCTCCGTTCCGCCGCCCGTAAGGGCGGCGTTTTTTGTGTTTGCCCCCCTCGCCGGGGCGGGCGTTCCTGAAAGAACTTTTGGTGTGAAACTGCGTTTCGCTTTGGCTGTCTTCATACTCCCCCTTGAAAAAAATCATTCCACCTTATATAATAGGTGCCATATGATTTGGTTTGGAGGTTTGCACCATGTCTATAGACAAGAGTTGGTTTGAAGAGATGGAGGCCCGCATCCCATGCGGCGAGGTCCGCACCCGGTTTGCCCCCTCCCCCACGGGGTATATGCACGTGGGCAACCTGCGTACCGCGCTGTACACCTACCTCATCGCCCGGCACGCGGGGGGGAAGTTCATTCTGCGCATCGAGGACACCGACCAGGGACGGCTGGTGAAGGACGCGGTGGACGTGATCTACGCCACCATGCGCCGGTGCGGCCTGACCTGGGACGAGGGGCCGGATGTGGGCGGCCCGGTGGGACCCTATATCCAGACCGAGCGGCGGGACTTTTATAAAAAGTACGCTGAGCTTCTGGTGGAGAAGGGGCTGGCCTATTACTGCTTCTGCGACAAGGCGGAGTCCGCCGAGGACAGCGGTAATTTTCAAAAGGTGGAGGATCCCTGCCGCTCTCTGTCCCGGGAGGAGGCGGAGGCCAATCTGGCGGCGGGCCGCTCCTATGTGATCCGCCAGCGCATCCCGGAGGGGAGCACCACCTTCCATGACGCGGTGTACGGCGACATCACCGTGGACAACGCCGAGCTGGATGACCAGATCCTCATCAAGTCCGACGGCCTGCCCACCTACAACTTCGCCAACGTGGTGGACGACCACCTCATGGGCATCACCCACGTGGTGCGGGGGGCGGAGTACCTGTCCTCGGCGCCCAAGTATAACCTGTTGTACGAGGCCTTCGGCTGGGAGATCCCCACCTATGTCCACTGCTCCTCGGTCATGATCAACGATCCCGAGACCGGCGCGGTGCGCAAGATGTCCAAGCGCCATGGCGACCCCTCCTATGAGGACCTGGTGGCCCAGGGGTATTTGTCCCAGGCGGTGGTGAATTACGTGGCCCTGCTGGGCTGGGCGCCTCACGGGGACATCGCGGAGCAGGAGTTCTTCACCATGGACGAGCTGGTCGCCGCCTTTGACATCGCGGGCATCTCCAAGTCCCCCTCCGCCTTCGACATGGAGAAGCTGAACTACTTCAACGCCAACTATCTGCGGAACCTGTCCCCGGAGGAGTTTGCCAAAGAGGCGGAGCCGTGGATCCGCCGGGCGGTGAAGAATGAGGCGTATGACACGGCGGACATTGCCGCCCTGCTCCAGGCCCGGTGTGAGCGGCTCAGCGACATTCCGGAGAAGGTGGACTTCTTTGACACCCTTCCGGATTACGGCGTGGACCTGTTCACCAACAAAAAGTCCAAGACCAACAGCGAGGTGTCCCTGGAGATGCTCAGGCAGACTGCGCCGGTGCTGTCCGGCCTGGACGGCTGGAGCCAAGACGCCATCCACGGCGCGCTGGTGGGATTGGCGGAAAAGCTGGGGGTGAAGAACGCCACCCTTATGTGGCCCCTGCGCATCGCCGCGGCGGGCAAAGCGGTGACCCCCGGCGGCGCGGTGGAGATCTGCCGCATTTTGGGAAAGGATGAGACCCTGCGCCGGATGGAGCTGGGGATGAAAAAGCTGAACGGATAAGCTTAAGCGCCCACCCGCGGCGGGGTGGGCGCTTTTCCTTTGAAGGCGGAAAATCGTTGATACAGGCCGACTTTCCTGACGGTCGAGTTGAATTTTGAGCCGAAGCTCTTGACTTTTTCCCGCCGGGCGGGTAGGGTGGAGGCACATCCAACGAGAAGGAGTGACCGCATATGAGCCAGAGTGCTGAAAAGAAGTCTTTTGGAGAATACATCCGCAAAAAGCGGCTGGAGGCGGGGCTGACCCAGAAGGACTTGGCGGCGCAGCTGTTTGTCACCGAATCCACCGTCAGCAAATGGGAGCGTGGGCTGTCCTATCCGGACGTGTCGATGGTGACCTCCATCTGTGCCGCCCTGCGCATCACGGAGCACGAGTTTTTCGCGGCCTGTGACGACGACCAGGCGCATGCCCAGGAGCGGCAGGCGGCGGTGTGGCGGGGCTTGGTGACGGGGACGCGGCGGTTTTTCGCGGCGGGCTACGCCATCGCCGTTGTCACTTGCTTCATCTGTGATCTGGCGGTATTCCATACGCTGGACTGGTTTTGGATCGTACTTACAGCCGTTGCCTTGGCGTTTTGCTTTACCAACCTGCCGGCCTATGTGCGCAGGGGCAGGCGGCTGACGGCGTGTATGGGGACGGCCACCGGATGCCTGATCCTCCTGCTGCTGGCGTGCTGGCGGTATGTGGGCGGCTGGTGGCTCCTGGGCGGGCTGGCCATTACGGCGGTTTGCCTAGCCCTGCCCTGGGGTTGGTGGGCCGTCTGGCGTTTTTATGGGCGGGATTCGCCGCGGTGCGATGGCTGCCCGCGGGACCCTGGCTGAAGGGCGGAGCGATTGCCCTGCTGGCCAGCTTGGCCACGCCGGTGTTTAACAGCCTGTGCGACTTATTGATTGAGGATATGCAGGGTCCCCGCTTTCTGGACTATTTTTCCGTGCGGGATCTGCTGGCCCGGCGAAGTATGGGAGATGCCTCCTGGGTGAATCCTCTGATTTTCCAGATCATGCTGGTCTGTTCTGTTGTGCTGATCGCGATCGGCGCCGCAGTGGAGGTCCGGCGGAGAAAGCGGATGTAGTACGAGCGCCCGGCCGCCGGCCGGGCGCTCGTGTATTAGGCGCTGCGTTCCAGGTCCTGGATGCGGTGATTGACTACCTTCAGCTTTTCCTCCTGAAGCTCGGTGCGTTCCTCCAGCTTGTAGGTGCGCTCCACCAGATTGTTGTGGGCCTGCACCTTTTTCTCCAGCGCTTCCAGGCGGTATGCGATAAGGGCGGTGGATTTGCGGTTGGCAAAATAGCTTCCCGCCAGTGTTCCCACCAGCGCCAGCGCCGCTACAATGATGTTTTCCATCCGGTCACCTCCCCCGATGATTCTGCTGCTGGGTGTTTTCCCCGTTGTGTTGCCCCTTTTTGTGCATAAAGCGGAAATTTGCCCGTTGACAAATGTGAAGGAATATGGTAGTATAACTCTTGCGTTTGGACGGTTTCCGATATGGAGAGATGTCCGAGTGGTTTAAGGAGCCGGTCTTGAAAACCGGTGACCCGCAAGGGCCGTGGGTTCGAATCCCACTCTCTCCGCCAGATTACAATTTCATCATGTTGATGTTTTCGACACGCGGAAGTACCCAAGTGGCCGAAGGGGCTCCCCTGCTAAGGGAGTAGGCGGGTAAAACCGTGCGAGGGTTCAAATCCCTCCTTCCGCGCCAGCGCAAGCCCTGGAATTTCAACGGTTCCAGGGCATTTTGCTGTCTTTTGACCCTTACGCTGACCCTTACCGGGATTTTTGCGCTTTTCGTCGGTCTATCCGGACACCTTGCGGATGAATTCCTCCATGCGCTCAGCGGACTGCTGGCGCATCTTCTGAGAAACGTGGCCATACACGTCCAGAGTGAAGCTGGCCGAGGCGTGGCCCAGGTTACTCTGTACGGTCTTGATGTCGTCACCGCTCTCAATGGCCGCCACCGCGTAGCTGTGACGTAAATCGTGGAAACGTTCTTCTTCCAGCCCGATAGACGTTACGGCCTCTTTGAAGTGCTTGTAGACCGTGAAATGGGTCAGGTGACCACCCAGTTCATTGGTAAAGACCAGCCCCCATTTGTTGTCCCACTCGCTCCCCGCCAGCAGCTGGGCCTGTGCCTGGAGACTGCGTTGCCGTTTGAGCAGCGTCATGACGGACGAAGCGGTGGAGATGACACGTGCCCGGCTGTTCTTGGTGGACACCAGCGCATAGTCTCCGCCAACCTTTTTCGTTTTTTGAAGCTGTTTGTTGACGTAGAGTGTACTGTGGGTGAAATCCACACAGTCCCAGGTAAGCCCCAGCACCTCGCCCTGCCGCATCCCAGTGAACAGCGTGATCTGGTAGAGCAACTCGTACTTGTTTCCCTTGATAGCTTTCAAAAATGCCTCAATTTTCTCCGCATCCATGGGCTTGATCTCCTTGCGGCGGGCCTTTGGAAGGTCACACAACTCGGTGGGATTGTTGCGGATCATGCCCAGCTTCATGGCTTGATCCAGCGCACGGTGAAGCACACCGTGGATGTTCCGAATCGTTTTGGGCGAGAGCTTCTTGTCCATCAAAAGGCTGTTGTAGAACCGCTGGATTTGAGGGGCGGTCAAGGCGGATAGACGGATCGCGCCCAGTACGGGCACCAGATAATTGCGGCACACCCGTTCGTAGGCATCCATCGTGTAGGGTTTGACTGAAAACTGGGCATAGGTCTCAATCCATGTGCCTAGCCAGATGCCCAGCGTCTCTTTGGCGGGCTCAAGGTAGGTGCCGTTATCCAACTCGGTGGTAATCTCCGCCAGTTGTTCCCGAACCTCTTTCTGGGTTTTACCATAGATGGATTTTTGCTTTTGTTTGTCAACGCCGATTTGAAATTGTAAGAAAACGCCGAAGAAATTTTGTCATTTTTCGGCGGCGGGAGTAACAAAAATCAGGTACTGCCTTGCTCAAAAAGAGTGTTCACGATTTGCTGTTTCTGGCGC
>CATLHC010000030.1 GCA_949948775.1 uncultured Oscillospiraceae bacterium
CCTGGTGCTGGTGTGCTCGATGTTGGTGGGGCTGATCTTGCTGTCGGTGATGTTGCCGCTGATGCACATCATGAGCGCCATCGGGTGAGCCTATGGGGAAAAAGAAGAGCGGAGCGGCCGCCCTCCGGCGGGGCCTATTGCTCCCGCTGGCGGCCGCGGCGGTTTTGCTGTGGTTTGCCGTGGCGGTGGACAGCTTGGAGAGCGGGCGGTCTGAGGAAGACCTGCGCCGGCTGGAGGAGACCCTGCGGCGCAGCTGTGTGGCTTGCTACGCCGCTGAGGGGGTCTATCCCCCCGATTTGGACTACTTAAAGGAACACTATGGGCTGCAGATCGATGAGCGGCGGTACACGGTCAAATATTCCGCCTTCGCGGAGAACCTGATGCCGGACATCACCGTGCTGGAGAACGCGCCATGAGGAGGCAGGGGACAAGAGGCCGTATGGACGGCTTGCTGACGCTGCTGCTGTTCGGCGTGTTCGCGGCGTGCGTGCTCATGGTGCTGCTCACCGGGGCCAGGGCGTACCGGGGGCTCACGGAGCGGGACCGGGCGGCCTACGACCGGCGGACCTGCGTGCAGTACATCGCCACGAAGGTGCGGCAAGGGGACGCGGCGGGGGCGGTTACGGTGGAGCCCTTTGGGGATACCGCGGCCCTGCGGCTGGACGACGGCGAGGCGGGGTGCGTCACCCGGCTGTACTGCTTCGATGGATGGCTCATGGAGCTGTACACCTTTGCGGACGCAGAATTGTCTCCCCAGGACGGGGAGAGGATCATGCCCCTGGCGGGGCTGACTCTCACCCTGAAGGACGGGCTGCTGACGGCGGAGATCGAGGCCGGGGAGGGCGTGACGGACACGCTGCGCCTGTCCCTGCGCTCGGAGGAGGGGGGACAGCCATGAGGAGCAAGGCGCCCCTGCTGCTGATGGAGCAGATGGTGATGCTGCTGGTGTTCGCCCTGGCGGCGGCGCTGTGCCTGCAGGCGTTCGTGAAATCGGACGGCCTGTCGGGGGACAGCGAGGAGCGGGACCGGGCGGTGACGTTGTGCCAGACGGCGGCGGAAACCATCCGCTGGTACGGCGGGGATATCGTGTCTGAGGAAGCGGCCCAGGCGCTGGGGTATCACTATGATAAAGGGGTCATGTACCAGGAGTTTGACGAGGACTGGAATCCGGTGGAGTTCGGCGTCTACTGCCTGGACGCGGAAGGGATTCCGGCGGATGTCCCCGGGGACAGAATTCCCGGACTCCGAAAGGCCCACGTGTGTGTGGCGAAGGGCTATAACTATGACCAGGAGCTGGAGGTCCTCTTTGAGCTCGAGGTGGCCTGGCAGGTGCCGGTAACAGGTACGGCGGAGGTGGAGATCGACGATGGCACGGCAGAGTAAAGCGCGGGAGCGGTTCTCTCCCCCGGCGGTGGGAGGCATCTCCCTGCTGGTGGTGTTCGCGGTGCTGTGCCTGACGGTGTTCGCCCTGCTGGCGCTGACCACCGTCCAGGCGGACGCGCGCCTGGCGGACGCCTCGGCCCAGGCGGTGGCGGACTACTACGCCGCCGACTGCGCGGCCCAGGAGATTCTGGCCCGGCTGCGAAACGGTGAGCGGCCCGAGGGCGTGGAAATCCTGAACCGGCTGGGCGGCGGGATGTACACCGCACACTACGCCGTGCCCATCTCGGACACCCAGGAGCTTCAGGTGGAAGTGAATTTTGCGGAGGACTGGGCCGGTTACAACTGGCGCTACCAGGTGATCCGCTGGCAGAGCGTACCCACGGGGGCGTGGGAGGGCGACGAGTCCCTGGACGTCTGGGACGGCGCTGTTTTTTAAAGGAGAGGCTTATGACGCGACTGACGGAGTATTTACAAAAAGCTGTGACCGACCGGGCGTCCGACCTGTTTATCGTGGCGGGGGGGCCGGTGTGTGCCAAGCAGGATAACCGGTTGGTGCCCATCAGTGAGGACCGGGTGTTCCCGGTGGAGACGGAGGAGCTGGTCCGGGAGATCTATGAGACGGCCAACCGGCCCATGGACCGCTTCCTGCGGCAGGGGGACGACGATTTCTCCTTCTCCATGGCGGGGATGGCCCGATTCCGGGTGAACGTCTACCGCCAGCGTGGGTCTATGGCGGCGGTGATCCGGGTGGTGGCCTTCGATATTCCCAACTGGATCGACCTGAGCATTCCGGAGCAGGTGATGAATCTGGCGTCGCTGTCCCACGGAATGGTGCTGGTGACGGGCACGGCGGGCAGCGGCAAGTCCACCACCCAGGCGTGTATCATCGACCGGATCAACCGGACCCGGGAGTGCCACATCATCACGCTGGAGGACCCCATCGAGTACCTGCACCGGGACCGGCGGAGCATTGTGAGCCAGCGGGAGATGGCCATCGACACCCAGGACTATCCCTCGGCCCTGCGGGCCTGTCTGCGGCAGGCTCCGGACGTGATTCTGCTGGGCGAGATGCGGGATCAGGAGACCATCCACACGGCCATGACGGCGGCGGAGACGGGGCACCTGCTTATCGCCACGCTGCATACCAAGGGGGCGGTGAACACCATCGACCGGATTGTGGACACCTTCCCCAGCGGGCAGCAGGACCAGGTGCGGGTACAGCTGAGCATGGTGCTGCGCACGGTGGTGTCCCAGCAGCTGGTGCCGGACACCAAGGGGGGGCTGGTGCCCGCCTTTGAGATCATGCATGTGAACAGCGCCATCCGCAGCCTGATCCGGGACAGCAAGACCCACCAGATCGACAACGCCATCGCCGCGGGGGGCGCGGAGGGGATGATCGCCATGGATCAGTCCCTGCTGGCCTTGTACAAGGGCCGGGAGATCACGGCGGAGACCGCTCTGGCCTACGCTGACAACCCCGATCAGCTCAAGCGGAGGATGGGCTGAGCGCCCAAATATGAAATGAAAGCGGACCAGAGCTTGTTAAAAGCCCTGGTCCGCTGTTTTTGTACGCTTATCTCAGCTCTGCCATAATTCGGGCGATAAGAGATACCCGGCGGAAGGGCGTCATAAGATACCAGCCGTCGGTATAGGCGGCCATGTCTCGGGCGGTCTGTACCGATAGGGATACCGCCAACGCCTCCGCCTCCTCCCGGCTTTTGCCTTCGTAGAGCCGCACAATCTCCTCCGGCACGGAGACTCCAGCCACCTCGTTGTTGAGAAACAGGGCGTTGCGGTGGCTGACAATGGGGAACACGCCTCCCAAAATTTTTCCCTTCAGCGTATTCCGGGCCAGCTTCAGGTTTTCCAGCGCCTGCGGGGAGTGCACCGGCTGAGTCAGAAAGCCCGCCGCGCCGCAAGCCTCCTTTTCCTGTGCCAACTCCAGCTGCTTGGCAAAGTTAACAGCGTTCAGGTTCAGCGCGCCGAAAATTTGGAAGGGGGTGGACAGCCCGTGATCCATCAGGCCGCTGACGTAGGTCATCAGTTTGCGGGAGTTGAAATTGAACACGCTCTTCACCTCATCCCGGTCCTGGGTGGGGATGGGGTCGCCGGTAACCAGCAGCACATTGTGTACTCCCTCCATGCTCAGGCCCAGCAGCAGCGCCTTGGTGGCGTTCAGGTTGCGGTCCCGGCAGGTCAGGTGAGGGAGCGGTTCCACACCGGTCTCCCGGTGAATCTTACAGGCCAGCAGGGAGCTGTCCGCCCTTGGGCGGCCCACGGGACAGTCCGCCACCGTAACCGCGTCCGCCCCGGCGTCCCGCAGGGCGCGGACTCTCTCCATGAAGGCGTCCACCTGGTCGTCGGCGGGAGGGTCCAGCTCCACGGCAATGACCCGCTTCCCGGCCGTCAGCTTGTCCTGGAGGCGGTTTTGTCCGGGGCGGGCCTCCGGCTTTGTGCGGGGCTGGACGGAGAGAGCGGCGGGCTTTGCGGTCAGTTCCCTCAGCGCTTGGGCGGTGCGGGCAATGTGCTGGGGCCGCGTGCCGCAGCAGCCGCCCAGAATGACCGCGCCGGATCGGGCGATGTCCGCCATTTGAGCGGCAAAATAGTCCGCGCCGCCCTGATACACCACCCGGCGCCCCAGCACCGTGGGGTAGCCCGCGTTGGGCATGACGGACAGCGCCCTGCCGCCCAGCGCGTCCAGGTCCAGCCCGCGGACGAACTCCAGCAGGTGATGGGGGCCGGATACGCAGTTGAAGCCCACGGCGTCCACCTCATCCAACGCCGCCGTCCGCGCAAAAAGGGTGCGCCCGGACAGACCGTCCCGTGTAATTCCATCGGGAGCCACGGCAAAGGACACCAGCAGGAACGCCTCGGGACAGAGCGCCTTCAGATGACGGGCCAGCTCGGCCACGCCCTCGTCGGTGGGCAGGGTCTCCACAATAAAATGGGTCAGCCCCTGGGCCAGAAAGACGTCGGCCTGGCGGCGGTAGAAGGAGCCGGGGGCCGTTCCGCCCTCCCGGGGGGCGGGGCCCAAGTCTGCGAATACGTATGCTCCAAAAGGGCGGGCCGCCTCCAGCGCAATGCGGCACCCCGCCTCAATGATACGCCGGGCGGTCCCGGCATCGGTGCCCGCGTCGAAAGTATTGGTGCGGATGGCGCGGCACCCCGCCTCCAGGTAGGAGCGGTGAATGGCGGCGATCTCCTCGGGCCGGTCCAGGTTGGCCGGTTCGCATTGGGCCTCCGCCCGGTTGGGGCGGGAGGCGTAATAGGTCCCCATGGCCCCGTCAAACAGCAGGGACCCACCCGTTTTCAAATACGATCTAATCTTCATGCGCCAAACACCTTCCGGGCGATGTCCACCGATTGACGGGCATCTTTTGCGTAATGGTCCGCCCCCATCCGGGCGGCGTACTCCGGGGTCACCACCGCGCCGCCCACAAAGATCACCGGGGGATTTTCCAGGGTGCGCAGCAGCTTGATGGTGTCCTCCATAGCGGGCAGGGTGGTGGTCATCAGGGCGGACAGGCCCACCAGGGGGATGTTCTGCTCCCGCACCGTGTCCAGGATGGTCTCCGGCGGCACGTCACGGCCCAGGTCTACGGCGTCGTAGCCGTAATTCTCCATCACCGTGCGCACGATGTTTTTTCCAATGTCGTGTATGTCTCCTTTGACGGTGGCGATGACAAATCTGCCCTTTTTCACCGGGGCGCCGCCCTTTTGGGCGATGGAGGCCTTGATCACCTCAAACACGGCCTGAGCCGCCTGGGCGGAGCTCAAAAGCTGGGGCAGAAACGCCCGGCCCGCCTCATAGTCCGCCCCAACCTTGTCCAAGGCGGGGATGAGGCGCCGCTCCACCAAAGACAGCTCGTCCTGGGTTTTCAGGGCCTCCCGGGCCAGCTTTCCGGCGTCGCCCTCCAGGCCCCGGGCGATGGCGTCTTCCAGGGTGAGGGAGGAGCCGCCGGCTGCGGGCGCGGAGGGGGAGGGAGCCGCGCCGGCAAAGCGGGCAATGTAGTCCCGGCTCCCCGCATCCTCCCCGGACAGCACCTTGAAGGCCGCCACCGCGTCCATGATCTCCCGCTGGTTGGGGTTGATGATGGGCAGGGTCAGCCCCGCCGCCATGGCCTGGGTCAAAAAGCTCCGGGTGACGGCGATTCGGTTGGGCAGGCCGAAGGAGATGTTGGACACACCCAGCACCACCTGGAGGCCCAGCTCCTCCCGCACCATGCGCACGGCCTTCAGGGTCTCCGCCGCCTGCTCCTGCTGGGCGGACACGGTGAGGGTGAGGCAGTCGATCCACACGTCCTCCGCCGGGATGCCGTGGTCCAGGGCCGCGTCCAGAATGCGGCGGGCGATGGCCACCCGCCCCTCGGCGGTCTGGGGGATGCCGTTTTCGTCCAGACACAGGCCAACTACGCTGGCCCCGTACTTCTTCACGATGGGCAGGACGCGGTCCAGCACGGCCTGCTCGCCGTTGACGGAATTCACCGCCGCCTTGCCGTTGTAGACCCGCAGGGCGGCCTCCAGCGCGCCGGCGTTGGTGGAGTCCAGCTGGAGGGGCAGAGGGACAGCGCTCTGGATCTTTTTCACCACCAGGGGGAGCATGGCCGCCTCATCCACGCCGGGGTGGCCTACGTTGACATCCAGGATGTCCGCCCCCGCGTCCTCCTGTTGGACGGCCATGTCCAGGATATAGTCCAGGTCGTGTTCCAGCAGGGCCTGCTGGAAGCGCTTTTTGCCTGTGGGATTGACGCGCTCGCCGATGACCCGCACGCCGTCCAGGAAGCAGGGCGTCATGGCCGAGCAGACGAAGCCCGCGGAGTGGTACACTCTGGGGGTGGGCATCCTGCCCTCCAGCGCTTTGGAGAGGGCGCGGATATAGTCCGGCGAGGTGCCGCAGCAGCCGCCGAAGATGGACACACCCGCCTCCAGGCAGGGGAGCAGGGCCTGGACGAAGTCCTCTGGGCCCATGTCATATTTTCCGGTGGCGGGGTCGGGCAGGCCCGCGTTGGGCTTGGCGATGACGGGCAGGCGGGTGTTCTCACACAGCTCCCTCAGCAGCGGGGCCAGCAGGTCCGGCCCCAGGGAGCAGTTCAGGCCGATGGCGTCCGCGCCCAGCCCCTCCAGCGTCCGGGCCATGGAGGGGATGGTGCAGCCGGTGAAGGTGCGCCCGCTTTGCTCAAAGGACATGGTGACAAGCACGGGCAGATTGGTGTTCTCCTTCACCGCCAGCAGGGCGGCCTTGGCCTCGTAGAGGTCGGTCATGGTCTCGATGGACACCAGGTCAGCTCCGGCCCTCTCGCCCGCCGCGGCCACCTCTTTGAAATATGCATAAGCCCGCTCAAAGGGCAGGGTGCCCAGAGGCTCCAGCAGCTCACCCAGGGGACCCATGTCCAGCGTCACCTTCACATCCGTTCCGGCGGCGGCCTGCTTGGCAATGGCGACAGCGGCGGACACCACCTCGTCCACCGTGCGGCCCGTCCCGGCCAGCTTGGGCGCGCTGGCGCCGAACGTGTTGGCGCAGATGATCCGGCTGCCCGCCTCGATGTACTCCCGGTAGATGGAGCGAAGCAGGTCCGGATCGGTGAAGTTGAGCAGTTCCGGCTTGCCTCCAGGGGGCAGGCCCCGCTGCTGGAGAACGGTGCCCATGGCGCCGTCTAAAATGACGATCCCGTCATATAAAAAGTCAAGATCCACAGGTTTTTCCCTCCTTGCGGTATTGGCAGGTTTCTCGCAGGCTGCAGAACCCGCAGCCCCGGATGCGGGCGGGCTGGGGGTGGTGGGCCAGGCCGATGACGGCGGTCACCGACTTGGACGGATTCATGAGTAAGCTGTCTGTCACCTGCACCCCCAACCGCCGGGAGGCGTCCAGCACGGCGCAGATGTCTTTTTGCAGCTCCAGCGGCAGGTCCCCGTAGCCGGGGCTGAAGCGGTCGGTGAGGTGGAGGTCCGGGAAACGGGCGGCGATCTCCTCCTCGGCGGCGTCGCAGCCCGCCTCCACCCAGGCGGAGCCGCAGGCGTCCAGCAGGGCGGCGCGGGCCATGCCCCGGGCCTGCTCGGCGCGCAGGAGCGCTTCAAATCCCGCCCCCAGAGTACAGGCCAGCAGCACCGCCTGGGAGCACTCCGCCAGCATTTTGCGGGCCATGCCTCCAGGGAGGGCAAGACCGGCTCCCTCCAGGACCACGCCCTCGTCCCGATGGAGGACGGGGAACACCCGCCAGAGCCACCGGGGCGTCACCGAGCGGGTGAGCCTGTCCGCCGCGGCGGACAGCTGGGTGGACAGGGCGGGATCGGGTTCCCCCCGCACCCCCAGATAGCGCAGGGGCTCGGACAGATCCAGTTTCACGGCTCCACCCTCTTTCTTACTTTAAATCAAGCCACTTTACTATACCGCAAACGGCGGAAAAAATCCAGAGATAAATTGTATCGGCCGCCCTGGGCATCGGCTGTACTTTTTGGCCTTGATATGCTATCATTCCGATAGCGGAGATAAAAACACAGTCCCCGTCGGGTAGTCGGGGCGCGGGAGTCCGCCCTCCCGCCAGTAACCTGCCTCCTTGGTTGTCCCTTCTCCGTAAGCGATTTTAAGGAGGACAGTGGAATATGTGCGTTTTCAAGGCAAGGCTGACCGTGTATTTTGAGCCGCCCTTCTGGGCGGCGCTGTACCAGCGGGAGGAGGGAGACTGCTGCCGGGTGTGCAAAGTGACCTTCGGCGCCGAGCCCAGGGACCAGGAGGTGCTGGACTATTTTCAGGCCCACTTTCGGGAGCTGCGCTTCAGCCCGACCGTAGCGGGCGCGCCGGACCCGGACCGCCCGATCAACCCCAAGCGCGCACGGCGGGAGGCCCGGAAGGCCGTCCGGCCTGCCGGGACGGGGACAAAGGCCCAGCAGGCCCTCCAGCTCCAGCGGGAGCAGATGAAGGCGGAGCGGAAAGCCGGCTCCAAAGAGCGGCGGGAGGCACAGCGGGAGCGGAAGCTGGCCATCCGGTGGGAAAAACGCAGAGAAAAGCGCAAGGGGCACAAGCCCCGTGCGCTTTTCAGTCATGCTTGGTAGACCCGCAGCAGCCGCTGGATGAACTGGAGGGTGGCGGCGGTCAGGTCGTAGGCGTAGCCGGTGGTGCACCAGTGATAGGTCAGCCCCCGGACGGAGATCATGAGCAGGGAAGCCATCTCCTGAGCGCTGTCCCCACGGCCGTTCAGCTCACCGCTGTCCAGCCCGCCCTGGAGCACCCGGATCAATACCCCAACCAGGCTGTTTTCCTGGGGGCGGTTGAACCAGGGGTTGTCCGGGCTGTACAGCAGCCGGGTCATCTTCCGGTCGGTGAGTTCGCCGCTGTAGTGGGCATAGCGGTCGAAAAAGTACAGCACCCGCTCCCGGCAGGTGGGCTGGGTGAGCTGGGGCTGCACCACTTCGTTGAAGTAGTGGTCCGCCACCTGATAGGTCTCGTAAAAGACCTCCAGCTTGGTGCTGTAGTAGTTGTAAAAGGTGCCGATGGACACGTTGGCCCGGTCCACGATGTCCCGGATGGTGATGCTCTCAAAATCCCGCTGGGCCAGCAGCTCCACCGCGGCGTTGAACAGCTTCAGCTTGGTCTGCTCCGCCTGGAGCTGGCGCTTGGTTTTGTTTTCCTCTGTCACGGTGAATCACCTGCCCTCCAAAATATGGGGTCAGCAGGCATTATATCGAAAAAATGTCCCGTTGGCAAGGGGGGGTGGGCGAAAGCAATCCAGCACATCATACAAATTTTGGCTCCGAAAATATACGTTGTCCACAAAAAAAACGGGAAGACACTTTCCCTATTGACGATTTTTTATAAGGGTAGTATAATTTTTGACGAACAAGTTCAGTGAATACGTTCACTAAAATATGGAGGGGTAGATATGGCAAAATTTATCACAGCACAGGAAGCGGCCAAACTGATCCCCGATGGGGCCACGGTGGGCGTGGCGGGCATGGGCCTGTCCGGCTGGGCGGAGGAGGTTGCCTGCGCCATCCGGGACAGCTACCGTGAGACGGGCCATCCTAAAGCCTTGCATTTGAAGCAGGGCAGCGCCCTGGGCGACTGGGGCTACGGCAACGCCTTTGTGGGTTGGAACCGCTCCAAGCGGGAGGGCGGCCCGGACAAGGAGCACGGCAACCGGGGGGCCACCCGGCTGGGCGAGGCGGGTCCGGGGCTGGTGAAGAAGTGGACCAGCGCCCACATCGGCAGCGCCTTCACCCTGTGCGACCAGGCCCGGAACAACGAGCTGGAGAGCTACTGCCTGCCCCAGGGCGTCATCATCAACCTGTGGCGCGAGATCGGCGCGGGCCGTCCTGGCCTGCTCACCAAGGTGGGCCTGGGCACCTTTGTGGACCCCCGGGTGGAGGGGGGCCGCATGAACGCCTGCGCCAAGGATGAGCTGGTGAAGGTGGTCAACTTCGAGGGGGAGGAGTACCTGTTCTACCCCGGCTTCAAGGTGGACGTGGCCATCCTCCGGGGCACCATCGCCGACGAGAACGGCAACATCTCCTTCGCCCGGGAGAGCGTCATCAACGAGGGCTTCGCCGTGGCCAACGCCACCAAGAACTCCGGCGGCATCGTCATCGTCCAGGTGGAGTACCTGGCCAAGAAGGAGACCCTGCCCGCCAAGGACATCAAGATCCCCGGCACTCTGGTGGACTATGTGGTCCAGGCCCGGGACCCCAAGTCCTGCTGGCAGGCCGAGGGCGACTACTGGGAGCCCTCCTTCTCCGGCGAGATCCGCAAGCCTCTCACCTCCATCGAGCCCCTGCCCTTCGACGAGCGGAAGGTCATCTGCCGCCGCTGCGCCATGGAGCTGAAGGCGGGCGACCTCATCAACCTGGGTGTGGGCATGCCCGCCGACATCGCCAAGGTGGTCAATGAGGAGGGCCTCATCGACCAGGTGACCATGTCCACCGAGAGCGGCATGGTGGGCGGCGTGCCGTCTGCCCTGCCCAGCTTCGGCTCCGCCTACAACCCCGAGGCCATCATCACCCCCAACGAGATGTTCGACCTCATCAGCGGCGGTGGGCTGAACATGACCTGCCTGGGCATCGGCGAGATTGACAAGGACGGCAACAACAACGTCAGCCGGATGGGCTCCCGGCTCACCGGCCCCGGCGGCTTCATCGACATCAGCTCCACCACCCCCAAGGTCATCTTTGCCGGCACCCTGGTGGGCAAGGCCAAGGTGAAGGTGGGAGACGGCAAGCTGGAAATTTTGGAGGAAGGCACCATCCGGAAGTTTGTGGACCAGGTGGGCCAGATCACCTTCTCCGGCAAGTATGCCCCCGACGATCAGGAGGTGCTGTACGTCACCGAGCGGGCGGTGTTCAAGCTCATCGACCACAAGCTGACCCTCATCGAAATCGCCCCGGGTATCGATCTGGAGAAGGACGTGCTGGACCAGATGGGCTTCCGCCCCGAGGTCTCCCCCGACTTGAAGACCATGGATCCGGCCCTGTTTGAGGAGCACTGGGGCAAGCTGGGCGAGACCCTGCGCTGAACGGTAAGACGGGAACAAATTTACATAATAATAATAGGAGGAATATCACTATGAGCAGCCCGTTTTTTAATGAAGACCATGAATCCATCCGCGAGATGGCCCGAGACTTTGCCAACAAGACCCTGGCTCCCATCGCCGCCGACATCGACAAGAACGAGGAGTTCCCCATGGACGTGGTGGGGCAGATGGCCGAGATGGGCTTCCTGGGCCTGAAGATCCCCGAAGAGTTCGGCGGCCTGGGTCTGGACATGCGCTCCTACGTGTGCGTCATGGAGGAGATTGCCAAAAAGTGCGCCACCGCCACCCTGTTTATCTCCTCCGCCAACTCCCTGTCCACCGCCCCCATCGTCATCTCCGGCACTCCCGAGCAGAAGGAGAAGTATCTGCCCGGCGTGGTGGCAGGCGAGGAGTTCATCGCCTTCGCGCTCACCGAGCCCAACGCGGGTTCCGACGCGGCCAGCATGACCACCAAGGCGGTGGAGGACGGCGACAGCTACATCCTCAACGGCCGCAAGTGCTTCATCACCATGGCCCCCATCTCCAAGTACTCCATCGTCTATGCCAAAACCAACCCCGAGAAGGGCGCCAAGGGCATCAGCTGCTTCATGGTGGATATGTCCCTGCCCGGCGTGTCCTGCGGCAAGCACGAGGAGAAGATGGGCCAGCGCGGCGTACCCGTCAGCGACGTCGTCCTGGAGGACGTCCGCGTGCCCAAGGACTGCCTGATCGGCGAGTTGGACCTGGGCTTCATCAACGCCATGAAGACCCTGTCCGTGGGCCGCATCGGCGTGGCCTCCATGTGCCTGGGCATGGCCGCCGAGGCCATTGAGCTGGCCGTGGAGCACACCAAGAACCGCGTCCAGTTCGGCAAGCCCCTGTGCAAGCATCAGGCCATCGCCTTCATGCTGGCCGAGATGGAGACCAAGCTGAACGCCGCCCGGGGCCTGGTGTACAACGCCGCCTGGATGATGGACAACGGCATGAAGGCCGATAAGGAGGCGTCCATGGCCAAGTTCTTCGCCGCCGAGGCCGGCATCGAGATCGTGAACAAGGCTCTCCAGCTCTTCGGCGGCTACGGCTACAGCCGCGAGTACGAGATCGAGCGCATCTACCGCGACATCCGCGTGTGCTCCATCTACGAGGGTTCCTCCCAGGTGCAGCAGATCGTCATCTCCGGCCAGATGCTCAAGTGAGATAAGTCCACAAGGCGGGCGGCTTCTAGACAAATACCAAGATTGTCAAAAAATAAACTATTGAGTTTTTGCTGACAAGCCGCCGTAAATATGATAAACTATATACCGCACAAAGCAGCGCACAATAATCTCAGATAGGAGGAACCCAAGATGAATATACTTGTCTGTGTCAAGCAGGTGCCTGACACCACCGAGATCAAGATCGATCCGGTGAAGAATACGCTGATTCGAGACGGCGTTCCCAGCATCGTCAACCCGTTTGACGGCTACGCCCTGGAGGCGGCCGCCCGCATCAAAGACAAGAACCCCGACACCAAGATCGTGGTGCTGACCATGGGCCCCCCGCAGGCCACCGCAGCCATCAAGGAGTGCCTGGCCATCGCGGCGGACAAGGGGTATCTGGTGTCCGGCCGGACCTTCGGTGGCTCCGACACCCTGGCCACCAGCTACATCCTGTACAACGCGGTGAAGAAGGTGGAGGAGCTTGAGGGCAAGTTCGACGCCATCTTCTGCGGCAAGCAGGCCATCGACGGCGACACCGCGCAGGTGGGCCCGGAGCTGGCTGAGCACCTGGGCTATCCCCAGGTCACCTACGGCCTGGAGGCCGAGGTGGACGGCGACATGCTGAAGGTGAAGAAGGAAGTGGAAGAGGGCGTCGAGGTCATCGGCGTGAAGTTCCCCTGCTTGGTGACCTACACCAAGCCCGCCTGGGATCCCCGCTACCCCACCATCAAGCGCAAGATGGCCGCCAACCGCGCCGAGATCCCCGTGCTGGGCGACGACGCTTTCCCGGACATCGACACCACCCGCATCGGCCTGAAGGGCTCTCCCACCAACGTGAAGAAGACCTTCGTGCCGCAGAAGAAGAGCGGCGGCGTGAAGATCAAGGAAGCGGACAACGAGGCTTCCGCCAAGAAACTGTTCGAGCTGCTCAGCGGCGCCAGCATCATTTAAGGGAGGGGAAGCACAATGGAAGCCAAGACCAAAGACCTGTGGGTATTTGTAGAGACCAACGAGGACGGCACCGCGAAGAACGTGGGCATCGAGCTGCTGACCCCCGGTAAGATGATGGCGGGCAAGCAGGGCGGCGCTCTGGTGGCCGTGGTCATCGGCAGCGGCGTGGACGAGGCGGTGAAGGCCGCCAACGAGCACGGCGCGGACAAGATCATCGTGGTGGACGGTCCGGAGTACAAGCACTACACCACCGACGCCTACGCCATCGCTCTGGTGAGCCTGGTGGAGAAGTACGGCCCCACCAGCATGCTGATCGGCGCGACCAACAACGGCCGTGACCTGGGTCCCCGGGTGAGCTGCCGTTTGAAGACCGGCCTGACCGCCGACTGCACGGCGCTGGACATCGATGACGAAACCGGCAACGTGGCGTGGACCCGTCCCGCCTTCGGCGGCAACCTGATGGCCACCATCCTGTGCCCGAACCACCGGCCCCAGATCGGCACGGTGCGTCCCGGCGTGTTCAAGAAGAGCGACGCCGTGGAGGGCAAGGCTGAGATCATCAAGGAGGACCTGCATGTGGCCGAGGACCAGATCCGCACCCAGGTGATCGAGCTCATCAAGGAGATGGGCGGCGAGAACGTGGATCTGGAGGGCGCTGAGATCATCGTGTCCGGCGGGCGCGGCGTGGGCGGCCCGGAGGGCTTCGAGCCCATCAAGGCTCTGGCGGACGCGCTGGGCGCCACCGTGGGCGCTTCCCGCGCGGCGGTGGACGCGGGCTGGATTGCCCACGCGCACCAGGTGGGCCAGACCGGCAAGACGGTGGGTCCCAAGCTGTACATCGCCTGCGGCATCAGCGGCGCGATCCAGCACCTGGCGGGCATGAGCGGCTCCGACGTGATCGTGGCCATCAACAAGGACCCCGACGCCCCCATCTTCGATGTGGCCGACTACGGCGTGGTGGGCAACCTCTTCGAGGTGCTGCCCATTCTCACCGAGGAGATCAAGAAGGCCCGCGGCTAATTCCCGGATACGACACCGGGCTGTCTGAAAATTAGGGACGAGCCGTCCGGGAAAGTGGGCAAAAACCCCTTTCCCGGCGGCAAATCCGTATTTTCAGCGGCTCCGGCGTTTTGTCATTTTATCAACTACGAAGAAAGGAAGATGCCCTATGAATTTTCATTGGAACGAAGAAGAGCAGGAAATCCTTGATATGCTTCACGACTTTTGCCTGAAGGAAGTTGCCCCCATCGCCGCCGAGGTGGACGAGAACGAGCGCTTTCCCGAGGAGACCTGGCACAAGCTGGCCGACATGGGCATGATGGGCGTGCCCTTCCCCGAGGAGTACGGCGGGGCCGGTCTGAGCTACCTCAACTACATCGGCGTGTGCGAGGAGCTGGCCAAGCACTGCGCCACCACCTCCGTCATGGTGTCCGCCCACTCCTCCTTGTGCTGCTGGCCCATCAGCCAGTACGGCACCGAGGAGCAGAAGCAGAAGTACCTGACCAAGCTGGCCTCCGGCGAGTGGCTGGGTGCCTTCGGCCTGACTGAGCCGGGCGCGGGCACCGACGCCGCCATGCAGAAGACCGTGGCCGAGGACAAGGGCGACCACTGGGTGCTCAACGGCTCCAAGATTTTCATCACCAACGCGGGCTTTGCCAACGTGTTCGTGGTGTTCGCCATGACCAACAAGGAGCTGGGCACCAAGGGCATCTCCGCCTTCATCGTGGAGAAGGACTTCCCCGGCTTCAAGGTGGGCTCCCACGAGAAGAAGATGGGCATCCGCGGCTCCTCCACCTGCGAGCTGGTGTTTGAGGACTGCATCGTGCCCAAGGAGAACCTGCTGGGCGAGCTGAACAAGGGCTTCAAGGTGGCCATGACCACCCTGGACGGCGGCCGCATCGGCATCGCCGCTCAGGCTTTGGGCATCGCCCAGGCCAGCATCGACGAGTGCGTGAAGTATGTCAAGGAGCGGGTGCAGTTCGGTCGCCGTATCAGCCAGTTCCAGAACACCCAGTTCCAGCTGGCCGACATGCAGGCCAAGGTGGACGCCGCCCGCCTGCTGGTCTACCGCGCCGCCCAGGCCAAGCAGGACCACGAGCCCCACAGCCATCTGGCCGCCATGGCCAAGCTGGTGGCCTCCGAGACCGCTTCCGACGTGACCCGCCGCACCCTCCAGCTCACCGGCGGCTACGGCTACACCCGTGAGTATCCCTTCGAGCGCATGATGCGCGACGCCAAGATCACCGAGATCTACGAGGGCACCTCCGAGGTTCAGCGCATGGTCATCTCCGGCTGGATGGGCGTGAAGTAAGCGCCTGTTCTTCTTCAAAAGCTGAAAAGAGCGCCCCGTCAATGGACGGGGCGCTTTTTCCTGTGTGCAGGCCGGCCTATAGGTCCCGCCGGAAATAGATCATGTCGGTCAGCCGGACGCCGCATTCGTAGATCGGGTGATCGTAGTGATCCGTGAAGAAATTTTTAACCCGGTGAGAGCGGACAAAGCCGCACTTCTCATAAAAGGGGACCGTCAGGGGGCTGTCGCCCGTCCCAACCTGCAGGACCGAATATGTGCCCCTGTACCGTGCGGCGATAAACGCAATGAGCGCTCTCCCATAGCCCATGCTGCGGCAGGAGGGGTCCGTGGCGATATTTTTCAGCTCAAGAACGCCGCCGCCCTCGTCAGTGACCACGCACTCGCCTTTGACGCCGCCGTCCTCCAATATATACATGGTCCCGCGCTCAAGATAGCGGTCGATCATATCCTCCTGCTCGTCCGCCAGCAGCAGCAGAGGGAGGTATCGCTTCTTATTGTCCTTGACCTGTCGAATCTCCATGGGGTTTCCTCCTATTTGTCTCCATCCTAGCACAGCGGCTCCGTTGATTCAAGTTGAAAAATCCCCGGCTCCATGGTACAATGACAAAAATCCGATCGAAATGGGAGGACCCGTTGTGGACGCATTGGAACAACTGCCCGTCCCTCTGCTGGAGTGGTTTCGGGACAACGCCCGGCGCCTGCCCTGGCGGGAGGATCCCACGCCCTATCACATCTGGCTGTCGGAGATCATGCTCCAGCAGACCAGGGTGGCGGCGGTGCTGGACTATTACAAGCGGTTTTTGGCTGAGGCGCCGGATGTGGCCGCCCTGGCCGCGCTCCCAGAGGAACGGCTGATGAAGCTGTGGCAGGGGCTGGGGTATTATTCCAGGGCCCGAAATCTGCAAAAGGCCGCGAAGATCATCGTGGAGGGATATGGCGGCCGGTTTCCGGCGGACTACGCCGTGGTCCGCGCTCTGCCCGGGGTGGGGGATTATACCGCCGGGGCGGTTTGCTCCATCGCTTTTGGACAGGCCGTCCCCGCGGTGGATGGCAACGTGCTGCGGGTGTATGCCCGAATTGTGGGGGATGATGGAGACATCTCCACCCCGCAGATGAAGAAAGAGGTGACGCGGGCACTGGAGAAAGTCATTCCCGTCAACGCGGCGGGGGCCTTCAACCAGGCGCTGATGGAGCTGGGGGCCACGGTCTGCCTGCCCAACGGCGCGCCGCTGTGCGAGCGGTGCCCGGCGAAGGAGTTTTGCGCGGCGCTGGCCCAGGAGCGTATTTCTGAGTTGCCGGTGAAGGCTCCGAAGAAGCCCCGCCGGGTGGAGGAGCGCACAGTATGGCTGATTTTCCGGGGAAATAGTGTGGCCCTGCGCCGCCGCCCGGGCCGGGGGCTGCTGGCTGGACTATGGGAGTTCCCAAACGAGCCGGGGAATGGCCCGCTCCCAGGGGATTGGGGGATAGAGGCGCGGTCCAACGAGTACGCCGGACAGGCCAAGCACATCTTTACCCACATTGAATGGCATATGGCTTTGCGGGAAGTGGAAGCGGGCACGGATGCCCTGCCCTCTGGCTGGGTCTGGGCCAGCGGGGCCGAATTAGAGTGGAACTATGCCGTCCCCAATGCCTTTGATCGGGCGCTGGGGCTGGCAAAAGAGAGATTGAACGGGGGAAAATGATATGGCAAAGCTGTATTTCCGATACGGTGTGATGGGGTCCAGCAAGTCCGCCAACGCGCTGATGGTGCGCTACAACTATGAGGAGCGGGGGCAGAGCGCCCTGATGGTGAAGCCCGCCATCGACCAGCGGGAGGGGGAGAGCGTGGTCAACTCCCGCATCGGGCTGAATTACGCTTGCGTTTGGTTTGAGGACCTGCAGAAAATGACGCCGGAGGATATTAAGGCATACCAATGTGTCATCGTGGACGAGGCCCAGTTCCTCACCCACGCCCAGGTGGACTATCTCACCGAAATCGTGGACAATATGAACGTTCCGGTGATCTGCTACGGTCTGCGGGCGGATTTCAGCGGACGGCTGTTTCCCGGTTCAGAAGCCCTGCTGGCCTGCGCCGACATCATCGAGGAGGTCAAGACCATCTGCTGGTGCGGCAAAAAGGCCATCTGCAACGCCCGGTTTGATGCCAACGGCGTGGTGCTCAAGGAGGGCGAACAGGTAGTGCTAGGGGCCAACGACTGCTACATCGGCCTGTGCCGGAAGCACTGGAAAGAGGGCAATCTGGGTCCGGACGGGCCTGTGAAGCAATGATTTGTAATTTATGTCCCCGGAAATGCGGGGCGCTGCGGGATGAAACGCACGGCGAGGGTTTTTGTGGAATGCCCGCGCTCCCCGTGTGCGCCCGCGCCGCCCTGCACTTTTGGGAGGAGCCTTGCCTGTCCGGCAGTACTGGGGCCGGGACAGTGTTTTTTTCCGGCTGTACCCTGGGCTGTGTGTTCTGCCAAAATCACTCTATCAGCCGGGAGAATTTTGGGAAAATCATGGCAGAGGACGAGCTGTACACCGCGTTTCAGCGTTTAGCGGACCAAGGCGCGGCGTGTATCGAGCTGGTCACGCCCACTCAGTTTGCCCATGTGCTGGCGAAAGTGCTGGAGCGGCCCGTTCCCAATGGCCTGCCCGTGGTGTGGAACAGCGGCGGCTATGAGCGGGTGGGTGTGCTCAGAGCCTTTGAGGGCAAGGTGGACGTGTACCTGCCTGATTTGAAGTACGTGACCCCCTCCATCGCCGTCAGATATTCCGGGGCGGAGGATTACCCGGAGGCGGCGAAAGCGGCTATTCTGGAGATGTACCGCCAGCGGGGCCCGGTGCGGATGGAGGACGGTATGCTGAAAAGCGGTGTGCTCATCCGTCACCTCATCCTTCCGGGGCAGGTGGCGGAGGCCAAGCGGGTGATGGATTGGGTCGCAGAAACCTTCCCGCCCGGCGCGGTGCGGTTCTCCCTCATGGCCCAATACACCCCAGTTGGGGAGCTGGCGGACTTCCCGGAGCTCCAGCGGCCTTTGAGGGCGTCGGAATTGCGTGCTGCCAAAGCATACATGGAAAATCTGAGGTTGTCAGGGTATGTTCAGGAACTCAATTCCAGCGGAGAGGGTTTTATCCCCGCCTTTGACCTGACAGGATTATAAAAACAGCGGAGAGGTGAACGCCTCTCCGCTGTTTATTCACAAATAGGGGATAGCTTACTTCAGGTTGAAGAAGGCGTCGCGGCCCAGGTAGATGGCGGCGTCACCCAGCTCCTCCTCGATGCGCAGCAGCTGATTGTACTTGGCCACGCGGTCGGTGCGGCTGGGAGCGCCGGTCTTGATCTGGCCGGCGTTGGTGGCCACCACGATGTCGGCGATGGTGGTGTCCTCGGTCTCGCCGGAGCGGTGGGACACGATGGCGGTGTAACCGGCCCGGTTGGCCATCTGGATGGCGTCCAGAGTCTCGGTCAGGGTGCCGATCTGGTTGACCTTGATGAGAATGGAGTTGGCCACGCCCTTGGCGATGCCGTCGGACAGACGGGCCACGTTGGTGACGAACAGGTCGTCGCCCACCAGCTGGACCTTGTTGCCGATGGCACGGGTCAGCATGGCCCAGCCCTCCCAGTCATCCTCGGCCATGCCGTCCTCCAGGGAGATGATGGGATAGGTGTCGGCGAACTTCTTCCACATATTGACCAACTGCTGCTGGGTCATTTTCTTGCCGGACTTGGGCTGGACGTAGCACTTCTCCTCGTCGTTCCACCACTCGGAGGAGGCGGCGTCGATGGCGATCATGAAGTCCTCGCCGGGCTTGAAGCCGGCCTCCTCGATGGCCTTGACGATGACCTTCAGGGCGTCTTCATCCTTCTTCAGATTGGGGGCGTAGCCGCCCTCGTCGCCCACGCCGGCGGCGGGAGTGCCGTTCTCCTTCAGGGTCTTCTTCAGCTGGTGGAACACCTCGGCGCAGCGGCGCAGGGCCTCTTTCCAGGTGGGAGCGCCCACGGGCATAATCATAAACTCCTGGATCTCCACGTTGTTGGTGGCGTGGGCGCCGCCGTTGAGGATGTTCATCATGGGGACGGGCAGGGTCTTGGCGTTGACGCCGCCGATATAGTTGTACAGGCTGGTGCCCATGCTCTCAGCGGCGGCCTTGGCCACGGCCAGGGAGCAGCCCAGGATGGCGTTGGCGCCCAGGCGGCCCTTGTTGGGGGTGCCGTCCAGCTCGATCATGGCCTTGTCGATGGCGACCTGGTCCAGAGCGTTCATGCCGATGAGGCACTCGGCCAGCTCGGTGTTCACGTTGTTGACGGCCTTCTCCACGCCCTTGCCCAGGTAACGGCCCTTGTCGCCGTCCCGCAGCTCGCAGGCCTCGTGGATACCGGTGGAAGCGCCGGAGGGAACCGCGGCGCGGCCCATGGTGCCGTCCTCCAGGACGACCTCCACCTCGACGGTGGGGTTGCCGCGGGAGTCGATAATTTCACGGCCAAGGACGTCAACGATCTCAAGCATCTGTTTCATGGGAATCAAGCTCCTTTCAAAATGTCAAAGGTATATTGTTGCAGAGGCTTCTGCCTCATGGGACACGATTTATTTTACGATCAGGGTCTGACCTGTCATCTCAGCGGGCTGCTTCAGCCCCATCAGGTCCAGCATGGTGGGGGCTAGGTCGGCCAGGCGGCCGTCCCGCAGCTTCACATCCGCGCCCACCACGCAGCAGGGCACCAGGTTGGTGGTGTGGGCGGTGAAGGGGGAGCCGTCCGCCTCCACCATGTGCTCGGCGTTGCCGTGGTCGGCGGTGATGATGGCCACGCCGCCCATCTCCCGGGTGGCGTTCACCACCTGGTTCACGCCGTCGTCCACCGCTTCGGCGGCCTTGACGGCGGCCTCAAACACGCCGGTGTGGCCCACCATGTCGCAGTTGGCGAAGTTCAGGATGATGACGTCGTAAGCGCCGCTCTTGATGCGCTTGACGGCCTCGGTGGTGACCTCGGGCTGGCTCATGTGGGGCTGGAGATCATAGGTGGCCACCTTCGGGGAGGGGATCAGGCAGCGGTCCTCGCCGGGGAACACGGTCTCTACGCCGCCGTTGAAGAAAAAGGTGACATGGGCGTATTTCTCGGTCTCGGCGATGCGCAGCTGGGTCATGTTCTGCTGGGCGATATACTCGCCGAAGATGTTGTCCAGGCTCTCCTTGGGGAAGGCGATAACCACGTTGGGCATGGAGGCATCGTAGGACGTGGTACACACGTAATTCACCTTGAAAAAGCCCTTGCGCCGCTCAAAGCCCTTGAAATCCGGGTCCACAAAGGTGCGGGTGATCTCCCGGGCACGGTCGGGGCGGAAGTTCATGAAGATGATGGAGTCGCCCTCGCCAATCTCGGCGTGCTCGGCGGTGATGACGGGCACGACAAACTCGTCAGTGACGCCCGCGTCGTAGCTGGCCTGCATGGCGCCCACCGGATCGCCGATGAAACGCTGCTCGCTTTCGCCGTACACCATGGCCTTGTAGGAGCGCTCGACGCGGTCCCAGTTGGTGTCCCGGTCCATGGCGTAGTAGCGCCCGGAGATGGTGGCGATCTGGGCCCCGTACTGGTCGCAGGTTTCCTTCATCTCGGCCACGAAGCCCTTGCCGGAGGTGGGGGGCACGTCGCGGCCGTCCATGAAGCAGTGGACAAAAATTTTGGGACAGCCCAGGTCGTGGGCCATCTTCACCGCCGCCTGGATATGGGTGATGTGGCTGTGGACGCCGCCGTTGGACATCAGGCCGTAGATGTGGACAGCTTTCCCGGCGTTTTTCGCCGCCAGCATGGCGTCCTTATAGGCGGGATTCTCAAAGAAGTCCCCGTCCTGGATGGCCTTGGTGATTTTGGGCAAGTCCTGGAACACCACCCGGCCCGCGCCGATGTTGGTGTGGCCCACCTCGCTGTTGCCCATCTGACCGTCGGGCAGGCCCACGTCCAGGCCGGAGGCGGACAGCTTACAGGTGGGATTTTCGGCGAAAATGCGGTCCAAGTTGGGGGTGTTGGCGGCTTTGATGGCGTTGTCCCCCGCCGCGGTGGAGGAGGACAGGCCGAAGCCGTCCATGATGATTAAGGTAGTGGGTGTTTTCAATGAAATCACTCCTGATTGGCCGCGTTGATGATGGCCATGAAGTCGTCGGGCTTCAGGGAAGCGCCGCCGATGAGGCCGCCGTCGATGTCGGGCTGGGCCAGCAGCTCCGCCGCGTTCTTGGCGTTCATGGAGCCGCCGTACTGGATGGTGACGGCGCGGGCCACGCGGGCGCCGTACTGCTTGCGGATGATGGAGCGGATGTGGGTGCACACCGCGCCCGCCTGCTCGGCGGTGGCGGTCTTGCCGGTGCCGATGGCCCAGATGGGCTCGTAGGCGATGACCACGCGGCGGACCTGGGTCTCGTTCAGCCCGGCCAGGGCCACCTTCACCTGGTAGGAGATCAGCTCCTCGGTGACGCCCAGCTCCCGCTGCTCCAGGCTCTCGCCCACGCACACGATGGGGCGCAGACCGGCCTCCAGAGCGGCGTGGACCTTCTTGTTGACGGTAAAGTCGGTCTCGTTATAGTACTGCCGGCGCTCGGAGTGGCCGATGATGACGTACTTGGCGCCCACGTCCTTGAGCATCTCCACGGTGACCTCGCCGGTGAAGGCGCCGCTGGCCTCGTAGTGGCAGGTCTCGCCGCCGATGGCCACGCGGGTGTCCTTGAACAGCCGGACCGCGCCGGGAATGTTCACGCCGGGGACGCACAGCACCACCTCGCACCACTTATGGCGGCCCAGCTGGGGCTTGAGGGCCTCGGCGAAAGCCTTGGCCTCGGTGATGGTCTTGTTCATCTTCCAGTTGCCGGCGATGATCGTCTTGCGGTACTTGAGGTTCATTTGTTGAACTCCCTTCTTTTATTTAAAAAGACTGATTAAGCGTCCAAAAGGCAGGCGACGCCGGGCAGCTCCTTGCCCTCCATGTCGTCGGGGCAAAGTCCACGCACTCCGCTTCCGCCTGACGGCGAAAGCTGCGTTTGTTCCCTTGCCCCTCCTCTCCCCACAAAAGCTGAGGGGCGCTTTTGCGGGGACCCCGGACGCCGTTGTGTTATGCGTCCAGCAGGCAGGCGACGCCGGGCAGCTCCTTGCCTTCCATGAATTCCAGGGAAGCGCCGCCGCCGGTGGAGATGTGGGTCATCTTGTCGGCGTAGCCCAGTTGCTGCACCGCCGCCGCGCTGTCACCGCCGCCGATGATGGTGATGGCGCTGGTCTTGCTGAGGGCCTCGGCCACGGCCTTGGTGCCCACGGCGAACTTGTCGAACTCAAACACGCCCATGGGGCCGTTCCAGATGACGGTGCCCGCGTCGGCCACGGCGCCGCAGTACAGCTTCACGGTCTCGGGGCCGATGTCCAGGCCCTGCCAGCCGTCGGGGATCTCGCCGGACTTGACCACGCGGCTCTCGGCGTCGGGGGCAAACTTGTCGGCGATGACGGTGTCGATGGGCAGCAGCAGCTTCACGCCCTTGTCCGCGGCCTTCTTCACCATGTCGTTGGCGTAGTCCTCCCAGTCGGCTTCCAGCAGGGAGTCGCCCACCTTGCCGCCCTGGGCGGCGGAGAAGGTGTAGGCCATGCCGCCGCCGATGATGATGGTGTCGGCGATCTCCAGCAGGTTGTTGATGACGCCGATCTTGGAGCTGACCTTGGAGCCGCCCAGGATGGCCACCAGGGGGCGCTTGGGGTTGGCCAGGGCGCCGCCGATGAAGTCCAGCTCCTTTTGGATCAGGAAGCCGGAGACGGCGGGCAGGTAGTCGGCCACACCGGCGGTGGAGGCGTGGGCGCGGTGGACCGCGCCAAAGGCGTCGGACACGTACACGCCGTTAGCCCCGGCCAGATCGGCCATCTTGCGGGCCAGCTCGGGGTCGTTCTTGGTCTCGCCCTTCTCGAAGCGGGTGTTCTGGAGCAGCATGATCTCGCCGCCCTTCAGGGCCGCGGCCTTGGCCTGGGCGTCGGGGCCGACGACATCGTCAGCCAGGATGACCTTCTTGCCCAGCAGCTCGCTGAGGCGGGCGGCCACAGGCTCCATGCGCAGCTCGGCCAGGGACTTCTTCCACTTCTCCTCGGTGATGGAGGCCTCGTCCTTGCCCTTTTCCAGCTGCTTCTTCTTGTAGGACTCAAAGGTGGCCACCGGCTTGCCCATGTGGGAGCAGGCGATGACCGCCGCGCCCTGGTCCAGCAGGTACTGGATGGTGGGCAGGGCGGCGCGGATGCGCTTGTCGTCGGTGATGACGCCGCTGCCGTCCTTGGCCATGGGCACGTTGAAGTCGCAGCGCAGCAGCACCTTCTTGCCCTTGACGTCAATGTCTTTGACAGTCTTTTTGTTGTAGTTCATGTGCTCCAAACTCCTTTCATTGTTACAGCGTGAAGCGATTTAGGTTTGGATTTATGTTAACGCCATTTCTCCCGTCCCGCTCAACCCGGGGAAGCCCTGCTGCTTGAGAGCCTCATAGGCCAAAATAGCCACCGAATTGGACAGGTTCAGGCTGCGGGCGTCGGCGCGCATGGGGATTCGGATGCAGCGCTCCCGGTGGGTCTGGCGGAAGGCCTGTGGCAGTCCGGCGGTCTCCTTGCCGAAAAACAGCCAGCAGCCGTCCCGGAATTGCGCCTGGGAATAGTCTCGGGGAGCCTTGGTGGTTGCCAGCCACAGGTCGTCCACCCGGCTGCGGGCGAACAGGTCGTCCAGGCTGGAATAGACGGTGAGATCCACCATAGGCCAATAGTCCAGGCCCGCCCGTTTCACCGCCTTTTCACCGATATCGAATCCCAGAGGCTCCACCAGGTGAAGCCGGCTGTAGGTAGCGGCGCAGGTTCGGGCGATATTTCCACAGTTCTGCGGGATTTCCGGTTCAACTAAAACGATATTGACCATACTATTTCCAAATTCCTCTCTTAACCACGCACAATTATAGCCGCTTGACAAAAAAATAGCAAGAGAAAATGTGGCAAAAGTGTTAAAAATTTACCCTTTTTTGTTGTCACTATGCCGAGGACCGCTCCATTTTTTCAGATTTTCATAGATGGCGATGCAAAATTTTGCGCTGGACGGAGGATTTTTTGAGCCGACGCAACCTTTTGAGGACGCAGAGGGTATTGTAAACGGACGGATCGGAGGCCCGGCGGGCTGGCAGGGAAGAGGTTGCCATTTTCCTTTGCGTATGCTAGAATATCCGCGACGCGACCGGAAAGAGCATACGAAAGAGAGGGCGGCACATGGGTACCATGATCATCGGCATCGCCGGAGGAACCGGCTCGGGCAAGACCACGCTGACCCGCAGGCTCCAGGACGCTTTTGGGGCGGATGTGTCCGTGGTCTACCACGACAACTATTACAAAAAGCACGTTGGCATGACATACGAGGAGCGGGCGGCGCTGAACTATGACCACCCGGACGCCTTTGACACCGATCTGATGGTGGCCGACCTGAAGCGCCTGGCGGCGGGGGAGACCATCCGCTGCCCGGTGTACGACTACTCCATCCACAACCGCTCGGAGGACACTGTGGAGGTGCGTCCCACCAAGGTGGTCATTGTGGAGGGCATTCTCATCTTCGCGGACCAGGCCCTTCGGGACCTGATGGACGTGAAGATCTTCGTGGATACCGACGCCGACGTGCGCATTCTCCGGCGCATCCTCCGGGATGTGAAGGAGCGGGGCCGGTCCCTGGACTCGGTGATCAGCCAGTACCTCACCACCGTCAAGCCCATGCACGAGCAGTTCGTCCAGCCCTCCCGCCAGTACGCCGACATCGTGGTGCTGGCCGGCGGACACAACCTGGTGGCGCTGGACATGATCACCCAGCGCATCAAAAGCCATATCGAGAGCCGCTGAGGGGATAATCCCCTCAAATCGGGCAGACTATCATGGCCCGCGGTCCGGCCCCGCGCCGGACCGGCAAACTGAAATTTTGTCATTATTAAAGGAGAATGCCGCAATGAAAAAAGTGATTGCCCTGTGCACCGCCGCCGTGTTGTGCCTGTCGCTGCTGTCCGCCTGCGGGCCGAAGCAGGCGGAGGAGAAGCAGGTGGACCTGGCCGCCTTTGCCCAGGAGGTGATGAAAAACCATGAGTTTTCCGCTTTGGAAAAGGCCGACCCCGCCGACGAGGAGGTGGGAGCCATCATGCTGGAGAACAGCTACCCCGGCCTGAAGGACATGGATCTGGAGCAGTTGGAGGTCTATCTGGCCATGATCTCCTTCGGCGGCAGCGAGCTGGCCTTGGCTCAGGCCAAGAGCCCGGAGGATGCCGCCAAGGTGAAGGAGGTCTTCCAGGCGCGGCTTGACTTTAAGACCACCGAGGGGCCGGGCAACTACCCCGAGGAGGTGGAGATGTGGCAGCGCAGCGCCAAGGTGGTGGACCACGGCAGCTATGTGATGCTGGTGAATCACCAGGACAGCGAGGCCATCGTCAGCGAATTTGAGGCGCTGTTTCAGTGAGAAGCGCGGAGCCGTCGCGAGCGGCGCAGGCCGCCTCAATGGGGCCCACGCAAAGCCGCCCTTTGGCTTTGTGGGGAGGGGAGAAGCAAGGAAGTGAGCGCAGTTTTCGCGGAAAGCGGAAACGAAGCCGAGCGGGCTTTGCTTCGACGAAAGCCGTGCGTCGCGAACAGGCAAAGCGTGACGACATAAAAAATTAAGGAGTTTGAGAGACATATGAAACGCATTTTTGCCCTGACCCTGAGCGCCGCCATGGCGCTGTCCCTGCTGGCCGGATGCAGCGGCTCCGGCGCCAAGGAGACCGTGATCCCCACCGACCCCTCCGAGGCCGTGGAGTCCGCCCAGCCCACCGCCACCCCCACGCCGGAGCCCAGTGCCGAACCCTCTGTGGAGCCCTCTGAGGAACCCAGCGCCGAGCCCACTCAAGAGCCCTCCCAGGCCCCGTCGGCCAAGCCTACCCCCACGCCGGCTCCTACGCCCACGCCGGCTCCTACGCCCAAGCCCACCCCCGCTCCCACCCCCACGCCGGAGCCCACCCCCACGCCTGCCGCCGGCGTGGACTTGGCGGCCTTCTACCAGAGCGTCACCGGTCAATATGAGTTCGGCCCCCTGGAGCTGGCCAGCGACGGCCTGCTGGACGGCTATTATCCGGGCATGACCGGGATTGAAACTGAGCAGTGCCTGGTCTATGTCTGCCAGATGTCCATGAACAACGGTGAGTTTGGGCTGGTGCAGGTGAAGAACAGCGCCGACGCGACCGCAGTCAAGGCCATTTTCCAGGCACGCATCAACTATATGGTGGGCGACGGCAACGGCCCCGGCGGAGCCTGGTATCCCGGCCCCACCGAGATGTGGCAGAACAACTCCCGGGTGGTGTCCAACGGCAATTACGTCATGATGATCGTCCACGAGAACTGCGACGACATCGTGGCCCAGTTCAACGCCCTGTTTTGAATACAAAGGGGAGCGGCGGGAGCCGCTCCCCTTGTCCTGAAATCTGCCCGGTGAGGTGAAGGCCCGTGATATTCTCCAGCCCGTATTTTCTCTTTCTCTATTTCCCCGTTGTATTGACGCTCTACTACATCACGCCCCTGCGGTGGCGTAACCTGGTGCTGCTTATTGTCAACCTGATCTTCTACGGCTGGGGCGAGCCGGTGTATGTGCTCATCATGTTCCTGTCCATCGCCATCGACTACTCCCACGGGCGCATCGTCACCCGGTGCAAGGTCAACGGCAATGACAAGGGCGCACGGGCGGCGGTGGCCTCGTCGGTGGTGTTCAACCTGCTGCTGCTGGGATTCTTTAAGTACTGGGACTTCATCGTGGGCAACCTCAACGCTCTGGGGTTGGAGCTTGTGACCCGCTCGGAGATCCGCTCCGCCATCAACGCGGCGCTGGCGAACATCGGCCTGGACCCCCTGTTCCAGACCGCCTCCAGTACCCTGCCCATCGGCATCTCCTTCTACACCTTCCAGACCATGAGCTACACCATCGACGTGTACCGGGGGGACGCCCGGTGCCAGAAGAACGTTGTCACCTTCGGTACCTTTGTCACCCTGTTCCCCCAGCTCATCGCCGGGCCCATCATCAAGTACAAGGACCTGGACGAGCAGCTGGAGCGCCGGGATTACACCGTCCAAAAGTTTGCCTCCGGCGTCCAGCGCTTTACCATCGGCGTGTGTAAAAAGGTGCTGCTGGCCAACGCCCTGGGCCCCCTGTGGGACGTGTATCTGGCTACCCCCTCCGCCCAGCTCACCACCCTGGGGGCCTGGCTGGGCATCGTGGCCTTTTCCCTCCAGCTCTACTTCGACTTCTCCGGCTACTCCGATATGGCCATCGGCCTGGGGCGGATGCTGGGCTTCGAGTTTTTGGAAAATTTCAACTATCCCTACATCTCCAAGTCCGCCAGCGAGTTCTGGCGGCGGTGGCATATCTCCCTGGGCAGCTGGTTCCGGGAGTACCTCTACTTCCCCCTGGGGGGCAGCCGGGTGAAGCCCGCCCGGATGGTGTTCAATCTGCTGGTGGTGTGGGCGGCCACCGGCATCTGGCACGGGGCCAGCTGGAACTTCCTGATCTGGGGCCTGTACTGGTTTGTCTGGATCGGCTTGGAGAAGCTGTGGCTGGGCAAGGTGCTGGACAAGGCCCCGGCCTGGGTGTGCCACATCTACGGCGTGGTCATCGCCGTGGTGGGCTGGGCCATTTTCGCGGTGGAGGATTTCTCCGCCATGGGGCCCTACCTGGCCGCCATGTTCGGCTTTGGGGCGGGGGCGCTGGACGGCGACTTCCTCTACTACCTGCGCAACTATCTGCCCATCCTGGTCATCGCCGTGGCGGCGGCCACCCCCCTGGGCAGGAACGTCTGGCACAAGCTCCCCCAGCGGGCGCGGCAGGTCGCCTTCCCGGTGCTGATGCTGGCGGGCCTGGTGCTCACCACCGCCTACCTGGTGGACGGCACCTACAATCCGTTCCTGTACTTCCGGTTCTAAGGGCCTCCTTCTTTTTCTTGAAAGAAAAAGAAGGAGCAAGAAAAAGAACTTTAAACCGTTACCGCCATTGTTTTTCATCCCGCGTTTTGTGCTCGGTGACGAAAACAATGTGCTTTCTGACAGGGGATATGTTTATGAGCAAAAAATATTCCATTTTCATCACGGCGCTGTTCTGCCTGTTCACCTTCGGCTTTGGCATCGCCCACTTTATCCTCCCCGACCGGGAGTTCTCCGAGCAGGAGAACACCTTCCTGGAGCAGTTCCGGGCCCCCACTCTGGAGACTCTGCGCTCCGGGGAGTTCATGGAGAAGTTCGAGAAGTATTACAACCACCAGTTTCCCCTGCGGGACCAGTGGATTCAGCTCAAGGCCCGGTCCGAGCGGGCGCTGGGCAAGCAGGAGAACAACAAGGTCTATTTTGACCGAATTGAGGGCGGCCAGACCCTCTTCGCCCACTTCACGAAAATTTCTGACGAGGATCTGGCCACCCGGGTGGGCTTCGTCAACAAGCTGGGGGACAACCTGGACGTGCCGGTCTACTTCTCCCTGGTGCCGGACAAGAGTTGGGTGTGGGCGGATTATCTGCCGGATTACGCCCCCAACGTGGACGACGGGTCCACCATTGAGCGGGCCATGGGGCTGTGTGGGGAAAACGTGACGTATATCGACCTGCGGGGCGCGCTGGATTACGACAGCTTCTACCGCACCGATCACCACTGGACCACCATGGGAGCCATGCAAGCCTATTTCAGCCTAATTTGGACCATTGCCGGAGAAAACAGCGGCGACTGGTATCACGAGCCGGAATTACAATCCGACCAGTTCTACGGCACTACCTACTCCGCCTCTGGGGCGGGCTGGGTGCGCCCGGACAGCATCTATACCATGATCCCCGAGGGGGGGACGCGGGGACATATTACCGTCACCCGCTATCCCGAGGGCGAGCCCATTGAGGGCGGCCTGTACTACCCTGAAAAGCTGGAGGTCAAGGACAAGTACGCCTACTTCCTGGGGGGCAACCAGCCCCTGTGCGTCATCAAAAACCCGGACGCGGCCAATGGAAAGCTGCTGGTGGTCCGGGACTCCTACTCCGACAGCCTGGCCCCGTTTTTAGCGGAGGAGTTCCAGGAGGTCCATCTGTACGACCTGCGCTACAACAATGTCTCCCTCAAGAAATACGTGGCGGAGAACGGCATCGACCAGGTGCTGGTGCTCTACTCGGCCAACAACTTCAACACGGACAATAACCTGTTCAAGCTGGGACTGTAAATGAACAAGCCCCTCCGGCTCGGGCCGGAGGGGCTTGTCTTTATAAAAATGCTTGATAAAGCGGATACGGAACAGAGGCCGACATTTCTTGACAGCCATCCGCAAAGATACTATAATGGAGCGGAAAAATAAATTCGTCCTTGGGCGGTTGCCCGCGGTCCGGATGCTGTCGGAGTTCTGACTGGGCAGCTACGTCAAACAGACCGATATAGAAAAAGGAGCGTGCCCAACATGTCTCAGCCCATGACTCCCGCCGCCGTCCATAAGCAGTACGACGAGGCCATGACCGCCTTCCGCCGCCAGCTGGCCGACCCCGCAGCCCGGGTGGCCTTCGGCCGGGAGGCCGACGGCTTTATGCGCAGCTGCGCCTGCGGCGTGTGGCACACTGACCAGGGAATGACCCCCCGGCACGTGGAGTACTTCAACGCCATCTATGCCAAGGGAAACCCGGTGCCCACCGCGCTCTATTGGGAGCTGGCCTCCGCCGTGGAGGAATACCAGGGCTTTGTGCTGCCCAATTTTTTCCGGCGGCTGGTCCAGGCCGATCTGGAGCTGGGACGCAGCCAGAGCCGCCGGTTTGTGGACACCTTTACCCTGATGCTGCTGCTGTTCGCCGCTGTGGACGGCAAGGTCAGCGAGGCGGAGGCCGGGTTTGTCAACGCCTGCGCCGACTCCCTCTCCTCCTACTGTGACCACGCCGGGGTGTCCGGCGGAAAATCGGGGCTGGATGTGAACGAATTTGTGGCCCGCCGCACCGACGGCGCGCCTGTCAAGACGGGCAGGCCGGAAGACGAGGCGGTCTCCCCGGCTCCCGCTAAAACCGCGGCTCCCCAAAAGGAGGAGGTCCCGGCTGAGCCGGAACCCACCTTGGAGGAGCTGCTGGCTCAGCTGGATGAGCTGTGCGGATTGGCTAAGGTCAAGGAGGACGTGAAGGGACTCATCAATCTGGTGAAGGTGCGCAAGCTGCGCCAGGAGGCGGGTCTGCCGGTGCCGCCCATGTCGCTGCACCTGGTGTTCATGGGCAATCCGGGTACCGGTAAGACCACTGTGGCCCGACTGCTGGCGAAAATCTATCACGCCGTCGGCGTGCTGTCCAAGGGCCAGCTGGTGGAGGTGGACCGGTCCGGGCTGGTGGCGGGCTTTGTGGGCCAGACCGCCCTCAAGACCCAGGAAGTTGTCGACAAGGCCCTGGGCGGCGTGCTGTTCATCGACGAGGCCTATGCCCTGGCCAACCAGGACAACGCCAACGACTTTGGCCGGGAGGCCATCGAGGTGCTGCTCAAAGGGATGGAGGATCATCGGGATGATCTCATCGTCATCGTGGCGGGCTACACTGATTTGATGGGAGACTTCATCCACGCCAACCCGGGACTGGAGAGCCGGTTTAACAAATATTTCTATTTTGAGGACTACAGCGGCGAACAGTTGGCGGAAATTTTTCGCTCTGTCTGTAAGAAGAACGGCTACAAGCTGGACGAGGCGGCGGATAAGGCCGCTGCGGAGGCATTTCAGGTGATGTATGACCGCCGGGACGAGAACTTCGGCAACGCCCGGGATGTGCGCAACGTGTTTGAGGCGGCGGTGGCCCGCCAGGCTAACCGGGTGGCGGCCATGGGTGCACCCAAGATGGAGGATTTGATGGCGCTCACTGTGGCGGACCTGGATTTGGAGGATGGAGGGGAGGAAGGAAAATTAGAAAAGTCTGAAGAATAACCCTTGCGTTCAGGGAATAGGTGTGATATAATACATCCTGCGTATTTCAGGGTGTTGAAATTGGTAAGTGAGTGGGCGCAGGACCTGCAGCGCCGTTTTACGCCCGCTTTGGCGTAAGCCTTTGATTTTCAGGACTTTTTGAAAGCCGAATATATAGGCTTTTAAGTGCTTCCCCGATGTCCCTCCGATTTCTCGGACGGGATATCGGGAGATAACTTAAAATATAAATGCCGGTGTGATGGAATTGGTAGACGTAGCGGATTCAAAATCCGCCGGGGGAGACTCCGTGGGGGTTCGAGTCCCCCCACCGGCACCAAACCCTCAGTAAAGTCTGGTTTTTCGGGCTTTACTGGGGGTTTTCTCTGTTTATTGCACTGAAAATGTGCCGATAGATTTTCTCTGAAAAAGAAAGGAGTCTATCGGCATGAAGCGAAAGAAGCTGGAGGAAAAGAGCCTTACGGTACAGGAGGCATATGACCAGTTCCAACGATACAACTTGACGAAGGGGCTGTCTGAGGGGACTGTCCGCTACTATGAGTCATACAGTCGGGCATTTTTCAAGTTTCTGGGTGATACGGGTCAGCCGCTGGCTGAGGTGACGAAGGCCACCGTGGATGACTACACCCTCTATCTGAAAGGGAAGGCCACCGTAACGGACACCACGGTAAACACCGCTTTGCGGATGGTCCGGGCGTTCCTCTACTTCTGTATGGAGCAGGGCTGGATACCACACTTCAACGTCCCCCAGATAAGGGCCGCCCAGCCGGTCAAGGAACCGTATACCAACGATGAGTTGGTGAAGCTTCTGAAAAAGCCCGATTTGAAGTCTTGTACCTTTGCCCGCTACCGGAATTGGGTGATTGTCAACTTCCTCTTGGCGACCGGATGCCGGGCCGCTACGCTGGTGAATCTGCGTATCATGGATATTGACCTAAGCGGTGGGACAGCGTTCTTCCGTCATATGAAGGCCGGGAACCAGCAAGCGGTCCCGCTGTCTAAAACCATCGTCCACATCCTGGAGGAATACCTGCCCTACCGGAACGGCCAGCCTAGTGAGCCGCTGTTCATCTCTGAGTACGGTAATGCCCTGCGGGTGGATGTACTGGAGAGTGCCATCCGGGAATATAATCATTCCTGTGGAGTGGAAAAGACATCTCTACACCTGTTCCGGCACACCTACGCCAAGCTTTTTATCATGGCTGGCGGCGACCCGTTCCGCCTCCAGAAGTTGCTGGGACACACCGACCTGTCTATGACAAAGCGGTATGTGGCCCTCTACGCTGACGATCTGAAAGAAAATTATGACAGCTTTAACCCGTTAGAACAGGTGACAGCCGGTCAGAAGCGGGGAGTAAAGCGGAAGCTGGCCTAAAACCCTCGATATGTTGGGGTCCCACTCCGGTGATACTTTCCTCAACCTGGGTAGAGGGCGTACCATAGAACCGATTTCTGGATGGATAACGGTGTTTTTATACTTCCGGAGGTCCGGAGGTAATTTTTGAAAAGGTGCTTAGACGTTGAAAGACTATCTTCGCTTATAGGGTTTCGGGGCGGCCTCCGGCCCGCTTCGCTCGCCCCGAAACCCTATACCTTGTGGCGGAGCTTCGCTCTCCGCCCCTTCGGGGACTCCGAGCTTTGCTCCAATTTTCTATTTTTATATAAATTCCTTCGGAAATAGCCTATAACCGGGGAGAAAGTTATTAAATCGGGGCGTTCGTTATGAT
>CATLHC010000031.1 GCA_949948775.1 uncultured Oscillospiraceae bacterium
GTGATTTCTGGGGGGAAGAAAAAGGAGTTCGGGGAATTGCAGGAGCCAAAGCCACGTACTGCAATTGACGTGAGGTGAGTAATATGTTCAAACAGAAGAAAATTAAAAGTTTCATTGGCCCTGTAGAAAAAGGGCTCAAAATCCTCGGTTTCTTCAGCTTTCACATGAATGGATGATAATATTTTTTGGAAGATGCTGAGATAGGCAAAGTTTTTCTCTATTTGAGGCCCGGAACGGGCGGGAATGCAGTTCAAAGCCTCGTCAAATAACACTTGAATATATTCTTTAAAAGCTTCATTGAAAGCTTTTTCGGAAGCCTCATCGGAAGCTTCTTCGGAGGATTCTTTTTCGGACAGAGGAAGTTTTTTGTCAAAACATATGTCAGGAACGTCGCGCTTGTCGAGCGCACGTTTTGCTTTTTTGGCTGTTGGAGAGGAAACCCAACTCATAGATGCCCAAATAAAAGCGTACTGAGCGTCGAGCAATATTTTTTCATCTACATAGTTAGTTAAGCTATACTTCTTCATTATCATGTCGGAAAATCCTGGTCCGCCGCAGGCAGCCAGACAGCTTTTAAAGGCAGTACAAAAACATTTCAGAATACGCTCCAATGCAGGATATTCCGTTAACGAAGAACTTTGGGATCTAGGGGATAAAAAACGCTCTATTCTTCTCTGAGTGGGCTGATCTTTATTTGGAAGATTAAGCCCCCAGAATATCCAGCAGGGCGTAGCCATCTTGAGCAGTATCGCTGCGTGGCGTGGCATACAAGGAATTTTCTCTACAGGAGTTTTGAGAAATAGAGCAATTCCATCCCACAATGACTGCACGTTTTCTTTTGAGGTTCTCCTAAACATGGTAACACTTCTCAGAACATCGGGGGAAAATTCTTCACAATCAAAATAGAGGTTATTGCAGCAAGCAAACGGATCGGTATCTAAGCAAGTAGGTAAATATTTCAAAAACAGTGCCTGTTCAAGCAGTTCCTGCTTCATGCGCCACAGATCAGTAAGTTGGTCTGAATGTGTCCACCATTTTTTGTCAGTTAATTGACTAATTTTCTTATCTGCGCATTCTGGGCGCAGACAGAACAAAAGCGTGCTGTTGATTGCGTTGTCCAAGTCCTCGGGGGAATCGGAAAAATTCTGAGAAAAAATTTTTTCGGGATCTGTCACCGGGAGAGCCTCATGGCGCAAGAAATCTTGTGACAAGGCAGGACCCCCAAGATAGCGGCGGACATCCTTGTAAGCACGATCCAGTTGCTTATTCCGCCTTTCACGGAGCCAATTTCGCAAATTTTCAATACTTTTTTCATCCATACAAAGCCACCGTTTACAAATAATTCTAATTGCATTCAGGGCAGAATCGCTGTAAATTTCAGAGCTGCCGCGTGTGCTATACTCTGCTCATCGGCCGAAAGCGAAAGGAGCAAAAAAATGAGCACGAATTTACGCGGCGAAATATTTCAGCAAGTCCAGCGCGGTATCCCAGGCGCATTTCTCTGGCGGACAAGGGCGAGTGCCGATGGGAGCTATCAGGAGGAGCTGCTGTCAGAAAACTCAGCCTACCTTGTGGTGGATGGGAGCATTTATATCAAACCACGTTCACAGGCGCCCTACCATCTGTCCCACGATGGCATCATCAAAAACGGGCGGACGTTTCTCCTTATCAGCCGGAGCAAACAAGCGGACCCGCCGATCCGATTCGTATTTGAGCATGAGGGAAGGAGTTTTTGCCACGATGAAGTCGAGGCTGCGGCAATCCATCTCTTGATTTGGGACAAGCAGAAGCGAATCGACCCGACCGCCCTTTTGTTCCTGATCTGGTTGGAGGGCAACAACACTCAAGGTGCCTTTCTGGGGGGCAGCCAGAAGCGCTTGATTGATTACGCCAAGGGCGTACCGCACTTGCTGGGAATCCACGGAGGTGAGTTGCATCATGCGTAATATGTCGGAGCTGTGGGAGATGTGGGCGTATCTCCCGCCTCACCAATTGGAGGACACAGAACACCTGCCAAAATTCAAAGGGCTGCGACACCAGGCGGGATATAACCTACCACGAGAGCTTCATCGGCTGGACGATCTGCTGGACGAAAACGATGACTTGGATCCTGTGCTTTCACTCAGGAATAAGCCACGTGCCGATTTTAATCTAATCTGGGATGTGGGCACAGAAACAGCTTCTGCGGACGATATCGTTATGGCAGCTATGGAAGCGACCGCGCATGACCAAATCGCAGCTGTGACCAGTGATTTGGCTCAAGCCGCTGCGGGAGCGCTTCCTCTGATGGTGTGCAGGAAACAGCTTTATCTTCAAGCTGGTACCGTTTGGACACCACTGGATAAAGCGGATTTTATCCTGGCGTACCAGCAAGACCCACGCATACGGAATGCTCTCCACAGTTTCAGCGGGCATGGGCTAAACGATCTTTACAAAAAGGTGTTAATTCAGCCCTCAATTCAGCGGGACATAAAAGACGTTCAGATGCCGCCCAGCTTGATTCCCTGCCGTGACGGTGTATTTGACATTGAGACAATGCGCGCCCGGGAGGTCCGGCCTGATGACTATTTCTTCTCGTGCTGCGACGTACCCGTAGAGGAGATCGGCAAAGGTAGCGGAGAGCAGTTTGAGACATTTATTGCCTTTGTATCTGAGGGAAATCCTGCTGTCCGGCAACAGGTTCTGGAGATGATTGGCGTCATCATCAGCGGCTACATGCCCAAAAAATTCTTTCTGCTGCTTGGGCCAAGGGACACGGGTAAGTCTCAGATCATGAACCTCTTGCGCAACCTGATCGGCGACCAATACACCCAACGCATCAGCGACCCGAACGAGTTGTCGGGCCCGTGGATGTCAGGCAGTTTGATTGGCAAGCGGCTCTGCTACTGCCCGGACACGGCGCGGGTGGCCTTTTCCCAAAAGAGCGCGGCGATTCTCAAGCAGTTGACTGGCGATGACCTAATCCAAGCCAATGTCAAATATAAACAGCCAGTTGTCTTCCGAAACGAGGCCACTATTGTCTTCGTGTCGAATTTTCCCCTCCAGCTTCCTCGGGATTCCGCGTTGGAGGAGCGGTTGGTTACAATTTCGTTCACCACATCCATTCCTAAGGAGAGGCAAATTCCCAATTTCTCGCGAGTGCTCTACGGGGAACGGGGGTATATTGTCGGCGCGGCAATTGAGGCGCTGAAGAATTTGATTGACCATGGTTTTCGATTCACCTGTGCAGGCAGTGCCGTTCAGTTTCCATCGAGTGCGTTGGGTGGATCAACTTTGGATCAGATTGCGCGGTTTGTAGAAGAGCGGTGCCAACTTGATCCAGACGGGAAAGAGTACAGTGACACGCTCTATCAGGCGTTCTGCGCATTTTCCGAGGAAAGCGGCGGAGGCTCACTCTCGCGGGAGGTGTTTTCTCGGAATTTGAAGTCGATTGTTAAGGGGTTGGGACCCCTGCACACATCTCGGGCACGGGGCTATCGGGGCATTCGTCTGCGGGACGATTTCCCTGCGAATTAAGTCTGGAAGTGCTAAATTGGGGGCTAAGCGTATATATTATTCTTGCAAATATATGGAAAGAGGGATAACTATGCGTCAACACAACCATGAAAGCAGCGGCCTGGGCAGCCTCATCAAGCAGGGCCTCATCCGCGAACTCTACCGCCAGCACCACATCACCCAGGCCCAGTTTGAGCAGCTGATGCGTCTCCAGCGGGCCTGACCAACCGTGGGCGCGGTGTCAAACCCTGGCCCGCGCCCACCCCATTTCAAAAGGAGGAGGTGAACGCCATGCCGCTGCGGGTAGCGGCCTACTGCCGCGTGTCTACAGACCGGGAGGATCAGGCGAATTCCCTGCACAGCCAGCAGACTTATTTTACGCGATATATCCAGGCCCGTCAAGATTGGATTTTGACCACAGTGTACGCCGATGCCACTGTTATAATAGGACTAAACCAGCAAAGCCTTGGAGTACAAGGGGTTGCGCCGGTTTAGTCCTATTTGTTTGCAAAAAAATGACAGGGGGTGACATGAAAAGAATGTTGAAATATGCGGTGTCAGTTTTCTGCGCTTTAATCTTGACTGGCACCGCATATCCCCTTGGTCAAAGAGAGTGCCATGGCAGATAAAAGATTTGCACAAGGCAAAAAGCATTATACAAACTGGAAAGCGAGAGGTACTAAAATGTCAAAAATAACAGCTATCTGCAACCAAAAGGGTGGTGTTGGAAAAACCCTCACAGCGGTCAGTTTAGGGGTGGGCCTCGCCCGGATGGGCAAAAAGGTTCTCCTGGTGGACGTGGATGCGCAGGGGTCCTTGACTGCCAGCCTGGGGTATCAGCACCCGGACCAAATTGAAACCACCCTCGCAACTCTGTTGGAACTTCTTATTATGGACAAGCCCGTATTTCCGGGCGCAGGCATCATCCACCATGAGGAAGGGATCGACCTTCTCCCCGCCAACATTGAACTGTCCGGCCTGGAGGTCACTCTGGTAAATACCATGAGCCGGGAAACTGTACTCCGGGAATATCTGAACAGCGTCAGGGATCAATATGACGTGATTCTGTTGGACTGCTGCCCGTCCCTGGGTATGCTTACCATCAACGCATTGGCGGCGGCTGACGATGTACTTGTGCCGATGCAGGCCCACTATCTTTCTCTGAAAGGCTTCGAGCAGCTAATCAGAACTATATCAAATGTAAAGCGGAAAATCAATCCCAAGCTGGATATTGCGGGCATCCTTATCACCATGGCCGACATGAGGACTAACTACTCACGGGATATTGTTGAACTGCTTCGGAGCGCCTATGGTGAGAGTGTACGCATATTTGACAGCATCATTCCTCTGTCCATCCGGGCGGCGGAAACCAGCGCGGAGGGCAAAAGCATCTATCTCCATGACCCTGCTGGTAAAGTTTCCGCCGCCTATGCCGCCTTTACGCAGGAGGTCGTGGCGTTATGAAAAGCAGCGCCGGTAAAATTCAAGTGACCAGCTTCCAAGACCTGTTTCAGACGGGCGGCGGTGCGGAGCCGGACGATAAGATGCTGCGGGAGATTCCACTGTCGGAGCTGTTTCCCTTCAAAGATCATCCCTTCCAGGTGCGGGATGATGAAGCGATGCAGAAAACCGTAGAAAGCATCGCACGGAGCGGCGTCCTTACTCCGGGCATTGTCCGTCCCCGGCGAGAGGGCGGCTATGAGCTCATAGCGGGCCACCGGCGCAAGCGCGGGAGTGAACTGGCCGGAAAAGAAACTATGCCAGTCATTATCCGTGATCTGGACGATGATGAAGCCACTATCATCATGGTCGATTCCAACCTTCAGCGCGAGAAAATCCTGCCCAGCGAGAAAGCCTTTGCTTACAAGATGAAACTGGAAGCCTTGAAACATCAAGGCAAGCGGAGCGACCTAACTTTGGAACCGGCAGTTCCAAAGTTGCCTGCACGGGATAAGATCGCACAGGACGCCGGAGAGAACTGCGGTCTGACAGTCACACGGTACATAGCCCTGACCAAGTTGATCCCACCCTTGCTGACCCTGGTAGACATGGACAAACTCTCACTCAGTACCGCCGCTGACTATGTTTCCATCCTGACAGAGCAGGAGCAAACTACCCTTGTATCGGTGATGGACAAGCTGGATTTAATTCCTACAAGAAGCCAGCTTGTGAAAATCAAAGAACAGCGCAAAACCGAGGCGTTGACCATTACTGTCATAGAGGCCATTCTGTCGGAGGGATGCCCCTCCACTGTGCAGGTAGTTCTCAAACAGACGAGGCTGCGCCAATACTTTCCTCAGACCTACACCGCCCAGCAGATGGAGGAAGTCATTGTCTCTTTGCTGGAAACGTGGAGCGTTCAGCACAAATAATGGAAGGAGGGCAGACATGGGCGCTTGGGGCATTTTAGAACGTCAAAGTGACAACGGCCTGGACCTATTGGGCATTATCGTAGCGGAGCAACTAAGAAAGGTGGATTTTTCTACTTTCAATGTAGCAGAAGTAGTCAAACTTTTGAATGAAGATACCCAAAAAGAGATCGAGCAGTATCGGCAAAAGCCCCCGTCAGAGACTACGGAATTTTATATCAACGAATGTTTGATGCACAACTTCACCCATGCGGCGGTGCTGGTCGCAGAGTGCCTTGATGAATACTACCAGACCGGAGAATTGATCGTCTATGATTATGTTGGTGAGAACTATGATCCGGTTGAACATCGTGTTAAGGACTTCATTGTTACCAATGACGACCTGCAATCCCTTCTGGAAGTATTGCGGAGCGTACAGAACCCGGAGCATTGGCGCTATCAATGCTGGGTTGATGATGAAACTTGCCAACGCTGGTTGACGCACATCCAGTCCGTCTATCAGACATTGAAAGACCACATATAAGAGGGGGGCTATTAGCATGGCAGATTTACAGTCGGCGCTTTCGGAGGCGGTCAAGCTGAACCGAAGCATTACGCAGTTTCTCAAATTCTCCACCTACCCGGACTATGACGATCTGAGCGGCCTGGACATTGATTTTTCCGATGGCGAACAGCTTCTTCTTTGGGAGGAAATGCGGCGTATCACGGACAAGCTGGCGGATGTGCAGGAGTACATTTCCTACCTGACCCGGCCCATCACGGAGGTCAGCCGCCTGCGGAAAGGAACCGCCGGGAAGTACCGGACCGCGAAGGGCCGCTTCTATGACTGCGGCAGCAGCATCGAGGCCCTGGTGACGGATGAGTACCACAATGTTCCCTACTGGACCCGTACTACCGTGGAACACAACGGGGAGGACTACTACCTCGTTGGCTACAAGGGCCTTTCCATGAACGGGCTGCGTGTCCGTGTGAGATCGGCAGCATAATCAATCAGACAAGCCCACCCGCAACTGACTAAAGTTCAGTTGCGGGTGGGCTTTTTTGCGTTTGTGGGAAAATCAGCCTGACCTATCGGGCATACGGGGGAAAGGAGGCACAGATGCCAAACATGGAAAAATTTCTCCGGCTGGTAAATGAAGCCGGAAGCCGGATGACGAGAATCCAGAGCCTTGCCGCCAGTATGGGCACGGCGCAGGAGCATACCCTTGACGGTTATGCCGCAAACCTCCTGTCCGCGCACTTGGAGATCGCGATTGACAATCTGCGGGCTGTGCAGGAGATGGCATCATACCTGTCCCGGCCCATCAAGGAAACCAGTCGCCTGTGGAAAAACGGCAGCGGGCAGTATGAGACAACGGCGGGGTTCCTCTTTCGTGAGGGAAGTCCCATTGAAGTCCTTGTACCGGATAAATACCGTCTGGACAGTTCCCATTGGGAGCGGACCTATCTGCGGTATGACGGCAAGGACTACTATCTGGCCGATCACGCCGACCTTCCCTTGAACGGGCTGGCTGTCCGGGTAAGGGAGGGCGACCAGCCATAATGAAAAAGCGGATCAGGAAAAAGCATTTCAAGAGGGCGCTGAACGGGCTGCTTGCCGCCTATGACGAATATGAGGCGGCGCGGGAACGTGTTTTCCGCAAGGCCCTGCAAGACGTAGCAGATGCCTATGTAGGCCCAAAAGAAACATTTTATGCCGCGTTCCGGCGCTATATGTGGATCGCCTCCATGATGGCCTCCAGCGGCCCGCCGCCCAAGTATTTAGCTGAACTCAATACATCCGCCTCCGCATAGCTGACCGCCAGCTATGCGGAGGCTTTTTTGCGTTTACGAACAAATATGAAAAGCGGCAGGAGCATGAGCGCCCCGGTGACTACCACGGTCACCGGGGCGCTTTTTTTGCTTCTCCGCAGGATTTCAAAGGAGTTGAGTACCATGCCGACAAACTTGAATCTGGACTACTACTACGGTAACGAAGCGGAACAGTACAGTTTCTACCGCATCCCCAAGACCCTGCTGACAGACCCCCGGTATAAGGGCGTTTCCATTGAGGCCAAGGTCCTCTACGGCCTCCTGCTGGACCGGATGGGGCTGTCTGTCAAAAACGGCTGGATGGACAGTGATAAGCGCGTCTATATCTACTTCACCCAGGAGGACGCCATGGCCCTTATGAACTGCGGCAAGGACAAGGCCACGAAGCTGTTCCGGGAGTTGGACAAGGAGGGCATCGGCCTGATCGAGCGGAAGAAGCAGGGCCAGGGACGGCCCACCCGCATCTATGTCAAGAACTTCATCCTGCCCCCGGAACCGGGCCAGTCCCAGCAACCGGAACAAACGCCGCCACCCTACCCCGTTCAGACTGCGGAAAATCAGCAGTCTGGACCGCTGGACAGTGCCGCACTCTTGACTGCGGAAAAACCGCAGTCTGCACCGCTGGAAACGCGCGGTCAAGACGGCGGTTTTTCCGCCCCTAATAAGACTGAAAAGAAAAATACTGATCTGAACGATACTGACCCATCTATCCTTCCCCCTACTCCCGCGCCGTTCGCCCGTGCCAGACCCAAAGGGCAGATGAGGATGGATGAGATGGATAGATACCGAGAGCTGATAAAAGAAAATATTGACTTTGACCTCCTGCTCCAAGAGCATCCCTACGATGAGGAAACGCTGGAGGGCTATGTGGAGCTTATGGTGGAGGTCTGCTGCTCCCGGAGGGACTTCATCCGCATTGCCGGGGAGGAAATGGCAACCGGCGTAGTCAAGAGCCGGTTCCTGAAGCTGAACTGTGAGCATATCGCCTACGTCCTGGACAGCTTGAACCAGAACACCACGCTGGTGAAGAACATCAAGGCGTACACCCTGGCGGCGCTCTACAACGCGCCCACAACCATCAGCCAGTATTACGCATCCCTGGTCAGCCATGATCTGGCCCAGGATGCCGCTGGAATATAAACGAAACGGAGGACAAGGTATGGCAAAGGAAATCGACATTCTGGTGGTGGAACCCGGCGAGGCCCCCCGCCCCGCCAAGGTGGAGGACACGCTGGAAGCCTTTCAGCAGATCGTAGGCGGGCCTATCGAGGCCGGGTGCTACCTGCCCCAGCGGGTGATGCTGGTCTGCAACAGCGAGGGGAAGAACATGGGCCTGATGCCCAACCGGGAGAACCCCACGGACAGCGGGGACTTCATCGCCGGGACCTTCCTGCTGTGCAGCTTCGAGGGGGAGCACTTCGCCTCCCTGACCCCCGCCCAGCAGCGGGAGTTTGAGGCATACTTCGCCCTGCCGGACGCCCCGGAAAAGGGGGATTGCGAATGAACATAATGCGGCGGAGCAGAGCGCCCCCCACGCCGGGGCGCGGTAATCCAACAACAACCAGACGGCCCCGTATGGCCGTCTTAATTTTACCGACAAGGAGATGAACGAAATGACAAAACGGCGAATTTCCATGCTGTTGTGCGCCGCTGTCCTGACGCTGTGCATGGCGTCGCCCCCCGCCTTTGCCGCTGACCGTTCGGCGGCCTGCTATTACCCCATCGAGGTGGAATCCTACACCGCTGGCGACTTCGACCAGCCCCGCATCCGCAAGGTCTACCAGCTTTCCCTCTCGGACGACCCGGCGGGCATCCCCACGGAGGACTTTGAGGAATACGGCATGACCTTCCACCTGATGGAGATGACCCGAAAAACAGAGGTGGGCGTGGACACCCAGCCGTTGACCAAGGCCGTCACCACGGACAGCAAGACCGGCGATTTGGGTGAGATTCTGAAACAGCTTGACGCGGAGATCGAGGCCAAGACGGAGGACGGCTACGCCGGGATGCTGAAGCTGGACTACAACAGCGTCCAGGTGGAGGTCAAGGGCTACGGCACCTCCACCCGCAACCTCTCCGCCTCCCGGACCTATCCCAACCTGTCCGACGCCGACCTGTCCCTTGTGCCCAAAACGGTGACGGAGGGCGGCAAGACCCTCAATCTGGCGGACGTGAAATGGTCCAGCACCACCGACACGGAGGGCGAGGACGTGGTGACACGCTACACCGCCACGGCCAGCTACACCGGCTCGGTGAGCAGCCGCTGCGTTACCGGCTACACCGTGACCGCCGACTACACCGGGGAAGTGGCAAAAACCTCCTGCGAGGTTGTGATCTACACCGCGATCTTCGGATGTACGGACGTGCCCTATGTCAATACGGCCCCCACCCAGGGGGACGGCAATCCGGGCGGCGGGGGGCAGGACGCCCCGGCAGACAGCCCCGCGGAGAGTGATCCCCCGGAGGACGCTTCCCAGCCCAGCGGCGATGCGGCCCCTGACGCCGCCCCGTCCAGCGGGACAGCGGCCCTCTCTATCGCCGGATGTGTGGGCGGTATCGCCGCCCTGCTTGCCGCCGCCTATTGGGGCTTTGAAAAAATCAAAGGAAGGAGATCGGCTGCATGAAACTGAGGACCCATCTGAAATCCCTGCTTATCTCGTCCCTGCTGCTTACGCTCTGCGTCACCCAGGCCAGCGCCTTGGAGTACGGCTTTGACGGCGCGGACGATTACCTATTCGCGGACCCCACCTCCCAGGAGGTGATCTATCAGACGGAGGACCAGAACGTGAACAGGAGCAAGACCGCCGCCCTGATCGCTCCGGGCTTCGGAACGCCCACCAGCTATCTCCGCGGCTCCGGGGAGTACCTGACGCCCAACCTTGCCCCCGGCGCTATGTCTGGAGGGCTGGTGAACGCTGTGGGCAATAACACCTACACCGATTCCGGCCCCGGCGGTTATCCCGCCGCCGATACCTCCACCGGCACGGGGGCTTATCCCCCCGCTGGTAACGAGAACTTCACCACCAGCACCATCGGGCAGGGCAGCGCCATCGGCTACACGGATGTGACCAGCGACCTATACTACTCCGGGGGGCACCTGGGAACGCTGAAAATCCCCTCCATCGGCGTGAATGTGAAAATCTATCAGGGGACGGACAGCGCCACCCTCGCCAAAGGCGCGGGCCACTTCACCGATACCAGCATTTGGGCCGGAAATGTCTGTGTGGCGGGCCACAACCGGGGAACCAACTGCTATTTCGGAAAAATCCACACGCTGAACATCGGGGACGAGATCACGCTGACCACCATGCTGGGGACCCGCACCTATTCCGTCACCAGCGTCCAGAAGATCAGCGAAACGGACAACAGCGCCACCGGCTCCACCAGCGATAACCGTATTACGCTCTTTACCTGTGTCCGCAACGAGAGCGCCTACCGCTGGTGTGTGACAGCGGTGGAAAGGACCTGATAGCCATAATCGGAGCTGTGTAGGACCACCAAAAAACGCCGCCCATTTTCTACACCATTCGAGTGTTCTCCAGCTTGCTTTCTGTGTACTTTTGGTATATAGTATAATTGGGTTATTTTACGACAAAATGAGATACCAACCACACAGGACAAAAGGAGGACATTATGAAAAACGTAGGAAAGACCATTTTGACCCTGTTTGCCGGGATGCTCTTTGGCGCGGCCCTGTTCAGCGGCGGCGTGGCACACGCGGCGGAAATCTTCTACAAGGCAATCCCCAGCACGAACATCATCTATCTGGACGGCCAGCGGGTGGAACTGACGGCGTTTGCCATTGACGGCAGCAACTATGTGAAGCTGCGTGACGTGGGTGAGCTGGTGGGCTTCAATGTCTATTGGGACGGCGCTGTTCAAATCGACAGCGACGCCCCCTATACCGGCGAGGCGCCGCAGACCACCGCGCCAGCGGTCACTCCTGCCCCCGTAACCACCGCTCCCGTGGAGGCTTCTCCCTCCGGCCAGCCTTACACCATCCATACCGACCATTGGAGCAGGGAGGATTTCTCCCAACAGGCCAATCCCGCCGTGTTTACCGCCACCTATGACCGGGCGCTCTACAACGCCATCCGGCAGACATTGGTGGACGGGACCAGCACAACCGCCCCCGCCTATACCATGGTAGCCAAAGGCGATGAATACAGCGCCGTCAAAAACCTGCTGGGCCGGATGGAGGGCGCTGTGCGGTATGGGCATCACGTCCCGGAGAACTTCACGAACTACTATGAGTATCTGGACTACTTCGCCGTGTCCGCCGCCATGCCGGAGAACTACCAGGCCCCGTATGAGTTCATCCGGCCTGTGATCGAACAAGCGAACCGGCTGGATTCTGACCGGGAGAAAGTGACTTATCTGAACGATTACCTCTGCACCCTGCTAACCTATAACAAGGGCAAGACCGCCGCTGTCACGGAGATATTCTCCCGGCACAGCGATGAATTGGAGGCCGCCTGCGGTACTTACGCCAGAGCGTTCAAGTTCCTGTGCGGGGCGGCTGGCATCCCCTGCTTCACCGTCAGCACCGCCAACCACGGCTGGAATATGGTCTATGTGGAGGGCAAATGGCTCCATGTGGACGTGTCCGCCAACGACCTTTACCACCGGCCCTATATCCTCCTGACGGAAACGGCGGAGGGCCGCACCGACCGGGCGCCGGAGCAGACGGCTTTCTTGAAAGAACTGCTGGTTCCTGGTTCGACAAAATGACCCAGACAACAATTTATCAATCTCATATCCGAAAGTCAAGGCAGACCGTTCAGCGGTCTGCCTTTTCTTTATGCCCGGATGAAGAAAGGAGCAATCTATTTCATGAAACACAAGCATTTTAACCGTCTGCTGTCCATGCTGCTGGTGGTAGCCACGCTGTTCGGCATGATGGCGCTCCCGGCCAATGCCGCTTCCCTCGGTGACAGCGGCACCGTCACGATCCAGCAGGCCGGGTACGGCAACTATCTGAGCAGAAGCAGCGGCGGCACCATCGGGGGCGGCTACTGGAAGTACACCAGCAATGACGGGCTGACCGGCGCTGCCTACTGCGTCAACCACGGGCTGAAAGGGGTATCTCCCTCCAAGGCCCTGACCGTGCAGGAGTACAACCGAAATCCCAAAACCATGGGGGCCTTTGCCAACGGTTATCCCAACCGCACGTTGGAGCAGTTCAAGGAACTTCACGCCGATGATGTGCGGGGCATCGCCAATCTCACTGAGGACGAGTACAAGTACGCTACCCAGGCGGCGATTTGGGCCACCTGCGGACAGCTTGCCGTCCCCGGCACGTCCTTTACGGCGGGGCGTGAAACGCTTGCAACGCCCACCTCGGACGCACAGAAAATCCGGGTGTTTGACAGCGTAAAGGCTATCCTGCGCCTTGCCAACGGCTGGACAAAGTACCTCTATACCGGGATGTACCTCCGGGCAGAGGAAAACCAGGATGTGCGCGGCGTGGAGGTTGTCAACGAGTACGGTTTGGAGGGCGCTGCCGCCAGCGGTGAGGACGGCATCAAAAAGGAAACCATCAACGGAAAGCAGTATTACACCCGCGTGATGTATGTGGCTTCGGCCACTTCCACCTGGATTGACGGGCGCAAGACCAAGGTGTACTCCACCGACGCCCCCCAGGGCACCATTTTTGTGGCGGAGAACAATTCGCCGCTGGAAACCGTGCAGGAGAACGGGGCCACCTGTTATAAGGTGGACACCAGCAAGGAGCGCAGCACCAATCTCAACGCCAATGGAAGCGAGTATTACGGTGCCTTTAAGGTCTGCATCCCTGTTGATAACGCCGCTGACGAAGGCTCCTTCACCATCAAGGCTACCGGGGGCGTGGCCCAATTCAACCTGTTTCTGGCCTACAACCCCGCCGCCTCGGAGCAGTCCTATATCATCTCCGACCCCGGCTATACCACCTGTGACGCGCAGGCGGACTTCAAATGGAGCGGCATGGAGGATTTGCCCGAAACCGCCAGCCTCCAGGTTGTTAAAGCGGGTGCGGGCGGCTCCCCACTGGAGGGCGCCGAGTTCACGCTGACGGGCGACAAGGGCACCACTGTCAGCGGAACCACAGACCGCAACGGCCAGATCGTATGGCGTGACCTCCCCGCCGATGAGAAGTTCACGCTGGCGGAAACCGCCGCCCCGGAGGGCTACCAGATCGTGGCCCCCATGAACGTCACCCTGACCGCTGGCCGCACTTCCTATGTGACGGTGACGGATGAAACGGAAAAGGGCTTTACGATCAAAAAGGTGGACGCGCAGAACAAGGGCAGTTTGCAGGGGGCTGTTTTCCGCTTTGAGCAGATTGACGGTTCCTATATGACTACCGGCATCACTGGCTTTGACGGCACCATCTCCTTTGAGGGGGACGAGCTGCCCTACGGCTCCTACCGCATCACGGAGCAGACGCCCCCGGAGGGCTATGTGAAGTCCTCCCGCGTGGAAACGGTGGAGTGGGACGGCACCAAGGACGTTCTCATCACCTGGGAGAACGTGCGGGACATCAGCCTGACCATCATTAAGGTGGACGAGCAGACCGGCGTTTCCCTGCGTGACGCCACCTTTGACGTGTACGCCGATGGCAAGCTCATCACTTCCGTGACCACCAACGATTCCGGCGTGGCCCGTGTGACCGGCATCAAGAAGGAAGCCTATATTGAGGTGGTGGAAACCGCCGCCCCTGCCGGGTATGTGCTGGACAAGACCTCCCACGGCATCCACATTGACCCCTACGATCCGGCCACCGAGGACGATCCCGTTCTGACCATTACCAACCGGGCGCGGCCCGCCCTGCGTATTCTCAAATACGACCTGACCAGCAATTCCCCCATGCCTGACGTGACCTTTGAGGTCTGGCATGACGGCGACCTGTTCGGGGAGTACACCACCAACACCAGCGGCGAGATTTTCCTTTACGACCTGGAACCCGGCACCTATCTGGTGAAGGAAATCGCCACGGACGACGCCCATGTGGTAAACTCCACCCCCCAGCAGATCGAATTGAAGGCCGGTGAAACGCAGACGCGGGAGCTGGTCTTTTTCAACAGCTTGAAACCGGGCATCCATTTGGTGAAGGTCGATAGTGTAACAATGAAATCCCTGCCCAACGTCCGCTTTGAGTTCAAGAAGGTGGGCGGGAGCTACCGGCAGGAGTTCACCACCGATGTGAACGGCGAGATTGACCTGAGTAAGCTGGACCCCGGCGCATACGAGGTGCGGGAACTGGAGGCCCCGGAGGGGTATCTGATTGACAATGCTGTGCGGGTGGTGCAGATAAACCCGGATGAGAACGCCAATTTCGTGTTTACCAACACCCCCAAGCCCGCCCTGCGGCTTATCAAGACCAGCTCGGACGGCTCCCGGCTGGGCGGCGTTCATTTCCGCATCGCCAAGATCGAGGACGGCTCCCACTATCTGGATCGCATCACCGATGATAACGGCGAGATCAACATCGACAAGCTGGACCCCGGCGTGTATTCCGTGAAGGAGACAGCCACCACCTTCGACCACATTCTGGATGTGCGGGAGTATCATGTCGAGCTGTTCCCCGGCCAGACCAGCACCATCACCATCGAGAATCAGCGGCGCTCCAACCTGACCATCCGCAAAACGGACAAGGACACCGGCGATCCCATTTCCGGCGTGACCTTTACCTTGAATTTTGCGGACGGCCACACCATCACCACCGAGCCGACTGGCCCGGATGGAACAGTGACAGTTGAGAACCTGCTTCCCGGCGTTTATACCGTCACAGAGCAGAATGTCCCGGAGGGGTACATTCTGGACACCACGCCCCAGCAGGTAACGCTCCTGCCCAACCGGAACGCATCGGTGCAGTTCCAGAACTATAAGCGGCCCACCCTGACGATCTCCAAGGTGGACATTAACGGGCGCTTTCTGACCGGCGCAATTTTTGAGGTCAAGACCAAGGCTGGCGTGAAGATCGGGGATTTCCCCGTGGGGCCGGATGGGAAGGTGACGATCCCCAACATCCATCTGACCGAGGGCTATTACATCATCACCGAGATTCAGGCCCCGAAGGGCTATATTCTGGATAAGACGCCCCATGAGGTCTATCTGCGCCCCGGTAAGACCACGGAAGTCTCCATTGAGAACGAGAAGAAGCCCGGACTGACCATCATCAAGATCGACAGCGTGGTTGGCGATGGCGTCAAGGGCGCGAAGTTTGAACTGTGGGTGTCCAAGGACAAGACGGAGAACGGCACCTATCAAAAACTCAACGATACCTTCTACTATACGGACGAAAACGGCATCATTGAGCTGCCGGAGCTGGACACGGGCTGGTACAAGGTAAAAGAGGTCGAGCCGCCGGAGGGCTATATGCTCAAAGAGCCGTCCGAGCAGACCCTTTATGTGGAGCATGACAAGGGCAGCACCATCACCTTTGAGAACATTCCCAAGTCAGCCCTGGTCATTCGGAAAATTGACGCCGACACTGGCGCGCCTCTCGTCAATGCCTGGTTCCGCGTCCGCTATCTTGGCGGCACCAGCGGCAGCGGCGGCACCATCATCGGGGAGTTCAACACCTCCAGCAACGGCAATATCATCATCACCGGGCTGGAGGCCGGAACCTATATCTGTGAGGAAATCAACGCGCCCAACGGCTATGTGATCGACACCGCCCCGCAGACTGCCTATATCTCCGGCAAACAGCAGGATTGCATTACCCTGACCTTTACCAACAGCAAATACGGCTCCCTGCTGGTGAAAAAGGTGGACAGCGTGACCGGCGATCCGCTCAGTGACGTGCAGTTTTTTGTTACCACCAGCGATGGCGCGGTTGTGGGCAACAGCAACGGCTACTTCACCACCGACAGCGCCGGAACCATCCTGATCCCCGATATTAAACCGGGGACTACGCTGGTCGTGAAGGAAACCTGCGCCAAGGCTGGCTACGCCCTGGACGATACGCCGCAGACCGTAAAAATCGCGTCCAATGAAACCATGACGCTGGAATTTCGGAACCAGCCTCTTGGCAGCCTGCTCATTCGGAAGGTCTGCTCCGTCAACCCCAGCGTGACCCTGCAAAACGCCGAGTTCAAGGTCGCGTATGCGGACGGGACGCTTGTGGGCGACAGCAACGGTGTTTACCGTACCGATGAAGCCGGAGAAATCCGTATTACCGGCCTGATTCCCGGCAAGAGCGTAGTTGTCACCGAGACACGCGCCCCCAGCGGCTTTATCCTGGATACGCAGTCGCAGACAGTGCAGATCAAGGAGGGCGTTACGGTTTCCCTGACCTTCAAAAACCAGCCGAAGGGGGCCATTATCGTCCAGAAGCGAGACAGCGCCACCGGCCAGCCTTTGAGCGGCGCAGAGTTTAGGGTGACGACTGCCGCGGGCTGTGAGGTCGGTCTGGACGGCGTGATTGGCTCGTCTACGCTGACCCAAAACGGTATTTTCACAACGGACGCGCAGGGGGAAATCCGCATTTCCAACCTGGCCCCCGGCGCCTATGTGCTGAACGAGATCAAGGCCCCGAACGGCTATGTGATCGACACCCCCTCCACCAATGTGGTGATTGGGAGCGGCGGCGACACGCAGACCGTCATTGTGAAGAACTCCCGTGCCGGGACCCTGCTGATCGAGAAGAAGGATTCCCTGACCAATAAGCCGCTGAAAGGCGTCACCTTCAAGGTCACTACCGCCGCCGGCGAGTTTGTGCCTGATGAGAGCGGCAGAATTTCCTCCAACGGCCTCTATAACACCGACGCCAACGGCCAGATCAAGATTTCCGGCGTGGTGGGGACGCTGGTGGTCACGGAGGTAAAGACCCTCCCCGGCTATGTGATTGACGAGGCCAGCCGCAGCCAGACGGTTGTGGTGTACCCCAATGATACGCAAAAGCTGACGTTCTACAATACCCCCGGCACAACGCTGGTGATCCAGAAGTTTATCGCTGGCACCGACAACGAGCCGCTGAAAGGCGTTAAATTCCTGGTGACGGACGATAACGGGTCCCCTGTCGGCCCCAGCAACGGCGAGTATGTCACCGATGCCAACGGGCGCATCACCATCAATGACCTCACCCCCGGCAGCACCGTCACCGCCCGCGAGGTTCAGACCGTAGAGGGCTACGTCCTGGACGGCTCCCCCAAGTCCATCAAGATCAAGGAGGGCGAGGTCCAGACCCTTACCTTCACCAACCGGAAAGCCGGAACGCTGGTCATTCTGAAGAAGGACAGCGTGAGCGGCGCGCTGATTCCCGGCGCACAGTTCCAGCTTACCTACGCCAACGGTGGATTTGTGGACGCTGACAACGGGCATTTGTCCAGCAACGGCCTCTATACCACTGATGATAAGGGAGAAATCCGTATTTCCGGTTTGGTGGGCACCATTGTCGCAAAGGAACTCAAAGCGGCCCCTGGCTACATCATGGATGCCAGTACGCAGACACAGACCGTCACCGTCAACCCGGAGGACACGCAGACGCTTACCTTCCTCAATGAACCGCTGGCCTCCCTGACCATCACCAAGCTGGATTCCGTCACGGGTAAGCCTGTGCCCAATACCTCTTTTGTGGTGAAGGATGGAAATGGGAACGTGCTGGCCCGCTGCACCACCGGGAAGGATGGCGCCGCCACCGTTACCGGCCTCGTCCCCGGAAGCACTGTGGTGGTTTCCGAGGTCAGTGTGCCCAGCGGCTATGTGCTGGACACTACGCCCAAGACCATTATCGTGAAAAATGGCGCGAACGCCCTGACGGGCAGCACCGGCACCGTGACCAATCCGGGCACTAACCCCGGCGGCAGCACCGGCGATGGCAACGACCTGACTTTTGAGAATGACCCGAAGCAAACCCTGACCATTCACAAGTACATTGAGGGCACCGCCAATGAGCCTCTGGCCGGTGTGTGCTTCAAAGTGGTGGATGGGAATGGCGCTCCTGTCGGCCCCGGCGATGGCACCTTCTACACCGATGCCAAGGGCGAGATTGTGATTGAGGGGCTGGAACCCGGCACCACCATCACCGCCCAGGAGGTCAAGACGGTGGAGGGCTTCGTGCAGGACGGCACCCCGAAATCCGTGAAGATCAAGGCGGGTCAGGGCGCTCCCACGCTCACCTTCTGGAACAAGCGGGCCGGGGAGCTTATCATCCGCAAGCTGGACAAGGCCACCGGCAAACCTCTGGCCGGGGTGGAGTTTGAACTGACCTACGCCGGGGGCGGCTATGTGGACAACGCCAACGGGCATCTGTCCTCCAATGGCCTCTATACCACCGACGCCCACGGCGAGATTCACATTTCCGGCGTGACCGGCACCATCGTGGTGAAGGAAACCCGCACCATTGAGGGCTACACCATCGACCCGGCGACCCAAACGCAGACGGTGAAGGTCAATCCCCAGGACACGCAGACCCTCACCTTCTACAACGCCCCCAAGCAGACCCTCACCATTCAGAAGTATGTGGACGGCACCACCGACCCCATCCAAGGCGTGACCTTCCTCATCACTGACAGCTCCGGGCAGGTGATGGGGCCGAACAACGGCGAGTATGTCACCGACCGCAATGGCCGAATTGTCCTCACCGATCTGGTTCCCGGAACCACCATCACCGCCAAGGAGGTCAAGGCTGTCAGCGGCTATGTGCTGGACACCACGCCGCAGTCCATCCTTATCAAGAGCGGCATTGCTCAGACCCTCACCTTCTTCAATAAGAGCGAGGGCGGGTTGGAGCTTATCAAGGTTTCCGAGAGCGACCCCACCCGGCGCATCCCCGGCACTACCTTTGAGATCAGGAAGATGGACGGCGCTCTGGTGGAGACTGTCACAACCGGCAAGGATGGCCGTGTCCATGTCAACCTGGACGCTGGCAGCTACTACGCCCTTGAAATTGAGGCGGCGCAGGGGTTCAAGCTGGACGCCACCCATCATGATTTTACGGTGCAGGACGGCAAAACCACCACGCTGACGGTGAAAAACAAGCCTTTCAGCGGGATTCTGATTCATAAGACCGACAGCGCGACCGGCAAGGGAATTTATGGCGTTTCCTTCCTGCTCTATGACAGCACCAACACCCCCATCGGGCAGTATACCTCTGACAACAGCGGCTACGTCTACATTGAGGGGCTGACCATTTCCGGGCGGTACTATCTCCGGGAGCTGGAGAATGAGGGGTATATCGTGGACACGCAGATGAAAACGGTCTATGTGACCGCTGGGGAGACTACTCTGGTGGAGTGGAAGAATACCCCCATCACCGCGCAAATCCAGATCATCAAGAAGTCCGCCGACTACAACCCCACCAACGGTCTGCCGGAGGGTACGCTTCTGTCCGGCGCGGTCTTTGAGATTTACGATAAGGCCAACAATGTGGTGGACACCATCAAGAGCGACAGCCGGGGACTGGCGGTTTCCAAGCCCCTCCCGCTGGGCCGCTACACCATCAAGGAGGTCAAGGCCCCGGATAACTACGGCGTGAATGATACGGTTCTCAACGCCTATCTGGAGCATAAGGGGCAAATCCTCACCTTTGAGGTCACGAACAAGTCCCTGACCACCGGCGTTTCCATCACCAAGACCGGCCCCAAGGAGGTCATGGGCGGCCAGCCGGTGCGCTATATGTTCTCCGGGATCGCCAATACCTCCAATGTCCGGCTGGACAGCTTCTATTGGAGGGACACGCTGCCCGCCGAGGTCATTCTGGATAAGATCGTGACCGGCACCTACAACTACCCCGGCAACTATAAGATCGTGTACCGCGTCAACGGCGGCGAGTACCAGACCTTGGCCGACAACCTGAGTACGCATAAGAACTACACCCTGGCGGCATCCCCTGTGGCCCTTGGGCTGGCCTCCAACGAGCGCGTGACCGAGATCATGTTTGTCTTTGGTCAGGCCCCCGCTGGCTTCGCGCAGGTAGAAAAGCCCTATATCTACTGCAACGCCAGACCCGGCCTCCCCGCCGGTTCCTTTGTGAACAAGGCTGACGTGGGCGGCGTGTATAACGGCGAGTGGATTCAGGCCGTTTCCCGCTGGGTAACGACCATCTACGGCAAAAAGACCACCCTGCCCCGGACGGGCTATTGAGCCTTTCCACTTCCCTTCAATCCAACTTCAACCCATTGCCCCGGAAGGACTTCGGCTCCTTCCGGGGCTTCTTTTTTGCCTAAAAGGAGGAAGATGTAACGAAAAGCGAAGAAAACAGCAACAATCTATACACAATTTCACTGTCCGGCGGCAAGGATTCCAGCGCACTCCTGCTGTTGATGATTGAGAAGGATATGCCCATTGACTGCGTTCTCTATGCGGATACGACCATGGAATTTCCTGAGATGGAGGCCCACATCGCCAAACTGGACGATCTTCTCTGCCGGGAGCGCGGCATCCATATCACCACCCTGCGGCATCCCCAGGGTTTTGAATGGCTGATGTTTAACGTTCCCCAACAGCAGAAACGCGCCATAGAGCGACGTATCGCTATGGACCAACCTTTGACTGGCTACGGCTGGCCGGGGATGAAGGTGCGCTGGTGTACCGGCCAGCTCAAAACCCACCTGATCCAGAAAGAGGTCAACCGGCTCAAAAAGGAGAAGAACGCCCTGCACCATATCGGTATCGCCGCTGATGAGGCCCACCGCTGTAAAGACGATCCGCAGAATCGCTATCCCTTGGTGGAGTGGGGCATCACCGAGGCCCAGGCATTGCAAATCTGCTATAACCGGGGTTTCGATTGGGACGGGCTATACGAGATTTACCACCGGGCCTCCTGCTGGTGCTGTCCCCTTCAGCGCATTGACGAACTGCGGAAATTGCGGACACACCACCCGGAACTGTGGGCACGGCTGCGGGATATGGATAACAGGGCGCGGGCTATGTACGGCCCCGGCCCCCTGGGACAGTTCAAGCAGAATTGGAGCGTAGAGCGGCTGGAGGAACGCTTTGCGAGGGAGGAGGCACAGGCAACATGAGCATGGCGGTCAGCAAGCGAATCCGTTTTTTTCGTAAACTGCGGGGCATGACGCAAAAGCGCCTTGGGGTTGCGGTCGGGTTCCCCGAAAAAACCGCTGATACCCGCGTGGCGCAGTATGAAACAGACGCCAGAGGCCCCAAAGCGGCCCTGCGGGAGCGGTTTGCCGCCGCCCTTGGCGTATCGGTGGATGCGCTGTCCATTCCCGATATGGACACTCCCGCTGGGCTGATGCACACCCTCTTTGCCTTGGAGGATATTTACGGCTTTCAGATCATGGATTCCCCGGAGGGGCTTTGCCTGTCGCTGAACGGAGGAGCATTTCCGCGTTTCGGGGAACTGTGGCTTGCGCTGCGAACGTGGCACACGCTCCACATGGAGGTGGAGATGGGAATACTCCCAAAAGAAAAATACGATCAGTGGCGCTACAACTATTCTGGCGCCAAACATGAAAGGAACAAGGTGAACGATGGAAGCAATGGGATTTGAGGCAAAAAAGCTGCTGTGGGAGCGGCTGGATAAAAGCCTTTTGGATCACGCCGCCGCATTGGGCGGCGACCCAACTATTTTGGGCGCGTATACCTTGCAGGGCTTGGCCGAGATGCACTGTTACTTAAAGACGGCCCATGAGTTCAATGCCTCCGAAGTGGAGGGCCTTTTGCAGTTTGCCGACCCGCTGGAGGTAGCGCAAGCCTGCTGGGAGGACAATCCCCACAAGTACAGTTTCCCCATCTGTGAACTGCTGGGGACAATACGGGCGCGGGAGCGTTTCCCGCTGGCAGAACCCACGCCGCCCCCGGAGAAGCTGTCTGTACGGGAGCGTCTGAACGCCGCCATCCAGGAGGCGCACCGTCAGACGTCAGGGCACAACCATGACCGCGGCGGCGAGGCCCGCTGACTGTTCTTCCGCTCCGCATAGGAGGTGAATACGATGCAGGAGGAAGTACGGGATAAATCCGTGGCGCTGGTGATAAATGTGGGCAAGAACGGCGGCAGAATGACCGCCTCTCTGTTGAAATGGGCCATGCGCCAGTATATGCAGCAGTCCAGAAACCCGCATATCCACCACGGGAAGCAGACGGTCAAACAGCTTGTGCGGCAGGGGGCGGGCGTTCAGAACATTGAGATCACCGACAAGAATATCAAGTCCTTTGAACACATCGCCCGGAAATACGGCGTGGACTACGCATTGAAGAAGGACCCCAGCGAGGGGAAATACCTGGTTTTTTTCAAAGCGAAGGACACGGACGCGCTCAACGCCGCCTTTGCCGAGTATACCGCCAAGACACTCAAACGGGGCAAAAGCAAGCCCTCTCTTTTAGCGCGGCTGACCCACTTCAAGGAGGTCGTGAAAAACCAGTCGAGGGACGCGGAGAAGCACCGCCAGAGGGGTGGGATTGAACTGTGAAGCCGGACTATAAAAAGCTGGTTCTGACCTACTTTCCCTATCTCATTTTCCTTTGGCTGTTTGACAAAGCCGGGGAGTGTTACCGGCTGGCGGCTGGCGCAGACATGGTAACGAAGCTGATGGGCGCTATTTCCGACCTGGGGACAGCGATCTCCCATAACCCGCTCCCCAGCTTTCACCCCCGTGATCTGCTGGTGGGCCTGATTGGGGCGGCGGCGATCCGTTTCGCCGTCTATTGGAAGGGCAAGAACGCCAAGAAGTACCGTCATGGCGTAGAGTACGGTTCGGCCAGATGGGGCACAGCGGAGGACATCAAGCCCTTCATTGACCCCAAGTTTGACCAGAATATTCTCCTGACGCAGACGGAGCGTGTCATGGTGGGCCGCAATAAGAACCCCAAGTACAATATCAATAAGAATGTGCTGGTGATTGGCGGTTCCGGTTCCGGCAAGACGCGCTTCCATATTAAGCCCAACCTCATGCAGATGAACGCCAGCTATATTGTCACTGACCCGAAAGGCACCGTCCTTCTGGAATGTGGGAAGATGCTCCAAATGGGCGGGTATGAGATCAAAATTCTGAATACTATCGACTTCAAACAGTCCATGCGGTACAACCCATTCCGCTATATCTACTGCGAGAATGACATTCTGAAGCTGGTCAACTGCATTATGGAAAATACCAAGGGCGAGGACAGCAAGGGCGGTGAGGATTTTTGGGCCAAGGCCGAAGCCTTGTACTATCAGGCCCTTATAGCCTACATCTGGTATGAGGCCCCGGAGGAAGAAAAAAACATGACCATGCTGTTGGATATGCTCAACGCCTCCGAGGTCCGGGAGGAAGATGAGACATTCAAAAATGCCGTGGATATGCTCTTTGACCAGCTTGAAGCGGAAAAGCCGGATCATTTCGCTGTCCGCCAGTACCGCAAATATAAATTAGCGGCGGGCAAAACGGCAAAAAGCATACTTATTTCCTGCGGCGCGAGGATGGCCCCCTTTGACATTGCGGAGGTCCGGCAGATGATGGAGGGCGACGACCTGGAACTGGAACTGATTGGCGACAGGAAAACGGCGCTGTTTTGCATCGTGTCCGATACGGACATGACCTTTAATTTCATATCGGCCATGGTGTATACGCAGATGTTCAATGTCCTGTGCGACAGGGCGCTTAAAAACGGAGGTGCGCTGAAGCAGCACGTCACCTGTCTGCTGGATGAGTTCGCCAATCAGAAAATACCCAATTTCCAGCACCTTATCAGCGTGATCCGCAGCCGGGAAATTTCCGCCCATATCGTGGTGCAGACACAGAGCCAGCTCAAGGCGGTTTATAAGGATCACGCTGAAACCATCATCGGCAACTGCTCCTGTGTCCTGTTCCTGGGCGGCAAAGAGAAAAGCACCCTCAAAGAGATTTCGGAAACCCTGGGCCGGGAAACCATCGACCTGTTCAACACCTCGGACACCAGAGGAAGCCAGCGGAGCATGGGGATCAACTATCAAAAGCTGGGGAAGGAATTGATGAGCCAGGATGAGCTGGCTGTCATGGACAACGGCAAGTGCATCCTGCAAGTGCAGGGTGTGAGGCCATTTTTCAGCGACAAGTTTGATATTACCAGGCATCCGCAATATAAAAATTTGCTGGATTTCAGCAAGAAAAACGCCTTTGACGTGAAGAAATATCTGAGCCGCTATCTTACTGTCCAGCCCAACGATACCTATGAATGCTGCGAACTGGACGCGCCGCCTGATTCTGATAATACCGCTTCCTGACCTGTGTTTGGGAAGCAGTTTTTTATTTTCAACCCAACATGAAGGAGGGATACCCGTGTCAGACAAGACCCGTATGGTGAGAGCGCCCCCCGATGTCCATGCCGCTTCCTGACCTTTTCGGGAGGCGCTTTTTCATATCCAACCACTCAATCAATCTAACAACGAATATGGAGGTAAACTAATGGAATTTTTCACTTCTGCTATCGGCACTTTGAAGGTCCTGGTGATCGCCCTGGGCGCTGGCCTGGGCGTGTGGGGCGTCATTAACCTGCTGGAAGGCTACGGCAACGATAACCCCGGCGCTAAGTCGCAAGGCATGAAGCAGCTCATGGCGGGCGGCGGCGTGGCCTTGATCGGGATGCAGCTTATCCCCCTGCTGTCCAACCTGTTTACGGTGTAGGCCAGAGGGCTGAACCATGCTGAATATCCTCGACACGATACAAGAATGGCTCAAATCCATCCTGATAGAGTGCATCTTAGGCAATTTCAGCGGGATGTTTGACCAGATCAACACACAGGTCGGGGAGGTAGCGGGGGAAGTGGGGCAAACTCCGGCGGCATGGAACGCCGGGGTTTTCTCCATGATACGCAATCTGAGCGATAATGTGGTGGTGCCGGTTGCGGGGCTGATTATTACCTTTGTCCTGACCTATGAGCTTATCACCATGATTATTGACAGGAACAATCTCCACGACTTTGACACCTTTACCATCTACAAGTGGATTTTCAAAGCGTTTGTCGCCGTCTATCTGGTCACGCATACCTTTGACATTACGATGGCGATATTTGAGCTGGGACAGCACATTGTCCAGCAAAGCGCGGGTATTATCACAGGCAGTACCAGCATTGATTTTGCCGCCGCCCTGGGGGATGTAGAGAGCCAGTTGGACGCTATGGGCATCGGGGAACTGATCGGCCTGCTGGTGGAAACCCTGCTTTTGAGGATCACATCGCCCATCCTGTCCCTGTGCATCATGCTGGTGCTGGTAGGCCGGATGATAGAAATATACATCTATTGCTCCGTGGGGGCGATCCCCTTTGCCACCATGACCAACCGGGAGTGGGGACAGATGGGCCAAAACTATCTGCGCGGTCTTGCGGCTCTTGGGCTGCAAGGCTTTTTCATTATGATCTGTGTGGCAATTTACGCCGTTCTGATCGGCGGCATTACAAGCGGCGGCAACCTTCACATTTCCATTTGGAAGTGCGCTGGGTACACCGTTCTGCTGTGCTTCTCTCTGTTTAAGACGGGAGCGGTATCCAAGTCGATTCTGAACGCACATTAACATGAAATGGAGGAAAAACAATGAGCAGCGAAGTCACCAAAACCGAACGTGACCAGACAATCAAGCTGGATGTGAGCGCCAAGGTCTATCCCACGAAGGACCCCAAACAGGAAAAAGGGAGCATCCTGGCCTTTGCCAGCGCCGACATTGGCGGCTGTTTCGCCGTGACCGGCATCAAGATCGTGGAGGGCAAGGACGGGCCGTTTGTCGCTATGCCCAGCCAGTTCGGAAAGGATAAGCAGCACCATGACATCTGCTTCCCCACCACATCGGCCATGCGGGAGGCGCTGAACACCGTTGTCATGGATGCCTACCGGGGTGTGCTGGAGCAACAGGCCACCCGTGCGGCGCAGGCGGTGGAGCGGCTTTCTGAGCGGAGTGCGGCCAAGCCCTCCCTGCGGGGCGCGCTCCAAAACGCCATGAAGGATGTTGCGGCCCGCCCTCCCCAGGAGGGGCAGCGGGCGATGGAGCAGGGGGCGCGCTGATATGCTCCGGTTGGTCCCTGTTTCCCTGAGAGACGCCAATGCTTTTGTCGCCGCCCACCACCGGCACCATAAGCCGGTGGCAGGGCATAAGTTTTCCATCGGTTGCGAAGCGGACGGGCGGCTGGCGGGTGTGGTAATCGCTGGCCGCCCGGTCAGCCGCCACCTGGACGATGGACATACGCTGGAAGTGACCCGCCTCTGCACCACCGGGGAGCGGAACGCTTGCAGTATGCTCTATTCGGCAGCGGCGCGGGCGGCAAAGGCGATGGGGTATCGGAAAATCATCACCTATACCTTGGACACGGAGGATGGGGCCAGCATCCGGGCGGCAGGCTGGACGTGCGCTGGTTCCGCTGGCGGCATCCGCTGGACGGGCCAGCGCCGCCCCGCCGTTGACCTCTGCCCGCCGCAGATGAAACTGCGGTATGAGAAATTACTGTAAGAAAGGAGCCTGTGATGGACGCTGAAAAATTGAATCAGGAGCTATACAATAAAATGATGGCGGAGCAGAAGGAATACCGCTCCTGGCTGGTGGGGCAAAAGCCGGAGGATATTCTGAACCATGTTTTTGAATATTCTGCCCGCGAAGATATTTTAATGGAAATCTCGGCGCTGGCCCTTCCCGAACAGCAGGCGGCGGCGCTGTTGACCTCTCCCTCCCCGCTGGCAGATATTTATAAGGATTTCCGCAACACGGAGACGAACCAGATGGAGGTCGTGGCAGACTGCATCAAAGGGCGGGCAGAAAAATTGATGGAGAAGCAGCGGGAAGCCACCCGCTCCATTCCACTCTATCAGCAGTCCGGCGAATACGCGAGGGAGCATGGGGAACAGGACGCTTTCCTGGCCTCACGTCAGGCGAATGTGGCTTGTAAGGAGGCCATAGAAGCAACGATTCGGGCAGGCTTTGACGGGATGTATCTCCACGCAGACGCAAAGGGTGTGTTGGCGGAGTTTGGCCCGGAGCGTGTGACCTATGTGCTGGCTGCTACTATCCAGAGTAAAGGGTGGGATGAACGTTTCTCCCGCGGCAATAAGGCATGGGCGGCGGCTATCCCCATGTTTGAACAGGATCACCGCCGCAGTCCCTATATTGTTCACATCCATTCCACAGTAGTAAATGGTTTTGTGGATATGGTGCGGAAAGAGTTGGCCGCTATGCGGAATCAGCCGGGGCAGACGGTGGAAAAGCCCTCCATCCGGGATCAGCTTGCGGCGGCGAAAACGGCGCAGACGGAGAAGCCCGCCATCCAGCAGCGCCAGAAGGACAGGGAGGCGAGGTAGGACATGACGGAAAACCTCACCGATTTGCAAAAAAAGGCGGTGGAGATAGCCAAGAAATATGAAAGTCTGCCCATGAAGGACAAGATTGGGATCATCGCGCAGACGTTCGGCTGTACGTCCGGCAAAATCGAAACCTCCGTCTGTTACGGGAAGTGGCGCGGGACAAGCGATATGGCTATTCGGTTTGATAACGGCACTTCCCTGGGTATCGGGAACGAAAGAACGCCGCAGGCCAAGAGTGCAAAGGTACAGAACGAGTATATCAACTCTGTGCTGGTCCGGTACAACCCGGAAATCGTAGCCGCGGCAAAGGAGGCCGCTCTCGCCCCGCTCAGAAGGCGGGAAGCAATAGATAACGCCATCGCCGCGCAAAAGGGGCTGAAGCCGTACACCATACTGACCGTGGAACTCAACGATGGAACGGCGGATAAAGGCGGTGGATATATCGGCTGGTACTATGTGACGCTGGCGGTTGACGGCAAAATCCATGCCCATTTGGAAACCGGACTGGCCCATTCCATAGCCAGCGGCACCGTGAGCGAAATTCCTACAAGGGAGAAATATTTTACAGCGGGAGCGTTGAAAGAAGCCTATGTTGATTATGTGTTCAACAACGTGGGCTTTTCCTCAATCTCTGATATGTATTCGCTGCCTATCAGCCAAGATGTTCTGGAACGTGCGGAAAAGACGCTTGTGGAACTTGGCAAGGCGCAGACGGCGGAGCATAGTCAGCCGTGCAAACCCTCCCTCCGCGAGCAGCTTACGGCGGCAAAAAAGGTGCTGGCGGAGAGGCCCAACATCCAGCGGCATCAACAGGATAAGGGGGTGAGGTAGTACATGAAGTTCAAAGAAATCGAAACAGTTGACCCCTGCAAGGATGTGGTTATCTATTGGGCCGCTTTGTCAGATGTGCCGGAGGCCGTTCAGAATAGGGCCAGGGAGATTGACGGCCAGGAATATGACGGCGAGGGATTTGGGTTATGTGTTGGCTACGATCTTGCCAAAAAGGAGTTCTTTATCTTTACCGATGAGGACCCGGCGACGGGCGGCAACATATACTATGTGAATAAGGACGGGGACAGGCGTTGGTTCCGGGTGGAAATCGGAGCGGAGCTTACCAAGCAGGTTTTCGATGCCTGCGACCGCATTAACACCTATGTTGACACGCCGCAGGGCTATGCCATACAAAAGACCGTCCAATTTGACCGTGATTTTGGCTTGGTTCTCGCAAAAAAAGATGACCCGACCTACCCGTTTACCTCCTGGATGTTCAAGGAAACCGCGGAAGGGCGCCGGGATTATGTCTGGAGCCATTGCTATGTGGATGAGAAAACTGCGGAAAAGGCTTTTGCCAATGCCATCGCCGTACACACAGAGCATGAGCGCACCTTTTACTCCCGCAAGGTCAAAGTCACTGCATGGGGAGCGGGAAAGAAGCCCTCCATCCGGGGCCAGCTTGCGACGGCAAAGGAGGCGCTGACGGAGAAATTCAATACTCAGCGGCAGCAAAAGGACAGGGGGACAAGGTAACACATGAAACTCAAAGAAATCGAAGCTGTTGACCTTTGGGATGGTATGGCTACATATTGGGCCGCCTTATCGGACGTACCGGAGATATTCCAAATCAGAGCCAAGGAAATTGACGGTGAGAAATACAACGGTGAAGGATTCGGCGTAACTGTGGGCTATGACCTTGCCCAAAAGCGCCCCTTTGTTTTCACAGACGAAAACAGAATAGAGGACGTTGGCAGGATTCGCTATGTGGATGATAAATACCCAGCAGAAGGTATCAGCAGAATCTTTTACAGAGACAAGGATGGACGGAGGCATTGGTTTCAGGTTGGACGTGATACTGAACTCAACAAGCAAATTTTCGATGCCTGTGCCCGGATCATCGCCGGTATTGATACGCCGCATGGCTATACCATACAAAGGACGGTTAAATTTGACAGCGGGGTTGGCCTGGTACTCGCAAAAAAGGATGATCCAACCTATCCGTTCTCATCTTGGGCGTTCAAAGAAACTCCGCAAGGGTATCGGTACTATACCTGGAACCGTTGCTACGCGGACGAAAAGGCTGCGGCAAAAGCATTTGAAAACGGCTTTGCCTCAGAATCATGTCATGCACACATCGTCTACTCCCACATGGTCGAAGCCGCTGTACGGGGGGATGGGGAAAAGCCCTCCATCCGGGGCCAGCTTGCGGCGGCAAAGGAGGCGCAGGCAGAGCGGCCCGCTGTCCAGCGGCATCAGAAAGACAAGGAGGCGAGGTAATGCCATTTGTGCCGGTTCCCAAGGACCTCACGAAAGTAAAAACAAAGGTTGCTTTTAACCTGACCCGCCGTCAGCTTTTGTGCTTCGGCGCGGGCGGTCTGGTTGGCATCCCCACCTATCTTCTCACACGGGGCAGTATTGGTAACGACGCGGCGGCTCTGCTGATGATCGGGCTGATGCTGCCCTTCTTCCTTTTTGGAATCTATGAGAAGGACGGCCAGCCCTTTGAGCAAGTGCTGGGCCATATCATCCGGGCGCGGTTCTTCTATCCCAAGGGCAGACCCTATCAGACGGAGAATATCTACGCCGCTCTGGAGCGGCAGAATCAGCAGGAAAAGGAGGCTATAAGGCTTGAAAAATCAGCAGCAGGCAAAACAGGCAAAACGTCTGGAAGCCGGAAAAAAGCAGCTCGCCGCGGAAAGGGCCGAGGTGCGAAACACCATCCGGCTCACCCCGGACGCCAAACTCAGCGGCGCGGATAAGCGGCGGCTGGTCGCTTCCATCACCAAGGCAAAGAAGGACGGCAGAATCCCCCGCACCGCCCAGCAGACCATTCCCTATCAGGAAATGCGCCGGGACGGTATCTGCGTGGTCAACGGCCACTATTTCACCAAGCAAATCCAGTTCTATGACATCAACTACCAACTGGCGCAGAACGAGGACAAGAATCAGATTTTTGAGAATTACTGCGATTTTCTCAATTATTTTGATTCCTCTATCCGTGTCCAGCTCTCTTTCCTCAACCAGAGGGCGGATATGGAGGAACGGACGCGCTCTATCCACATCACGGATCAGGCCGATGCCTTTAACAGCATCCGGGAGGAATATTCGGATATGCTGAAAAACCAGCTTGCCAAAGGCAATAACGGCCTGACCAAGACCAAGTACATTACCTACGGCATCGAGGCGGACAGTTTGAAAGCGGCGAAGCTCCGGCTGGAGCGCATTGAGGCCGATATTCTGGCGAATTTCAAGGCGCTGGGGGTAAAGGCCCACTCTCTGGACGGCTATGAGCGGCTGGTGATCCTGCACCAGATGTTCCATCCGGCGGGAGGTCAAAAACTTCGGTTCTCCTGGGACGCCACCTATAAGACCGGCCTCACATCCAAGGACTTCATCGCCCCGGACAGCTTTACCTTTGCCCACAAGCAGAGGTTCCAGATCGGCAAGACCTACGGGGCCATGTCCTTCCTGCAAATCCTGGCCCCGGAGCTGACGGACCGGATGCTGGCCGACTTTCTGGACCTGGAAAGCAGTCTTGTTGTCACCCTCCATATCCAGTCCATCGACCAGAGCGCCGCCATTAAGAACATCAAGCGGAAGATCACCGACCTGGACGCCATGAAAATCCAGGAGCAGAAAAAGGCCGTCCGCTCCGGGTATGACATGGACGTGATCCCCAGCGACCTTGTTACTTTCGGCAACGAGGCCAAAACGCTGCTGGAGGACTTGCAGAGCCGCAACGAGCGGATGTTTCTGGTGACGATGCTGGTGCTGAACACGGCGGACACCACCCAGCGGCTTGAAAACAATGTGTTCCAGGCCAGCGGTGTGGCGCAGAAATATAACTGCGCCCTGCGGCGGCTGGACTATCAGCAGGAGCAGGGCTTTCTTTCGTCCCTTCCCCTGGGGGTGAACCAGATCAATATTCAGCGGGGACTTACCACATCCAGTACGGCGATTTTTGTGCCCTTCACCAGCCAGGAGATTTTCATGGACGGCGAGGCGTTGTACTATGGGCTGAACGCTCTCAGCAACAACCTTATCATGGCGGACAGGAAGCAGCTTAAAAACCCCAAAGGAGTGTATCGTAAAGGAACGGGGACACCCCGAAAACAACAGGCAGTCAGGCCGCAGGCGGCACAGGGGCGTGGGAAAGGACGCGCCGAGGTGATTTTGACGGTAGTATATC
>CATLHC010000032.1 GCA_949948775.1 uncultured Oscillospiraceae bacterium
GGCTCCGGCGTGGCCGTGGGCTCCGGGCTGGGCTCCGGGGTCGAGGTGGGGGCGGCGCTGGGCTGGGCGGCCTGGGACTGCTCCGGGGCGGGGCTGAGGGCCTGGGAGGTCTCCGGCTCCGCTCCCCCGGCGCACCCGGCCAGCAGGGACAGGGCCAACCCCAACGCCGCCAAGCCGGCAATTATTTTCTTTTTCATTGGTTCCTCCTAAATCAAAGGGAGCGCCGCGGAGCGCTTACGCCCCGCGGCGCTCTGGGAAAGGGAAGGAGTGTAAGCAGCTTATTTCGCCTCGGCGCTGGCCCCGTCAAAGGTCAGGGTGCGGTCAAACCACTTGCCGGACTTGGTGCCGTGGGCGGCGTAAGACAGCTCCTCGTCCAAAGCGGCCACAGGGATGGTAAAGGTGTATTTGCCCTCCGCGTCCTCCTCATACTTCACGAAGCCGTCCTTGGCGTTGGCGGCCTGACCCTTGGTGCCCACATACATCTGGTCGTAGCCGGTGCCGCTGAGGGTCAGCTTGGCGGTCATCTCGCCGTCCTTCACGGTCAGCTCACAGGCCACCACCTTGAACATGGCGGAATCGCTCTCCACGTCGATGGTGTACACGCCGTCGGCCAGAGTCTCCTTGTTGTCGGGGTTCTCGGGGTTGGGCTCACTGGCGATGTCGGCGTCCTCCAAATTCACGGCGGCTTTGGCGTGGGCACACAGCAGGTCCCGGATCTCCTTGATCTCGCCCAGGCCCTTCACCTCGCAGATCACGTCCTCGGCGTCAAAGCCGCTGGCGAGGAAGGTATTCTTCCAGGAGTCGGCGTCGTCGCCGGCCATATCGTTGTTGGCGTGGTCGCCGGCCACGATCATCATGGGCCGCAGCACCACCCGCTCGTAGCCGCCGTCCTTGACGGCCTTCACCACATCGGCCAGGGTGTTGGCGGACTCGGTTTCGTCCACGGTGCCCACGAAATAGTTCTCATGATCCGCCTGGATCAGCTGTTCCATCTTGTTGTAGATGGCGTTGGAGGCGGCCTCGGTGCCATGGCCCATGAAGCAGATGGCGGTCTTGCCGTCGTCGAAGGAGGCGGTGGCCTTCACCATGGCGTCGGCCACCTTGGCGAAGTCGTCGTCGGAAGTGAGCAGGGGCGCACCGATCTTGATGGAATCAAACTTGTCGGCGTACTTCTTCTCCAGCATGTTGCGCAGGTCGCCGTACTCATAGCCGTTCATCAGGTGGGTGGGCTGCACCACCAGGTTCTTCACGTCAGCCTCCACGGCCCGCTCCAGGGCCTCCTTCACATTGTCGATCTGCTCGCCGTCCCGGCGGTAGACGTGCTCGATGATGATGTCGGCGGTGAACGCCCGGCGCACGTCATAGCTGGGGAACGCCTTGGCCAGATCGTCCTCAATGGCCTTGATGGTGGCCACCCGGTTGTCGTTGAAGCTGGTGCCGAAGCTCACCACCAGCAGCTCGGTGTCGCGGGTGGGGTCCTGGTTGCGGGGATCGTCCTTGGAGGCGTCGCCGGTGGCGGCGTCATCCATGTACCGGCACAGGATGGCGGACACCTCTGCCCGGGTGGCGGTGCCGTGGGGGAGCAGCTTGCCGTCGCTGCCAGTGATGAACGCAGAGGCCGCGGCCCAGTTCATGTAGTCCTTAGCCCAGCCGTCCACATCGGCGGCGTCGGGGTAGGCGGACAACTCATCCTTGCGGCTCTTCAGCTCGTCCTTGCCCACCTGGCGGGCGGCGAACTCGCACACGATTTTTGCGATCTCCTGGCGCTGGGCGCTGCCGTCGGGATCGAAGGTATCGGGAGTCTTGCCGTTGACAATCTTCTGGCCGAAGGCCCAGACCACGGCGTCCCTGTACGCGGCGTCCTCCGCCACGTCCTGGAAGGGGTTCTCCTTATCCTTCACGTCGGGGGACCCGGCCAGACGGTACAGGGCCACCACCAGGTCGGCCCGGGTCATGGGGTCGTTGGCCCCAAAGGTGGTGTCGGTCTTGCCGTCAATCAGCTTCTCTTCTGTCATAACATCCACGTACTCCTTGGCCCAGCCGGGCACGTCGGTGTACTCCTTGCCGTCCTCATCGGCGGCGAAGGCGGAGTCGGTCAGGCCGAAGGCCAGGACCATCGCCAGCAGCAGCGCCAGCGTTCTGCTCAGTTTCTTCATGCTACAATTTCCTCCTTGAACGGTCTCTTTATTTTCCCGCGCGGCTTGTCCGCAGCCTTGGGGGTACAAGTTGACCGGGGCAAAGAAATGCGCCCCGTGCCGAACCGCACGAAGCGCAACGAACAAGGCCCCACCTGTGGAGAGCTCCACACAGATGAGGCCGGACAAGAAGCGCACTTCCGGTACCGGCAGAATGCATCCAGCTGCCACATACCTGACTTATCCTCTTCTCGGAGGCATCACAGTGACCGACTCGCAGGGACTCTCACCCTATTTGTGTGCCGCAGCGCGGCCACAGCTGGATTTACTTTATGTAATTTATTAACAGCCTAGCACAGCAAAGCGGATTTGTCAAGCGTTTTCTCTTCGTTTGCCGCAACCCCCATGGGGTCCCCCGCGCGTTTTTCAGGAAGAAGTCCCATGGGAAGCCACCGCCTCCCATGGGACTCTCCGCACAGCTTGAGGCGGGTGCGCTCCGGTCCCGCTCAGTTCAGCTTTTCCTCGTCCACAATGGCGCCAGTATCCGCGCTGGTGACCAGGGCCGCGTACTTGGCCAAGGCGGTCATGCGGGGCTTGCGCAGGGGCTGCCAGCCCTCCTGGCGGCGGGTGAACTCCTCCTCGGTCACGTCGACGCTCAGGGTCCGGTTGGTGATGTCGATATGGATCACATCCCCATCCTCCACAAAGGCGATGGGGCCGCCGGAGGCCGCCTCCGGGCTGACGTGGCCGATGCAGGGCCCGTGGGTGGCCCCGGAGAACCGGCCGTCGGTGACCAGCGCCACGTCCTGGTCCATCCCCCGGCCCATGATGAGGGCGGTGGTGGACAGCATCTCCCGCATGCCCGGTCCTCCCTTGGGGCCCTCATAGCGGATGACGATGACCGTTCCCTTTTCGATGGAGCCGGCGCTGACGGCGGCGTCCGCCTCCTCCATGGAGTTGAATACCCGCGCCCTGCCGGTGAACCGATACATGCTCTCCCGCACGCCGGACTGCTTCACCACCGCGCCCTTGGGGGCCAGATTGCCCCGGAGGATGGCGATGCCGCCCTCCGCCTTCTGGGGGGCCTCCAGGGTTTTCAGCACATCATTGGGATGGGCCTCCCAGCCCGACAAAAGCTCCGACAGCGGCTTGCCGGTGCAGGTCATGACCTGGGTGTTCAGCATGGGCTCCACCGTCTTGAGCACCGCGGGGATCCCCCCCGCGTCGTCCAGGGACACGATGGGGTACTTGCCCGAGGGCTGGAGGTTGCACACAAAGGGCACCTTCCGGCTGATCTGGTCGAAGTCGTCCAGGGTCAGCTCCACCCCGGCCTCGTGGGCGATGGCCATGAGATGGAGCACCAGGTTGGTGGACGAACCGGTGGCCATGGCCCCCGTCACGCCGTTGAGCAGCGCCTCTCGGGTCAGAATCTGTCGGGGGGTGATTCCCTTTCGCAGCAACTCCATCACCGCCCGGCCGCTGGCCTTGGCGATGCGTTTGCGCTTGTTGGACACCGCCGGGGCGGTGCCCGAGCCGGGCAGGCCCATACCCAGCACCTCGGTGAGCATGCACATGGAGTTGGCCGTCCCCAGATGGGCACAGCTGCCCACGGTGGGCAGGGTGAGCTTCTCCGCCTCCTTCATGTACGCCGGGGTGATGATCCCCGCCTCCACCCGGCCGGGGAACTCCCGCAGCTCGCTGGAGCAGAACAGGGGGTTGCCCCCCACGTTGCCGGGGAGCATGGGTCCGCCGGGCACTACCACGGCGGGGATGTTCAGCCGGGCGGCGGCCATGAGCATGCCGGGAATGATCTTGTCACAGCCGGGCAGGAGCACCATGGCGTCGAAGTGGTGGGCCTCCACCACCATCTCCACGCTGTCGGCGATGAGGTCGCGGCTGGCCAGGGGATAGCGCATCCCCTTGTGGCCCTGGCACAGTCCGTCGCAGATGGCGATGGTCTCGCTGCGCCGGGGGACGCCGCCCCCCTCGATAACCCCCTGGCACACGGCTTCGGCCAGGTCCCGCAGGTGGGCGTGGCCGGGCACCATCTCGCTGAAGGAGCCAATCACCGCCACAAAGGGCTTTTTCAGGTCCTCCTCATCCATGCCGGTGGCGTAGAGCAGGGCCCGCTGGCCGCTGCGGCCGATGCCATTGGTCAGGGTGCTGCTGCGGTAGCCGGGGTCTTTAAACAGAAAATCGTCCTCAAAGTTCATGGGAATGCCTCCTTTTGAATATTCAAAACGGCTGCGCTCCCACCTCCCTTCGGGACGATGTTTGCCACACCGGTTTTGCCGTATATCGCGCAAAGCCAGGTTACCTTTTTAATTGTACCTTCAGCATAACACCCCCTCGCGGCGTTGTCAAGCCCTTTCTCACCCCGGCCGCCAGTTCGTCCATGTCGTCACACGCGGCGAACAGGGACCGTGCGGCGTTTGACCGCGCGGTCCCTGTTCATTTGCTCTTGCCTCCGGGCGAAAGTCCCGGTGGGGGCGCTGCCGTCCCTTTTACTTTTTCCCGAAATCAGGCGCGAAAATCTTGTTGTCCACCGCGAAGATGATGATCATGGCCACGCCGCCGGTGACAACAGCGGTGACAATGCTCTCCAGGGTCTTGCGCAGGGCCGCGTTGGTGATCAGCGCGTTGGTCACCGGGTTCCACACACAGGTGAACAGGTTCATCACCAGGAACACCCCGATGGTGGCGAGGCCGTGGGCGGCGATCTGGATGCCCAGCGGGCCATGACTCTTGAAGGTCACGTTGCGCTGGAGCGGGAAATTGACGCACTCGCCAAAGCAGATGGTCACCAGGTTGGCCAGGGTGAAGGCCAGGCCGCCGGTGACAAGGCCGTTCTCATCGGTGAGCAGAGGGTTGCCGATGACGGCCAGGTTGAAGTCCACCCCGAACAGAGACACCGGAATGTTGGGCCACAGCCACTCCTGGTTGCCCACCATCCCCCGGAACAGGTCGGGCAGAAACATCAGCAGCAGCGCCTTGAGGAAGGTGACAAAATAGCTGAACAGCAGGAACAGCCCGCCCTTTCGGACCCACTCCGCCACGGCGGGGTGCTTTTCGGCGAAGCCGTTCCACCAGTCTTTGATTCCCTGCATTCCAAAATTCCTCCCTTTCTCAGCGAATGGCGTCCGCGGCCTTGCGCTTTTTGCCCGAGCGGAAGAAGCCGCCGATCACCCGGCCCAGGCCCTTGAAGAAGTGGCCGTTGCAGATGGTGAGGATGCCCTCGGCCATCTCCATGGTGCACATGCCCCCCGCCATCTTGGCGATGCCCCGGAAGGGCATGTTGTAGATAAAGGTGATGTTCAAATCCGGCTCGCCCTTGGCGATGCTCTTGTTGAGCATTCTGGTCATGATGCCGTACACCCGCCGGGCCAGCCAGCTCTTGGCGTAGTACAGCTGGCAGATGGCGTCGTTCATGTCCAGCGTGCCGCTCCAGTGGCCGTCGGGGATGGGACGGCCCAGCAGGGCCTCGAACTCGGCGTCGGAGATGTTCTTGACATCCCCGCTGAAATATTTGGCGAACTTGGCCTTGTCGTAGGGGGAGGCGGCCCCGGTGCCCTTGACGCTCACGGCGCCGGACAGCTTGATATCCGCCACGGAGGCGCCGATCATCACGGTCCAGTCGCCGCCCTCCACCTCGAACCGGTTGGTATCCACGTTGAAGTATCGGAATGCCTTATCGTCCAACTTGATGGTCACCCGCTTGGACTCGCCCGCCTTCAAAAATACCTTGGTGAAGCCCTTCAGCTCCTTGGCGGGGCGGAACACCTCCCCATCCGGCTTGGACACGTACAGTTGGGCCACCTCCGCGCCGTCCATCCCGCCGGTGTTTGTGAGGGTGAACACGGCCTCCTGGTCGGAAACCGTCAGGTCGCTGTACGCGAAGGTGGTGTAGCTCAGGCCGAATCCAAAGGGGAATAATACAGGCACTTTTGCCGTCTCGTAATAACGATAGCCCACGTACAGGCCCTCCCGGTACTCGGCGGTGCGCTCCTTGGCGGGAAAGTAGGGGGCGGAGGACACGTCCTCGTATTTGACGGGGTAGCTCTCCGCCAGCTTGCCGGAGGGGTTCACCTGACCCAGAATGACCTTGAGAACGGAGGACGCGCCCGCCTGGCCGCACAGGTATCCGTGGACCAGGGCCTTGATCTTGGGCAGCCAGGGCATCTCCACGGCGGAGCCTGCGGACATGACGGCCACCACGTTGGGATTGACGGCGGAAACCGCCTCGATGAGCTCCACCTGGCTCTGCGGGAGCCTCATGTGGGTCCGATCCAGGCCCTCGGACTCGCTGATCTCGTCCAAGCCGACGTACAGCAGGACGGTATCAGCCTTTTTCGCCAGCTCCACGGCTTTGGCCTGCATGGCAGGGTCGCCCTTGCCGGACCGGGGGTAGCCCGGCTCAAAGCCCGTCACGTCCAAATCGAAGTTCTTGATCACGTCCATGGCGTTGTCCAGCCGGGTGGGATTGACCACCGAGGACCCCGCCCCCTGGTACCGGGCCTTTTGGGCGAACTCGCCGATAATGGCCACCCTCGCGCCTTTCTTCAGCGGGAGGATACCGTCTTCATTTTTCAGCAGCACGATGGACTGCTCGGAAGCCTTCGCCGCCATGGCGTGATGCGCCTCCGCGTCGAAGCTTCTGCCCTCCAGAGACTTGATGGAGCCGGTGACGGACAAAATCACGTCCAGCAGCTCATCCACCCGCCGGTCCAGCAGCTCCTGGCTGATCTTGCCGGACTTCACGGCCTCCACCAGCTCCAAATCGGAGTCCCCGCCGGTGGTGGGCATCTCCAGGTGGGAGCCGGCCGCCACGCCCGCGACATGGTCGTTGGAGGCGCCCCAGTCGGACACCACAAAGCCGTCGAAGCCCCACTCATCCCGGAGGATCTCCTGCAAAAGATGGGGGTTCTCGTTGGCGTAAACCCCGTTGATACGGTTATAGGAGGACATGATGGACTTGGCCCCGCCCTCCTTCACGGCGATCTCAAACCCGGTGAGGTAGATTTCCCGCAGCGTCCGCTCGTCCATCACGGAATCCGACGCCATGCGCCGCAGCTCCTGGGAGTTGGCGGCAAAGTGCTTGGGGCAGGCCGCCGCGCCGTTCTTCTGAATGCCGCGCACGTAGCTGGCCGCCATTTTGCCCGCCAGATAGGGGTCCTCGGAGAAGTACTCGAAGTTACGCCCGCAGAAGGGGGAGCGCTTGATGTTCAGCCCCGGTCCCAGCAGGGTGCCCACCCCCTGGGAAGCGGCCTCCGTGCCCAGGTGCTCACCGATCTCCTCGCCCAAGGCCGGGTCCCAGCTGTTGGCGATGGTGGCGGCGGTGGGATAGCAGGTGGCGGGCAGGGAGCCGTTCAGCCCCAGTTGATCCCCGGCTCCCTCCTGCTTGCGGATCCCGTGGGGGCCGTCGGACAGGGTCATGTTGGACACGCCCAGCCGCTCCACGCTCCGGGTCTGCCAGAAGTCCTTGCCGGAGAAGAGATAGCATTTCTCCTCCAGGGTCATTTGTGAAATGATGTCCCCGTGTTTCAAACCAATTCCTCCTCACTGGTGTTATATTGAGCCGTGGAAAAGCGCTGAACAGGTCCGGGGAAGGATTCCCGGGATCTGCTCAGGGCTCCCCGGCTCCCGTCCCCGCCATGCCGGCGGGGGCGGGAGCCTGTGGCGCTAGTTTGCGCAGGTCATCTGGAATTTAGCGCCGGAACTCAGCCGTTCTTTTTCTTCTTGGCGCCCCGGATGAGCATCACCTCGCCGGCCACTGCGGCCAGGATGACCACGGCGGAGATGGCGTACATGGCGATCTCCCAGGTGGCCATGCCGCCGCCCGCGCCGTTGGCGTAGGCCCGGCTGTTGGCCGTGGTGTACAGGATGTTCTTACAGGCCTGGCGGGCCGCCTGGAGGGAGGTGCCGCTGGTCTTGTCGGTCAGCTCGCTCACCTCGATCATCTGGGGCGTGAGGCAGAAGTCGTTGCCGTTGCGGATCTGGATGTCCGCGTCCTGGTAGCCGTAGCCGCCGAAGTAGTCGGTGAGCACCATGCCCCGGAAGCCCCACTCGTCGCGGAGCACCGTGTTGAGCAGTTCGGGGTTGGCCCCGGCGTACTTGTTGCCGATGTAGTTGAAGGAGCTCATCACGGCCATGGATTTGCCCTCGTAGTTCTTCACGCACATCTCAAAGGGCTTGAGGTAGATCTCACGGATGGCCTGCTCGTTGGACCAGGTGCACAGCATGTCGGTGCGGTGAGTCTCCTGGTCGTTGAGGGCAAAGTGCTTCATGAAGGAGTACACGCCGCTCTCCGCCGCGCCGTTGATGGCGGTGGAGGCCATGGCCCCGGACAGGAAGCCGTCCTCAGAGTAGTACTCGAAATTGCGGCCAGAGAAGGAGGTGCGGTGGATGTTCATGGCGGGGGCGTACCAGCCGGACACGTCCATCTCGTCGGCCATCTTGCCGATGCTGGCGCCGAAATCATGGGCCAGGTCGGTGTTCCAGGTGGCGGCAATGACCACGCCGGCGGGGAAGCCGATGGAGGCCTTGCCGGTGAAGTTGTTGTTGATGGAGGCGGGGCCGTCGCAGTCCACCTGCTGGGTCTTGCCAACGGAACTGATGGCCACGCTCTGGTAGCCGCCGATGCCGATGAGGTTCACCATGTCGTCCACGGTGAGCTGGTCCAGCAGCTTCTCCCACTGGGGATCGTCGTAGTCCAGGCCCCGCACATCCGCCATGGTCAGGCCGTTCTTGGCCCCGGTGGTGGGCACCGCGTCGCCGTCGTTGTTGAACTGGGTGGGATCGTAGTTGGTGTGGTTGTAGAAGCCGGCCTTCACGTCGGCGGCCATCTCGAAGTTGGTGGGAGCGGCCACGGCGGCGTCGTGGTTGGCGAAGCCGTCCTTCCGGGACAGGTACTCAATATCGCCTGCGGCGTAGCCGAACTGGCTGACGGCGGGGGTCTCGTCGGAGGCGCGGCCGTCGGTGTAGGTGATGGTGGAGCCCACATTGTAGGTCTTGGAGTCGATGACGTTGTGGGAGTCGGAGTTGATGGAGATGACGTAGTCGCCGGCCTCCAGCACGTAGGCGCCCGCGCCCTGGTAGTCAAAGGAGGCCATGTCCTCCGCCTGGAAGGAGATTTTCACGGTCTCGGACTTGCCCGGCTCGATGATCCCGGTCTTGTCGAAGGCCACCAGATTGGCGGCGGACTTCTCAATGCCGCCGTTGGTGTAGGGCGGGTTGTAGTAGACCTCCACCACGTCCTTGCCCGCCGTGTCGCCGGTGTTGGTGACGGTGACATCGAAAGTAATGGTCCCATTACTTTCGGAGATGGGTCCCATCTCCTGCTCGAAGGTGGTGTAGCTCAGACCGTAGCCGAAGGGGAACTGCACCGTGCTGTCGTAGTCGATGGCGTTCTCCGCGGCGGCGGTCTCATACCAACGGTAGCCCACGTAGATGCCCTCCACATAATTCACGAAGTTGGGGGTGACGGGCTGGCCGTAGGACATGGGAGACACGTCGTCCAGGTTGGTATACTTGAACTCGCCGATGTTGTTGAAGGCGGGGATGGCGGTCAGGTCGTACACAAAGGTGTCCACGGTGCGGCCGGAGGGGTTCACCTTGCCGCTGAGGATGTTGCCCAGGGCGTTGAAGCCGGTCTGGCCGGGGCCGGGGGCCAGGATGACGGACTTGATGGAGGGGTAGTCCTCGATCCAGCCCAGCTCCATGGCGTTGGAGGCGTTGACCACCACGATGACCTTGTCAAACTGGCTGGTGACCTTCTCGATCATGGCCAGCTCCCGGGTGGTGGGCTCCAGGTAGTGCTTGGAGGCGTCCAGATCCTCGGGGTACTCGCTCAGGCGCAGACCGGAGGCGGCGAACATGGTGCCGCTGCCGTCGTCCTGGAAGGTGTCGGGGATGTTGGGGTCCAAGCTGGTGGGCAGGTCGGCGCCCTCGCCGCCCGCCCGGGAGATGACGATCATGGCCACGTCGGAGTAGGCCGCGGCATTATCAAACATCCCGGCGGCCTCGTACTCGGCGATGGTGGGCTCGGGGCAGGTCCAGTCCTGGCCCATCATGCCGATGTTGGGGCGCTTATCCTTCCAGCCGGTGTAGAACTTGGTCAGGTCCTCGTTGTATTCGATGCCCGCCTGGGAGATGCCCTCCAGCAGCGTGACGGTGGGGTACAGTCCGGACAGGGAGCCGGAGCCGGTGCCGCCGTACACAGGGTTGGTGGCGGACCAGCCGAAGGTGTTCACCTTGGCCCCGTCGCCCAGGGGGAGCAGGCCGTCGTTCTTCAGCAGGACAAAGCCCTCGTCGGCGATGTCCTCACACAGCGCGCTGGCGTTGGTGACGCTCTCCTCGCTGATGTCGCCGCCGCCCCGCAGGGCCATGCCCACGATGCCGTACAGCGGGCCGGTGAGGATCATGTCCACGATGATCACCAGCGCTACGATGAAGCCCATCCAGGCGGAGCCCCGGGCAATGCCCTTGGTGGGCTTGGGCAGCTTCATGGCCACGATGGTGACCGCGACGGCCACCACCAGGACCACGGCCAGGGCGATGAGATAGCCCTTGATCAAGCCCAATGTGGTGATGACGTCGTTCATGTTGATGCCTAACATTGTTTCTTCCTCCTCAATTCACTTTTTGACGGGGCTGTTCCCCGCCTTGTGCCTTGCAGTTTAGCATACTTTTCCCGTCTTTGGCGTCGATTTGCGCAAACTGCACGTTTTCCTGTCCAAACTGCAGCGAGGATTGTACATATAACACAAACGGCGCCCCGGCAATATTGTCACTTTCGACAATGCGGGGGCGCCGTTCTATTGCATTTGATGGGGAATCACAATGTTGATCTCAAACCACCCGTCCCTGTCGTGGACGGTCACGGTGCCGCCGTATTTGTCCGCCGTGTGTCGGACCGATTTGATGCCGTAGCCATGAAGGGCCGCGTCGCCCTTGGTGGACACGGGCAGGCCGTCCCGAAACTCCAGCGCCGCCGGGCAGTAGTTCTCGCACTGGATGACCAGGAAATCCTTTCGCTGGTGCACCGCCAGACGGATCAGCCGCTTTTCCTTCTCTTGGATGCCCAGCTCGCACTCAATGGCGTTGTCCAGGATATTGCCGAAAATGGTGCAGATGTCCATCACATCCATAAAGCCCAGCAGCTTGCCGTCCGCGATGCAGGTCAGCTCCACCCCGTGGCGGACGCAGTACAGGCTCTTTCCGGTGAGCACGGTGTCCAGCACCGAATTGCCCGTCTTATTCTGCGCCTCGTAGTCCCGGATCTCCTCCTCCATCCCGTCCAGGTAGGCGCTGCGCTTGGCGGCGTCCGGCTCCGCGCGCAGCACGGCGATCTGATGCTTCAGATCGTGGTACTTGCGGTCGATCGCGGCGATGCTCTCCCGGGACTGGCGGTACTGGGCATACTGGCTTTGCAGGATGTTTTGGATCGCGTCCAGCTCCCGCTGCATATACAGCTCACACCGCTGGACGTGGTAGGCGTACAGCATGGCCACTCCTGCCAGGTCCACCAGGGTGCGGATGTTATAGATATCGGTCAGGATCGAGCTGGTGAAGGGGGTGCCGCTGTACACGAAGCTGAGATTGCTCAAAAGAAAGCAGGAAACAGCGATCAGGAGGGGACTCCACAGCTCCCGGAGGCGGAACGCCATCGCGGTGAGGGGGTCGGCCCGGCGGCTCTCCAGCCAATGCATAAAGACAAAAACGGCGGCGTACACCCCCGCCAGCACCGCTAAAGCCAGCGCGTTCTTTTTGAACCCCGCCTCCTGCCAGCCCAAGGTGTGCAGGGCGTAAGAGTAAAGCTGCCACTCCAGAGAGGCCGCGAATTCCGCCAGCACGAAGGCCCGGATGGTACAGTAGCCCGCCGTGGTCAGGGGCATATCGCAGCAGGCGGCAATCAGAGCGAACATCAGACCCACCGCCGCCGCCATGCAGGGCACCCAGAGCAGGATGGACAGTCCGTCGGTAACGGCGAGAAACAGACACTGGACCGCCAGCCCAAGCCCCAGCAGACCCCACAGCCGGGGACCGCCGTACCGCCGGGGGTACTTGGCGACGACGGTAAGGCAGGCGCACCACTCGGCGGCGGCCGTGAACACCCGGGGGATATCGGACAGATAGATCGGACTCACCGGGCCGCACCCCCCATATAGTCGGTCAGCGCCTCCAGGAAAGGCCCTCTGCGGCCCCGGCTGATGAGCAGCTTGTCCCCCCGGACGATGGCGCAGCCGTCCTGAATGCCGGACACATACTGCAGGTTCACCAGATATCCCTTGTTGCAGCGGGCAAATCCTTTTCCCTCCAGGGACTCCTCCACCTGCTGCAGCGTGGCGGTGGAGGCGTGTATCCCGGCGCGGGTGTGGAACATGAGCTGACGGCCCAGGCGCTCGATGTAGAAGATGCTGTCCACCTCCAGCTTGATGGTACCCCCCTTCACCGCCACCATCAGAAAGGCCCCCTCCTTTTTGCGCACATAGCGCAGCGCGCGGCCCAGGCGCTGGGAAAAGGAGAAGTAGCTCACCGGCTTGAGAATATAGTCCAGGGCGTTCACGGAATAGCCCTGAATCGCGTACTGGGCCATGTTCGTGACGAAAACAATGATCACTTCCGGGTCCACGCGGCGAATGTGCTCCGCCGCGGTCATCCCGTCCATAAAAGGCATTTCCACGTCCATCAAAATCAGATCGAACTCCGCCCGGTAGCGCTCCACCAGATCCTCGCCATTGTCATACCGGGTGATCTGAAAGGTCTGTCCCGTCTCTCTGCCGTAGTCGCCGATATACCGCTCCAGCTGCGCGGCGCACGGCGGGTCATCCTCGGCAATGGCGATGCGGATCATGGCGCTCATCTCCTGATCATACCGACCGTAATCGTTAATATGATATGCGCGCTGCGGCTATACTCACAGTATATACATATTAATAAGTACAGTCAAGAGGCTATCCGGCACGGTTTTTTATAGGCGGGCGGGGCGATCCCGGCCCGCCCGCCTCCGGCAAGCGCCGCGCAATCCCATCCCATGCCCCGCAAAGCTCCGCTGCAGGCAGGTTTATTTTTGCGCAAAATAAAATGCGGCGGCAAGACAGAACTCTTGCCGCCGCATTTTTCGTATCAACGTTTCAAAATCCGGCGCCGGTCATCCTGCGGGACCGGTCGAAATGACACCGGCCGTCAGGATGCCCGCTTACCCGAGAAATCCACGCGTCTCAGTGCAGGTCCACATGGCTGCCGATCGCGGCCGCCATCTCCTGCCAATGCTCGATGCGGCGCTGGAGGTCGGCCCTGCTCTCCTCGTCCTCCCGGAAGGCGATAAGCGTCCAGTCCATCTCCTCCAGGGCGGTGAAGAACTCCGGCAGCTTCTGGAAGGGCACCGCGATCATGCGCAGACCGGCGGGATAGGCCTTCCGGCGCTTCAGGCCGTGATAAAAGCCGGTGGTGATGTGGTTGACCTTGCCGGTGATGACGGGATAGGCATACATCCAGGCGCAGCTGATGACCGGAGAGGACTTGGACTCCCAGAGGTCCCCGGAGATGTAGCTGGTGGCCCGCATGATGACGTCCGCCTGGGGCAGATCGGCCACAAAGAACAGCAGGTCGGGGTCGAAATCGCAGTCCGCCGCCGGGCAGAACTCCACATAGTTGATGGTGTGGGGCTCCAGGATGGGCAGCTTCTGGTAGAGCTGCTGGCAGCCCACGGGGGACTTGTAGCAGCCGAAGTCATAGCCCGCCTGACCGCTGGCGGTGACCGGGGGCTTGTCGATCATGCCCAGGGCCATCTTGCCGTAGCAGGCGTCGTCCTCGGCGGTGATGTAGAAGTGCTTGCCCGTGTCCTGGGCGTATTTCACGTACTGGCAGTAGGCCACCTTCTCCCCGTCGTAGTGGGGCACATTGGGCTTCTCGAAACGGAACTTGATGGCCACGCAGGGATAGGACAGCTCCAGCTTTGCCAGCAGCGCTTTCTCCTTTTCATGCAGCATGGGAACAGCTTCCTTTCACAACAAATTTCCCATCTCGTCGAAGGGCAGGGCCTCCGGCCCGGAGAGCACCTCCGCCGCCGGATGGGCCTCCAGCTCGGGCAGCAGGGCCTCGGAGGCCCAGATCTCCCCCAGATGGAGGGTATCCCGAATGCGGATCATCCGCAGGGCGGACCAGTCCGCGCCGTTGAGGGTGCGGATGGCCGCCTGAATGGCCAGGCGGTCGCTGTCGAACACCATGGGCAGTTTGGCCGACACGGTGGTCCCGCTGGTCAGGCAGTTGGGGTAGGTGGCGTCAAAGTCCATCTTATCCATCACCCGCCGGGTGGTGACGTCCGCCATGCCGATGCCCATGGCCGCGCCGTGGGTCTCCGCCGTCAGGTCCAGCACCGCCACCCGCTGGGCCCGCTTTGCCCGCAGCTCCTCCGGAATGGGCGCGCCGGGCAGGTAGGTGTGGGTGATGTTGGGGTCCATGCCGGGGCCGGAGATGTTTTTCCCGATCCGGTCCACCACCAGCACGTCCAGCCCCTCCGCCAGCAGCCGGGGCATCAGCTCCTTGGCCTGGTTCAGCAGTACGGGCTCCTGGTCGAAGATCTCCTGGGCCGTCAGCGCCCGAACCTGGGCCACCTTGTCATAGGCGTTCTCCACCGTGGCCACGCCGAAGAGCACCTTGCCCTGCCGGATGGCGGCGCAGCCGAACTCCCGCACCCGCCGGGCCATGGCCGACGGGCCGCCGGAATGGACGATCTCCGCCCCCCTCTGCTTGCCCAGGCCGATGGCGGCCATCTTCACCAGGCCGCTCTCATAGTCGCCCCGGAAGCCTGTGTGGGGCTTGACCCGGTTAAAGAGCACCACGCCGTCCGCCTGGGCCGCCAGCGCGTCGACCCACACCGGCTCCCCGCCGGGGGTGGTCCCGGCCTGGACTACCTCCATGGCGGCCCGGATGGGCGCGCCCACCGACTCCTCGGTGACGCCGTAGCCCGCCAGCAAGGCCTGCTGGCCCTGGGCGATGGCCCCGCCGTGGCTGCCCATGGCGGGGATTACGAAGGGCTGGGCCCCCATGTCCCGCAGGCCGGCGATCAGCTCCCGCAGGAGCGGGACGTAACAGTCGATGCCCCGGCTCCCGGCGGTGACGGCCACCGTCATGCCCGGGCGGATCGTCCCGCGCACCTCCGGCCGGGCCAGCTCACGGCGCAGCGCGGCGGCGGGGTCGGCCAGGCGCTGGTCCGGAAAGCGCTGCCGGACCCGGGCCATGGCCGGCACCGGGACGCCGGAGAGATATTCGTTGACCGAGCCCACCGCTTAACCTCCGCCCAGGGAGGACAGCACGCTGAGCAGGCCGGTGGACAGCACCGGCACAAAGGACACCGCCAGCAGCGCCGCGATCAGCACCGCGATAAAGGGCACGGCGGGTTTGACGATCTTATCCATGGGCAGGCCCGTCATGGACTGGGCCACGAACACGTTGGCGCACACCGGCGGCGTGCAGAAGCCCACGGCCAGGGCCAGGGTCATGACCACGCCGAACTGCAGGGAGCTGACGCCCACCGCCTTGGCCACGTTGAGCAGCACCGGGCTGAAGATGACGATGGCGGGGGTGGTCTGCATGAACATGCCGATGACGAACAGGATGCAGGTCACCAGGAACATGACCACGTACATATTGGAGGAGATGCTCAGGAAGAAGGCGGCGATGGCCTTGTTCACACCCAGGTAGGCGAAGATCAGGCCGATGGCGGTGGCGGGAGCCACCGTCCACATCATGCCGCCGGAGAAGGTGGCGGTGGACTTGAACTCGTCCCACAGCTGCTTGAGGGTGACCTCCTTGTAGACGAACACGCCGATGATGATGCCGTACACCGTGGCCACCACGGCGGCCTCGGTGGCGGTGAAGGCGCCGGAGTAGATGCCGCCCAGGATGATGATGGGCATGAGCAGGGCCCACTTGGCGTCCCAAAAGCCCTTCAGGGCGGTTTTGAGGTGGAACTTGTTGTTGCCCTTCAGGCCGTGCTTCTTGGCGTAGAAGTAGTTGACAATCATCAGCAGCGCGCCCACCAGCAGGGCGGGGACGATGCCGGCGATGAACAGGTCGCCGATGGACTCGTTGTTGGTGACGCCGTAGATAACCATGGGGTAGCTGGGCGGCACGATGATGCCCAGGCCGCCGGCCACGGCGCACAGGCCGGTGGCGTAGAATTTGTCATAGCCGTTGCGCACCATCTCGGGCAGCATGATGGCGCCGATGGCGGCCACCGTGGCCACCGCGGAGCCGGACACCGCGCCGAAGAACATGCAGGCCAGGATGGTGACCATGCCCAGGGAGCCGGTGATGCCGCCGATGCAGTTGTTGGCTGCGGCCACCAGCCGCTTGGAGATGCCGCCCTTGTCCATGATGTTGCCGCAGATCATGAAGAAGGGCAGGGCGATCATGGAGGAGGAGGCCACGCCGGTGTAGAAGCTCTGGGCCAGGAAAGAGGTCGAGGTCACCGGATTGACCAGCAGCATCAAAAAGCAGGGGAAGATCAGGCAGATGCCGATGGGGACGCCGATGGCGAAGAAGACCACCATGGTGCCAAACAGAATCAATAGATCCATAGTCGTTTTACGCCTCCTTGTTCATTTCTTGGGCCTTGCGCTCCCGGTACTCTTGCTCATAGGCATCCAAGTCGATGGAGGGCTTGGAGGTGCCCAGCCGCTTCTCGTCCTCGTGGGCCAGCTTGATGATGTCGAAGACCAGCTTGACGCAGGTGATCACCAGGATCACCGGGATCAGCCAGTAGGAGATGGCCTTGGGGATGCCCAGCAGGGGCGTCTTGGCGGAGCCGATACTCTTGATGAGCTCCAGGAAGGGGAAGATCAGGTAGATGTTGAAAATGATGAAAATGACGTCGCTGATAATCAGCATGGCCTTTTTGGCCTTGAAGGGCACCACGTCCAGCAGCGCGTCGATGCGCAGGTTCTTGCGGTAGGTGACGGCGCTGGACACGCCCAGATAGGTCATCCACACGAACATCAGCACGGACAGCTCCTCCGTCCAGGTAAAGGAGTTGCCGAAGATGTAGCGGCTCACCACCTGGATGAACAGCAGCACCATGATGGCGATGAAAATGATCGCGCTGCAGTACTGGTCGATGTTGGTGATAAATTTCTTCCAGTCAAAGGACTTCTTTTCCATAGCGTTCTTCCTTTCTCTGCCGAAAAGAGCGGCCGGACCGGGAAATCCGGCCCGGCCGCCTGGGTGACAGGATCAGATCAGATGTGCGCTCACAGGCCCAGCGCGGCCATCAGCGCGTCGTAGCGGGCGTCGCCCATGATATCCTTGGCCTGGTCCCAGCAGGAGCTGGCGGCGTCCTTGAAGCCCTGGAACTCCTCATCGGTGGGCTGATAGACGGTGGCGCCCGCCTCGGTGAGCAGATCGCGGTACTCGCCCTCGGCCTTCTCGGCGGCCTCCTTGGAGGCGGCGGTGGCGGCCTCGTTGGCCTTCTCCACGGCGGCCTTCTGGTTGTCGGACAGGCTGTTGTACACGTCGGCGTTCATGAACACGAAGGTGGAGGTATAGGTGTGCCGGGTCTCGCAGATATAGGGGTTGACCTCATGGAACTTGTTGGAGTAGATGGTGGACAGGGGATTCTCCTCGGCGTCCACCATTTTGGTCTGCAGGGCGCTGTACAGCTCGCTGATGGGCACGGAGGTGACGGAGGCGCCCATGGACTCCATGGCGGCGATCTGGAGCTTGTCGTCCATGGTGCGGATCTTCAGGCCCTTCATGTCGTCCACGGTGTGGACGGGCTTGGAGGAGGTGACGTTGCGGAAGCCGATGGAGATATAGGCCAGGGGCTTGACGCCGGGGACGTCCTGCTCCAGCTGGTCCTTCATGGCCTGGCCGATGTCGCCCTCCAGAACGGCGTGGACGCCGTCATAGCTGTCGAAGAGGAAGGGGACGTTCAGCTCGGCGAAGGCGTTGGAATAGCTGGCCCAGTTGCCGGTGGTGAAGTGGGCCACCTCGAAGGCGCCGGTCTGGATGCCGCTGACGATGGCGTCGGTGCCGGAGGCCAGCTGGCTGTCGGGGAACAGATCGATGGTGATGCTTCCGCCGGACTCGGCCTGCACGGTGTCGATCCAGGTCATCAGGCCGGCGGCCATGCCGGTGTTGCGGGCCTCCAGCTCGCTGTTGGCCACCACGGAGGCCATGCGCAGCTTCACGGGCGTGTCCTCAGAGCCGCCCTGGGGGGCGTCGGAATTGGCGGGGGCGGCGCTGCCGGCGGCGGGGGCGGAACTGTTGCCGGGATTATTGCCGCTGCCGCAGGCGGCCAGAGACAGCATCATCACAAGCGCGAGGATAAGGGCAGTCAGTTTTTTCATGGTGATCTTTTCTCCTTCTCTAAACTCCAAATTTGGTCGATCCATTTGATGGGACAAACACAGTAGTACGGGCTTTGCAGATGTGGATTTCCTTCCAGATATATGCTAGTATTGCTGTCCTCCTGTTATACAGGCATATTAGCACAGGTCATTCTGCGATGCAAGCCCTTTTTGATTTCTTCCCTCGACAATCCATGTTTTTACCAAAAATCACCCCGATATTTTAGCGAAAATCACCGGTTCACTCCTGCCACTTATAAGACTATTGGATTTTCACTTGCCATCAGCCTTCTTTCGTGCTATCATACTAATATAGTTGTTATACAACCATACCTTTTTATGAGAGGAGACCTATCCGTGCCAAAGATCGTGAAGACCAGCCTGACCGACCAGATATTCGACTATATTCAGAGCGAGATTGTAAAGGGAACCTGGAAACCGGGGGAGAAGCTGCCTTCGGAGACTGAGCTGGCCGCCTCCCTGGGGGTGAGCCGGATGTCCCTGCGCAGCGCCATCCAGCGCAGCTGCGCCATGGGCCTCACCGAGACCCGGGTGGGCGAGGGGACCTTTGTGCGCAACTTCAGTCTGCGCTCCTATTTCGCCGAGCTTTACCGGCTGAATCTGTTGGGGCAGAAGCCCAACCAGATCAACGATCTGCGCTTTGTGCTGCAGATCGGCAGCGTCCGCCTGGCCATGGAGGACGGCATCGCTCCGGTGGATCTGCTCATGCTGGAACGGCTGAGCGCCGAGATGGAGCGGGCCGCCGCCAATCATGACGAGGAGGCGTTTCATATTGCCGACGTCCAATTCCACCGGGCGGTATGCGAGCTGTGCGGAAACGAACTGATTTTCATGGTCTATGACGCGGTGGAGTCAATCCTGGACGACGTGACCCGGAAGAATGTCCAGCGCTCTGTGGAGCAGGCCGCTGGCTACGAAAACGTTCTGGCCCACCATCGCGAGATACTGGAGAGCTTGAAGGCCCGCGATATGGACCGTTTCATCCAGGCTATGATGGAATCCAGGGCCCGTTCCTCCAAGTATTATTGAGGTAGTATCCCTCTTCCCCGCAAAAAATATCGAATGCCTCTTGACAGCGGCATTTAAATCTGGTAGTATGGCTGTATAACAAGCGGATTTCCATACAAGAGCGATTCCTGTCCATCCTGTTAAAAATGCGACGAAGGAGTTATCATTGTATGAAGATCACCAGCGTAAACGTCATTGAATGTAAGCCCAACGTGATGGGCAAGGTCATCTGCGTGCGCATCAACACCGACTGCAAGGACATCTATGGTTACGGCGAGGTGGGCCTGTCTTACGGCAAGGCTCACCATGCCGGCGTGGGCATCGCCCGGGACTTCGGCGAGATCATCGTGGGCATGGACCCCCTCAAGCCCGAGCTGATCTGGGAGACCCTCTTCCGCACCACCTTCTGGGGCATGGGCGGCGGCACCGTCATCAACGCGGGCATGAGCGCCATCGACACCGCCCTGTGGGACATCATGGGCAAGGCCTACGGCGTGCCCGTGTACCAGCTGCTGGGCGGCAAGAGCAATGAGCGCATCCGCGCCTACGCCAGCCAGCTCCAGTTCGGCTGGGGGCCGGAGCATCTGTTCCTCACCGACCCCAAGGACTACGCCAAGGCCACCCAGGACGCCCTGGACGACGGCTATGACGCCATTAAGGTGGACCCCATGGGGGTCACCGACGATGGGAAGTGGGCCCGGGAGGCCACCAATCCCAATTGGAAGATGCGCGGCAAGCTCAGCGAGAAGATGCTGGACACCTGCTATAAGCGCACCGAGGCCATGCGCAAGGTGGGCGGCCCTGATCTGGACATCATCATCGAGACCCACTCCTACCCCGACATGAACACCGGCATCCAGCTGGGCCAGCGGCTGGAGCCCCTGAATATCTACTACTACGAGGAACCCTGCAACCCGCTGAACGTGGAGAACATGCTGGAGATCCACAAGGCTCTGCCCCACGTGGCCCTGGCCAGCGGCGAGCGCATCTACACCCGCTGGGGTTTCCGGGAGTTCCTGGAAAAGCACGTGCTCCAGGTCATCCAGCCCGACCTGACCATCTGCGGCGGCATCTCCGAGACCAAGAAGATCTGCGACATGGCCAACATCTACGACGCGGCGGTGCAGCTGCACATCTGCGGCGGCCCCATCGCCACCGCGGCTAGCCTCCAGGTGGAGGCCGTTATCCCCAACTTCCTCATTCACGAGGTCCACGAGGGCGCCATCAAGAAGGACATGCGGGATTTGGGCAAGTATGACGACATCAAGCCCGTGGGCGGCTACTACGACCTGCCCGACCGGCCCGGCATCGGCCAGGAGCTGTCCCAGAAGGCGCTGGACGAGGCCGCCAACGTCTACACCTGCCAGTAATGGCCATCAAGGTATTCGGCAGCAGCGTCTGCCCGGGCACAATGCGGTTTTTGGCCGTCCTGACGGCTCACGGCGTTATGCCCGAGTTTGTCAACGTCACCGGGTCCATTGGGCTCTTGAAGGAATTCATCACCTTCCGCGACACCAGTCCCCTGTTCGACAAGGTGCGCGGCACCGGCTCCACCGGCTTCCCTCTGCTTCAGCTGGAGGACGACACCTATACCCGCGACGTGAACAGCGTCCTGGCGCAGATGGGTATTCCGGAGCGGTTGGAATTCCAGGCTCCAAAAGCCTGAGCTTCGGTCGGCCCGGCGGGCGGCAGGCCCAGCGGCCCACCATCGCGCAGGCCGCGCCCTGTACCCATCCCGCTCCAGGCGGGACACACAAAAAGCAACGGCGGGGCGGCTCCAATCGGAGCCGCTCCGCCGCGTTTCCGCGCCGTCTACCGCTGGGGGATGGGTGTGGCCAACGTCTCGTCCTCGCTCAGACGTGATATGATTACCCCCCGAACGTCCCGGCCAATACGCCCTGCCATTCGGCTTCCGCCACCCCCTGAGACAGCCGCAGGGAATAGGAAAACCTTCCATCCGTCCATAACGCCAGCACATATGCGCCGCCGTCACCTTTGAGGGTAACGGGCAGACCGTTGACCATGACTTCGGCCACGTCGCCATAGACTGTGTAGTCCCCGGAATTATCCGCTGTCCCGGCGGACTGACGGTAGGTGGCGGTCTGTCCCTGGCCGCTGTACTGGACCTGAGCCAGCTCGTTCCAATAAGAGCAGTATGTGGTTTCCTCCGGCTCAAAGGGCATCGCCGCTCCCCCGTCCACCTCAAAGCCCACCAGCTTGGACAGCTCGGCCAGCGACGCGGCCTCCTCAATTTTGGGGACCGTCTGCACAATCTCTCCCGGCGGCTGGGACCGGATCAGCCGGGGCAGCGCCACCGCCCCGGCAATGACCAACGCCAGGCAGGCTGCCGCCGACAGGTATTTCTTCCACGCCGGGAAGCGCACCACCTCGGGCCGGGCCGGCTCAAGGCGTTCCTCCGCGATACGGGCCAGAACCCGCCGGCGCATTTCCTCCGTCACCTCGACCTTATTCATGATCTCGTCATACGCCCTCCTCAAAGTCATACGCCTCCTTCAATATCTCCCTCAGCCCTGCCCGGCCCCGGCGCAGGTCGGAGCGGACGGTGGACTCCCTCCGCCCCAGCATGGCCGCGATCTCCGCCGTGGAATAGCCTTCGTGATGAAACAGATGGACGGCCTCCCGCTGGCTGACGGGCAGGGCCTTCACCGCCTCCCACACGAAGGACAGGTCCTCCCGCTCCTCCGCCGCCAGCTCCTCGTTCAGCTCGTCGGCGCGCCGGACCCGGTTGTAGTCCAGCCGGTTCTTGCTCAGATTCGCCGCCACCCGCAGCAGCCACGCTTTTTCGTGCTCCGGGCCATCCAGCGCCGGGGCGGTTTTCAGAAACCGGATCAGCGTGTCCTGCAGGACCTCCTCCGCGTCGCTGAGGTTGTGGAGGTAGGAGTAGGCCAGACGCAGGACGCTGTTTCCGTAATCGGTGAGCATCCGCTCCGCCTGGCGGTTCACCACTTCCCGGCCCGCCGCCGTTTCCTGGCGGGATTGCCGCTGCTCCGCCGCCGCGAAAAGCCGGCAAAGCCGCCTCCGGAGCAGCTCCAGCGGCGGCGGAATCGGCAGCGCCTGTTTGAGACAATATTCCATTTGACTGTCCTCCTGTCGCGAGCGGGAGGGGCCGCCGCCTAATCGACCGCCCCTCCCGCTTTTCTCAGTTGACCGGCCGGACGAGCGCGGTCACGGCGGCGGGATCAGCGTTGATTTTAACGGTGCTGTCTTCCAAAACGACGGTCCCCTCCCTACAGCCCAGCAGAGCGTCGAACAGCCCCACGGGCACATAGGTGACGTCGTTTATCAACACGGGGGCGCAGCCCAGGGAGAACAGGCTGGCCCCCGCCATTCCCTCCTGGGTAGGGGCGGCGAAGTACCGGTCCTCACCGACGGTCAGCCGGGCGTACCGCTCCGGCCCCGTCACGGTGACGACGCCGCTGTCCCAGGCGACGGCGAAGCCCAGCTTTTCCGCCACGGCCCGCAGGGGAACCATGACATGGGCCCGGGCGCCGGAGTCTTCGCCGTCAATCTCAACGGCGTAGCCCGTGGGAGCGGTTTCCTCCGCGGCGGCAGCGGGGGCGTCGGGTGAGGATGCGGCACCGTCATCGGCGGCCAGCGCCGGAAGGGCCACGGCGGCCAGCAGCGTCAGGGAGAGCATAGCGGTCAAAAGCTTTTTCATAAAAATCTTCCTTCCATCAAATTGGTGTGGGCGGCGGTCCCGCCGCTCTGCCCTGTATACAGACGGGCGGCAGGAAATGTTGCAGGAAGGGAGAAATTTTTTGGTCCCAGCGCTCTAAAGCCGGGTCAGGCGGAATCCGTCAGAGCTCCTCCTCCGGGTAGGACACGCCCCAGTCCCGGCGCAGCCGGGTCATCAGCGCCATCACGTCCGCAGTATAGGGCAGCAGCATATCGCCCTCCCCCCGGACGGCCGCCTCCATGTCCTCCAGCTCATACACCAGCGCGCAGTCGGCGCGGCCCGCCCGGACGGTCTCCCGCGTCCCGGTGGCCGCATCCACGATGAGGGCCTGGTCCGCCCGGGGATACTCCATGATCTCAATATACCCCTTCTCACAAGAGATCACCGCCCGCTTGGGCTGCTTGGAGTGGAGGGACAGGGCGGCGGACACCAGCTGCCCCTCCCGGTTCGCCATGGAGACGACGGCGCTCTCGTCCACCCCGGTGGGGGCCTTGCGGACAAAGGAGCTCACCTGATCCGGGCTGGAGTCCAGGAACAGCCGGGCCAGGGAGAGGGCGTACACCCCAATGTCCAGCATGGCCCCGCCCGCCAGACTCCGATTGAAAAAGCGGTTACTCATGTCATAGTCCTTAAAGCTGCCGAAGTTGAGCTGGATGAGATTCACCCGGCCCAGTTCACCGGACGCCAGACGCTTCCGCAGCACCCGGTACAGCGGCATGTGGTAGATGGTCATGGCCTCCGCCAGCACCACGCGGTTTACCTCCGCCAGCTTCACCGCCCGCTCCAACTCCCCGCTGTTGAGGGTAATGGACTTCTCGCATAAGACATGCTTACCGTGGGAGAGGGCCTGCTCCAGATAGGCCATGTGGGTGTTGTGGGGGGTGGTGAGGTAGACCGCGTCGATGTCCGGGTCGGTGAACATCTGGCGATAGTCGCCGTAAACCTTTTTCACCCCGTATTTTTCGGCAAAGGCCGCCGCCTTCTCCTGGGTGCGGTTGCCCACCGCGTCCAGGGCGCGGCCCATGGCCCGGAGCGCCTGGGCCATCTCGTTGGCGATGACCCCGACGCCCAGCACGGCCCAGCGCAGCTGTTTATTTTCCTTCATGGCAAAGACCCGCCTTTCCTGATTTGTCTCCGTATGGAGCCGTTGACAAAGTGGGGCACTTTGTCAACAGCTTCAGTATATCACGCCTGCCTCCCTCTCAGCAAGCCCAGCATGCGCACGCGGCCGCGGGAGCCGCGGTTTTCATGATTCATAGGAAGGGCGGCATATCACCGTGCGCTCCGCCCAACGGTTAAAAAAGAGCGGCCTGCCGCGGCGCGGCAGGCTGCTCTGTCATGGCAGTTGGGGAATCTCTGTCAAAAATTACTCCAGGGGGGCGGGGTAGAGAATCTTGGTGTCGGTAAAGTCGAAAGGCCACACGGTCTTCCACTCGCCGTCCTGCACCTGGGCGATGGCCACGGAGGCGGAGGTGTTGTCCCGGAAGTGGGGCTCGCCGGCCAGGTCGTAGTTCTCAAATTTGATGGTGTCGTAGGGCAGCACAATCTTGCGCCCACCGGGGAACTCGCCCTTAATCTCCAGCTCGGCCAGGGCGTTCTTCACAGCCTCGCCGTCGGTGGAGCCGGCGGCCTCAATGGCGGCCTTGAACAGCCACACCACGGTGTAGGACTCGGCGGTGTGCCCGTTCATGTTCACACCAAATTTCTCGTTGAACTCCTTGTTGATCTCGACGCCGTTGACCAGGTCGGGGTTGAACTCCACCACGGAGGCCACGCCGTTGGCCGCGCCGGCCAGGTTGCTGATGAAAGCGGGGTCGGTGAAGCCGTTGGCCTTGGCCACGATCATCTTGGGCTTATAGTTCTGGGCGTTCAGGGTCTGGACGAACAAGGTGGCGTCGCCGATGTAGGAGTCGCACAGGATGGCGTCGGGGTCGGCCTGCTTCAGAGCCAGCACCTGGGCGCTCAAGTCGGTGGCGTTGCTGGAGTAGTCGATGGTGGCCACCAGGTCGAAGCCATACTCATCCTTATACAGCTCCACGCAGCGGATCAGCTCCTGGCCGATGGCGGCGCGGTCGGTGAAGATGGCGATGGTCTTGACCTCCTCGCCGGTCTGCTCGGAGGAGTCCTTCAGGTACTCCAGCATGTCCTTCACGTACACGGAGTTCAGCGGGCACAGACGGAAGAAATAGTCCATGGTCTCATGGTCGGCGTCGCTCAGCCGGTCCAGGGTGGAGATGGCGGTGATCATGGGCACCTGGTACTGCTGGCACACCTGGGCCACCACCTCGGTGACGGTGGACATGTGGCAGCCCATCATGATGTCCACGTGCTCCTGGGTGATGAGGCGCTCGGCCTCGGACTTGCCCTGGGCGGGGTCACCGGCGTGGTCGCCGCGCACAACTTCCAGGGGACGGCCGTCGACGCCGCCCTTGGCGTTGATCTCCTCCACGGCGAAGTCGATGCCGCGCAGGATGTTCTCACCGATGGCGGCGTTGCCGCCGGACATGGCGTAGATGGTGCCCAGGCGGATGGGGTCGCCGGAGGGAGTGTTGCCCTCGGGAGCGGTGCTGTTCCCGCCCTCGGGAGCCTTGGACGCCTCGGTGGCGGCGGAGGGGGCGGCGGACTGGTCGGCGGCGGGGGCGGAGCAGGCGGCCAGCAGGCCGCCCAGCATGGCCACGGCGCACAGCAAAGCAAGGAACTTCTTCAATTTCATCACAATACCTCCTTAATATGTTGACCGTTCCAGAGCGGGCCGGAACGGCCTGTTTAACGCTGACTGCCGGCAGCGTTGAACACGGTTTGTATGTAAGATGGGTCAAATACCGAGATAGGCCTTTTTCACATGCTCGTTGGCCTCCAGCTCGGAGGCGGCGCCCTCCAGGGCGATGCGGCCGTTCTCGATGACATAGCCCCGGTCGGCGCAGGCCAGCGCCTTGGTGATGTCCTGCTCCACCAGCAGCACCGAGATGCCCTCCTCCCGGGCCATGGTGGAGGCCACGTTCAGGATGTCGTCCACGATGTTGGGGGCCAGGCCCAGAGACGGTTCGTCCAGGATCAGCAGCTTGGGCATGCCGATGAGGGCCCGGGCCACCGCCACCATCTGCTGTTCGCCGCCGGACAGGGTGCCGGCGGCCTGCTTGGCCCGCTCCTCCAGCTTGGGGAACCACTGATAGGCCCGCTTCAGGTTCTCCTGGAAATGGGCCTTGGTCTGCTTGCTGAACGCGCCCATCTCCAGGTTCTCCAGCACGGTCATTTCAGTGAAGAGCTGACGGCCCTCGGGGACCTGGACGATGCCTTGGTCCAGAATGTAGCGGGAGCTCTTTTTGGCCAGCTCGCTGCCGTTGAACAGCACCGATCCGGAGGAGGGCTTGAGCATTCCGGTGATGGCCCGGACCATGGTGGTCTTGCCTGCGCCGTTGGAGCCCAGGATGGCGGTGACCTGACCGTCGGCCACCTGGATGGAGATGTCCCAGAGGATGTTGACCGCGCCGTAGCCCGCGTTTAAGCCTTCCACTTTAAGCATGAGCCGCATCCTCCTTCTTCGTACCCAGATAGACCTCCATCACATAGGGGTCGTTCATGACCTGCTCCGGGGTACCCTCGGCAATCTTCTCCCCGTGGTGGAGGACGATGACCTCCTCGCACAGGCTCACCACCGCCTGCATGATGTGCTCGATGAGGAAGATGGTGACGCCCGACTCGTTGATCTTGCGGATGAGCTGGATGGCGGCCTCGGTCTCCGCCGGGTTCAGCCCCGCCATGTTCTCGTCCAAAAACAGCAGCTCGGGACTGGTGACCAGGGCCCGGGCCATCTCCAGCCGCTTCTGGTCGGGGGTGCCCATGTCCTTGGAGATCACATGGCGCTTCTCATACAGGCCGGTGAACTGGAGGACCTCCATGGCCTTCTCCTTGGCCTCCCGCTCGTTCTTGGCGGCGGCGTGGCCGAAGTAGGCGGAGGCCATCACGTTCTCCAGCACGCTGAGGTTTTTCAGCGGCTTCATGATCTGGAAGGTGCGGGCGATCTTCATATTCGTGTACTCGTGGGCCTTTTTGCTAGTGATGTCCTGGCCCCGGAAAAAGATCTGGCCCTCGGTGGGGGGGTAATAGCCGCAGATCATGTTGAAGGTGGTGGACTTGCCCGCGCCGTTGGGGCCGATCATGCCGGTGATGGCCCCCTCCTTGATGGAGAAGGACACGTCCTTCACGGCGGTGAGGCCCTTGAACCGTTTGGTAATGTGCTGCACCTCGATGATAGGGGAATCCGACATGGTCTACACCTCCTCCTTATGGTATTGCGCCAGCTCCACTTCCTCCAGCACGTCCACAGAGGGCTTGCGCAGAAGCTTGGTGTCAATGAATGTCTTGACATTGCTGTGCATATACCAGCCCAGGATGCCCGCGGGCCGGAAGCGGATGACCGCCAGCAGGGCCACCGCGTACATCAGCATGTTGATGCCCGGCAGGATGGCGCTGTACTTGGCCCGCAGGAACTCAGACAGGGGGATCATGATGAGCCCGCCCACCAGGGGGCCTTCCACATAGGCCGCGCCGCCCACCACTGCGGGCAGGACGGACTCGGTGGACTTGGCCTGGACCATCAGCTCCGGGTCGATGTAGCGGATGTAGCTGGCGTAGAAGAAGCCCACCAGCGCCGCCACCATGGCGGACACCACCACCGCCATGATCTTATAGCGGGTGGGGTTGATGCCGATGGCCGCCGCCGCGTCCTCATCCTCGCGGATGGTGCGCAGGGCGTAGCCCATCCGGGAGCGCTCAATCTTCTTCATCAGCAGATAGACGCCCAGCACCATGATCAGTCCCACATAGTAGTACGGCACCTTGCTGCCGAAGCGGAAATCCAGCCAGGAGTCCTTGCCGAAGGGCAGGCCGATGCCGCTGGCCCGGCCGAAGAAGCTGGAGTTGATGATAAACTGCCGCAGGGCCTCGCCAAAGGCGATGGATACCAGGGTGAAGTAGGGGCCCTTCAGGATGAAGCAGGGGTAGAAGATGATCCCGGCCACCAGGCCCACCACCACCATGCCGAAGATGGCCGCCAGCCAGGGGTTGGCCCCGGTCTTGGTGATCAGCAGGCAGCAGGCGTAGGCGCCCAGGCCCATGTAGGCCGCGTGGCCCAGGGAGTTCTGGCCCGTCATGCCGCCCAGCAGATTCCAGGCCATGGACAGGGTCGACATATAGAACACCAGCACAAACACATTCAGCACATATGGGGATTTCACAAATACCGGAATCAGGATAAACACCAGAAGAATCAGGCCGAGCACCATGGCGAGGTTCCGATGGTAAATCCGTACCGCTCTTTTTTTCTCAGCCATTCTCATTTCCTCCTGATGATGACGGTCTGGCGCACAACCAGGATCACGATGAAGGTGACGAACACGATCAGGTCGCTGTAGGACGGGCTGATGAACAGCGCCACCATAGTCTCCAGCAGCCCCAGGAAGATGCCCGCCAGGAACGCGCCGGGGATGGAACCCAGGCCGCCCACCACCACCACGATCAGCGCCCGGAACCCAAAGCTGGCCCCGGCGGTGGGGAAAATGGTATAAAAGCCGGTGAGCAGGGCCCCGGCCACGCCGGCCAAGGCCGTGCCCAGGCCGTAGGTCAGGATATAAATTTTCTTGGTGTTGATACCCACCACCTCGGCGCCCACGGAGTTCTGGGACACGGCGCGGATCTGCTTTCCGGTGGTGGAGTACTTCAAAAACGCGAACAGCGCCACCGAGATGACAATGAGCACGCCGAAGCTGATCAACCGGGGCAGCGGCAGGGTGACGGGACCCAGACCGATGTTGGTCTGGGAATAAGCGGTGGTGATGGTGCGGTACTCAGACCCGAACAGGACCAGCGCGCCGTTGGACAGCAGCAGGCCCAGGCCGACGGTGAGGAACAGCAGGTTGGTGAAGCTCTTCGTCCCCAGCGAGGGCGTGATCAGCGTATGCTGGATCAGGCCGCCCAGGCAGAACATCAGCACCGCCACGATGGGGACGCACAGATAGGGGTCCAGACCGCACACCGACCAGAGTATGTAAGTGAGGTACATGCCCACCATCAGCATCTCCCCATGGCAGAAATTGACGATCTTCATCACGCCGAAGATCACGTTCTGCCCCATGCCCATGAGAGAATAGAAGCCCCCCATCAGAAGGCCGTTGACACAGGCCTGCAAAAATGTGCTCACAAACGATCTCCCCTCCCAAAAATTGATTGGTATCTGCCGAACAAACTGCCGCAGAACCGCACTTCGTTCAGCACAACGTCATGTGGAGCAGGTCCTCCGAGCGGGACGTCCTGTTCTGACGAACGGGCGCCCCGCCCGGGGGCCGTTCACATGGCCAGCACGGACGCCCAGAGTTCCTCCACCACGGGGATACCCAGCTCCCGGTTCTCCCGGATGCTCTTCACCATCCGCTCGCCCGGATAGAGTACCTCCCCGCCCGGCGCGGCGGGCTCGCTCTGCTTGACGTTGGCCAAGATGCCCGCAACGATGGCGTCGGCGTCGGCGCCCGTGCCGAATTTGCCGGGGTCAATGGCGATCATGATCTGGGTCAGCCCCACCTCATCGCCGAAGGTGCCGATGGTATGCACGGCGTTGCCGTTGGTGAGCACAGTGGCAGCCAGATCCAGGAGGATGGACAGCCCGCTGCCCTTCCAGAAGCCCATGGGCAGCGCCCGCCCGGTCTCTTCAATCTCCGCCGGGTCCTGGGTCAGCCGGCCCTGTCTGTCGTAGCCGCCGGGAACCGGAAGCTGCACCCCCCGCAGGCGGCAGTCCTCCAGCTTACCGTAGCTGAACTGGCTGACGGCACAGTCGATCATCACATGCTCCCCGTTGGAGCGGGGGACGGCCATGACCAGCGGGTTGTTCCCGATCCGGCAGTCCACGCCTCCCCAAGCGGGCATATTCGGGCAGGTGTTGGACCAGCAAATGCCGATGCATCCCTGGTCCGCCGCCAGCCAGCCGTAGGTGCCGCCCCGCATCCAGTGGTTGTTGTTGCCCAGCGCCACCACACCCGCGCCGTAGCGCTTTGCCAGCTCACAGGCCCGGTCCATGGCCCGTTTGGCGTTCAGCGGGCCGAAGCCCCGGTGGCCGTCCCAGCGCTCCACCGCCCCCGCGGCCGCCTCACAGGTGGCCCGCGCGGCGGGATCGATCACGCCCTTCTCCAGATACCCTACCACTCTCGGGAAACGGTTCAGCCCGTGGCTGAACACCCCGGCCAGACTGTTCTGGGCAAAGATGACGGCGGCGTCCTGGGCGTCGGCGGCGGTGAGCCCTCTGCTCTCCAACACGCGGGCAAACTGGGCGACCATCTCCTCATAAGGAACGCGCTCCACGGCAGATCCCTCCTTTTACAGCAGCCCTTTCACATAATTCGCGATGGTCTGGTCCTTGCAGCCGGCGAAAAACAGCTCCTGGAAGTGTTCACCCGCCACGGCGCCGCGCACCAGCTCCTGGTCGATGTCCTTCAGCCCGTCCACCAGGGGGCGCAGGGTCTTGGCGCGGACCTCGTCCAGAATGCGCTTGTTGCGCATCTCCGGCTCCACCCGCTCGGGGGGATAGCCCTGGCCGTGGCCGAAGCCGAAGAGCTTTTCGAATACGTATTCTAGATTTAGCTCACCGCCCCAGCCGAAGCCCTTGGCGAAGGGCATGGCCACGGCGTTGCCGTCGTTGACGTGGGCGAAGGTGTAGGCGTCCACCGGGTCCTCCACATGGCCGCAGATGACGCCGGGGAAGCTGTTCATGGCCAGCATGGCCCCCTCGCCGGTGCCGCAGCCGGTGACGACGAAGTCCGCCGCGCCGCTGTTGAGCAGCAGCGCCCCCAGGATGCCGCACTGGACGTAGGTGAGCTGGGCCTTGTCGTCCGCCGCGTACATGCCGTAGTTGTCCACGGTGTGACCCATGGGCTCCACCACTTTTTTCAGCGCCGCCAGGATGACGCCGTTCTTGGCCGCCTGGCTGTTCTCATTGATCAACGCGATTTTCATAATATTCCCTCCTTACGGCTGTTTGCCGATGTAGGCCAGAATGCCGCCGTCCACGTACAGGATGTGGCCGTTGACGAAGTCGCTGGCGGCGGAGGCCAGGAACACCGCCGGGCCGCCCAGGTCGGACGCCTCGCCCCAGCGGTTGGCGGGGGTCTTGG
>CATLHC010000033.1 GCA_949948775.1 uncultured Oscillospiraceae bacterium
TTGCAATTTATCATGTTCTAAAAAACAATATGCCCTTCCATGACCTTGGTTCCAACTACTACGACACCTTTAACCGTGAACACAAAATCAAAAGTTATCTAAAACGTCTCCAGGCTCTTGGCTGGCAGCCAGATGCCGGGAGGCTTTCCGCCTGACATATGCTTCATTCCTTGCCTGCCTTTGGGGGCGGGCTGCTTTGCTGTGCCCTCCTGCGAGGATGTTTTCATAATAAAAAGCCCCCTGTCCGTTGGACAGGGGGCTTTCCTCATTCCTTTACGCGGCGGCGCCGGGCACCAGGCACAGCACCAGGGTGAGCAGCATGAACACGATGGCGACCCACTTGGTCATCCGGGCCAGGCGGGCGTCGGCCGACTTGGCCTTGTTCTTGGACAGGAAGGTGTCCGCGCCGCCGGCGATGGCGCCGGACAGGCCCGCGCTCTTGCCGGACTGGAGCATCACCACGGCGATGAGACCCAAGGACACGATGAAATAGATGACGGACAGCACAATCTGGGCGGTAGTCATTTTGACTCAAATCCTTTCGGTAATAGCTTCATAGCAGCGGGCTTGGCCCGCACAGGTATCAGATATGATACCACATACTCCGGCGGATTGCAACCCTTTTTTCGCCGTTTTACTTGTGGTACAGCTGGCTGCCCTGGTAGCGGGGGGTGCAGGTCAGGCGCAGGCCCAGCTTGGCGTAGGTCCCGCTGTCGGCGGCGGTGAGGATGACGGAGGAATGGGCCTCGCAGTCCCGCAGCTTGTCCAGGCTGTCCAGGGCACGGGCCGCCAGGGGCACCGTGGCGGTGGAGATGGCCAGGGCGATGAGCACCTCGTCGCTGTGCAGGCGGGGGTTGCGGCTGCCCAGATGGCCCACCTTCAGCTCCTGGATGGGTTCGATGGCCGCCCGGGAAATGAGGTGCACCTTGTCGTCGATGCCCGCCAGCATTTTCAGCGCGTCCAGCAGGGCGGCGGAGGTGGCCCCCATCAGATCGGAGGTTTTGCCGGTGACCACCGTGCCGTCGGGCAGTTCAATGGCGGCGGCGGGCTCTCCCGTCTCCTCCGCCTTGGCCTCGGCGGCGGCGATGACGGGCCGCAGCTCCGGTCCGGCGTGGGCCTGCTTCATCAGCAGCTCCAGCTTGTAGACGATCTCGTCGCTGCCCTGTCCCCGGCGGCGCTCGCACAGGGCCGTGTAGTACCGCCGGACGATTTCCTGCTTTGCCGCGGCGCACACCACCTCGTCGTCCGCGATGCAGTTGCCCACCATATTCACCCCCATGTCCGTGGGGGACCGGTAGGGGCTCTCCCCCATGATCTCCTCGAACATGGCCTGGAGCACCGGGAACACCTCCACGTCCCGGTTGTAGTTCACCGTGGTCTCTCCGTACGCTTGGAGGTGGAAGGGGTCGATCATATTCACGTCGTTGAGGTCGGCGGTGGCCGCCTCATAGGCCAGGTTCACCGGGTGCTTCAGCGGCAGATTCCAGATGGGGAAGGTCTCAAACTTGGCGTACCCCGCCCGCACCCCCCGGCTGTGGTGGTGGTAGAGCTGGGACAGGCAGGTGGCCATCTTTCCCGAGCCAGGGCCGGGGGCGGTGACCACCACCAGGGGCCGGGTGGTCTTGATGTAGTCGTTGCGGCCGAAGCCCTGGTCGGACATGATGCGCGCCACGTCGTGGGGGTAGCCGGCGATGGGGTAGTGCAGGTACACCCTCACGCCCAGGTCCTCCAGCCGCCGCTTAAAGGCGTCCGCCGAGGGCTGGGCCGCGTACCGGGTGATGACCACGCCGCTCACGTACAGCCCCTCCCCCCGGAAGGTGTCGATGAGCCGCAGCACGTCCTCGTCGTAGGTGATGCCCAGGTCTCCCCGGACCTTGTCCTGCTCGATGTCGTCGGCGTTGATGGCCACCACGATCTCCGCGCTGTCCCGCAGCTCCAGCAGCATACGGATCTTGCTGTCCGGCGCGAAGCCGGGCAGCACCCGGGCGGCGTGGTAGTCGTCAAACAACTTGCCGCCGAACTCCAGGTACAGCTTGCCGCCGAACTGGGCGATGCGCTCCCGGATGCGGGCGGACTGGGTCTCCACATAGCGCCGGTTGTCAAATCCAATCTTGGACATATGATTTTGGGGCCGCGTCCCCGGCACGGCCCCTCCCCCCTCTCGCTTCTCTCAAAATGCGTACTTTTTAAATTTTAGCACAATTCGGCTCCGGGGGCAAGGAAAATCTCCCGGCCTTGACAGTCGCCGTCCGGACCTGTAAAATAGGGGGACAACACAGGAAAGCCAGGGATATTATGCAAGAGATCATCCTGCTCAAGCAGGGGGAAATGGTGCTCAAGGGCCTGAACCGCCGGGGCTTTGAGGAAAAGATGATGGGCAACGTCAAGCGGCGGCTGAAAAAATACGGCTCTTTTAAAGTGTACACCCGCCAGTCCACCACCTACGTGGAACCTCTGGACGACGGCGCCGATTTCGAGGGCGCCTGGGAGGCCATGGGCAAGGTGTTCGGCGCGGTGGGGGTGTGCCGGGCGCGGGCCTGCCCCAAGGATAAGGACGCCATTGTGAAGTGCGCCGTGGAATATCTGGGGGACAAGCTCCAGGCGGCGAAATCATTTAAGGTGGAGTCCAAGCGGGCGGACAAGACCTTTCCCATGACCTCCATCCAGCTATCCCAGTACGTGGGGGGCGAGCTGCACGACAAATACCCCCATCTGACGGCGGACATGCACCACCCGGAGCTGACGGTCCATGTGGAGGTCCGGGACTTCGACGCTTACATCCACGCCGACCCAGAGCCTGGGGCGGGCGGCCTGCCCGTGGGCATGGGAGGGCGCGCGCTGTCCCTGCTGTCCGGAGGCATCGACTCCCCGGTGGCCTCCTGGATGATCGCCAAGCGGGGCGTCATCGTGGACATGATCCACTATTACTCCTACCCCTACACCTCCCCCGAGGCCAAGGAGAAGGTGCTGGACCTGGCCCGTCTGCTGGTGCCCTACACGGGCAAGCAGTGTGTCCATGTGGTGCCCTTCACCAAGATCCAGGAGGAGCTGCGGCGGTCCTGCCCGGAGGAGCTGTTCACCATCCTCATGCGGCGGTTCATGATGCGCATTGCCTGCCGGGTGGCCGAGAAAAACGGCATCCAGGCCCTGGTGACGGGCGAGTCGGTGGGCCAGGTGGCCAGCCAAACGCTGGACGCTATGGTCTGCACCGACGCGGTGTGCACGGTGCCTGTCCTGCGGCCCCTGATTGGAATGGACAAAGAGGAAATCGTCCGCGTTTCCCGGAAAATCGGCACGTTTGAAACCTCCATCCTGCCCTACGAGGACTGCTGTACCGTGTTCACCCCCAAGCACCCCAGGACCAAACCCAAGCTCGAAGAGCTTGAGGAGGCCGAGAAGGTCCTCGATATCGACGGCCTCGTGGAAGAGGCCGTGGACAACATCGAGCGGGTGATGCTCGATTTGTGACCCCGCCTGCGGGCGGGACGGGGGGCGTTACTTTCTCTCTCGCGAGAGAAAGTAACCAAAGAGCGCGCTTAAGGGGGCGGCCTCCGGATGGAAACGGCCCAAAGGGCGGGCCGCTTCCATAGTCGGCCTCCCCCTTAAGAATCCCCCTGTTTCTACGGGAGAGCTTGATACGCTCCTCGCGTCAGGGCTTTCCGGCGCGCGCGGCCTTCCACGCCGGTGCTCCTAGTTGTGCTGCCGCCGGTGTCTAGACACTGAAAACAGGCCGCATCCATAATTTGCGCCTGGGTGGGTGATTATTTTCACCGTGTCAGCTCCAACGCCACCTGAAATCCAGCGGCGAAATAAGCTTGACCTTCATAAAATGACATCAGGTTCCGCTCTTCCAGCAAATCCTCCAAGTGTTCTTTATTCTCTTCCCCAACCAGCTCCCGAAGAGCTTGCTCCTGGCGGCCCGCGCAGTAGCACACATTGGCATACTCAGGCTCACGGTCCAATAACCCCCGTAACATATAATCCTGGGCATAGGCATACAGGACGTCCATTAAATCAGTCATGGAGTTTTCTCCTCTCAAAGCAACACTTCCAGATTGTACGTGTCTATTATACACGTACAATCTGGAAGTGTCAAGGGGTGTGTAAAAAATGATTCCATTCGCAGAGCGTTTACAAGAAGCACGTCAACAAAAGCATTTAACTCAAAAAGAAGTTGCCGCATATTTGCAGATGACAGAACGGTCTTATCAGCATTATGAGGGCAACCGCCGCAGGCCCAATTATGAGACTTTAGTCATTTTAGCAGACCTTTTTGAAGTGACGACTGACTACCTGCTGGGCCGGACAGAGGAACCGGGTTCAGTCCAGCTCCCGCGCTGAGCACCGGAGCGCAAACCCCGGCACACAGGCGCAAAAAGTGGACCGCACCCGAGTTTCAGGACCTAGACACGGAAGCGGCTGAGCGAAAAAAGGGTGACACCAGCCGCAAGGCCGCGCGCGCCGGAAAGCACGAACCAAAGGACCGTATCAAGCTCTCCCGTAAAAAGGGGGTTCTTAGGGGGTATCCCGCCTGAGGACGCGAAGCGTCCGCCCGGCGGGATACCCCCTAAGTGTGTCTTTGCCTACTGTCTGCACAAGCAGCAAGTAGGGCGCTGGTCCCCAGTGGGGACCAGCGCCGACCGAGCCAGCGGCGAGACCGCCGAAGGCCCGACGGCCTTTTAAAAGAGTGCTGGGGCTGTGGCTTGGTGAATTTGGCAGTTTTCTTCTTCCATGGCGCTCAGCGCCGTGCGAAGAAGAACAACTCCCTCTGCACCACACTCCAGCTCCACATAGTTCACCTGCTGAGGGTCCAGCCTCCGCACCAGCGCGGAGCCGGAGGAGTAGTCCCCGCCCTCCACCGTGGCGGACCACACCACATATCCCTCTCTCTTCAGCGCCTCCCGCCCCTCATCATTCAAATTGGGCGCGCTGACCACCAAAACATGATACCGCGCCGCGGCCGCCGCCATCTCCCGCCCGCGCTCCGCCTCGGCCAAGCACACGTCCAGGCTGTCCCCGTCCAAAGCCAGCCCCACCGTATGCCCCGCGCCCACGATGCGCCGGACCAAATCATCCTCCCCGGCCGGCGCCTCCCAGTCAAACAGGAACAGCGCCCGCTGGTTCCGACTCTCCAGCAGCTGGGCGCAGTCCGCCGCCGCCGTCCCGGCGCGCAGCGCCAAATACAGCTCCGCCCCGCTGGGCGGCTCGGAGCTGTCCACCCCGCCGGATGGCACCGGGTCCATGCCCTCCCCCCGGCCGCCCGCCTCCAGGTACCGCCGCAGGTTGTCCGACAGCTGCAGGCCCGCCGCGTCCGCGAAATCCTGGTCGCTGAGGATGGCCGCGCTGTTGGTCACCCGGATGAGCGTGCCGTAGGGCGTCCGGGTCCGGGTACAGCTGATGGTCCCGAAATACTGGCACAGCCAGTCGATGGGCAGGAACACGGTGGAATTGCGCACCATAGCCCGGACGGATACGGGATTGCCGTCCAAATCCTGCGCGGTGTTGTTCTGCAGGTCAAACACCACCCCCCGCTGGTTGTCGGTGACCAGCACCGTGCGCCGGGTGGTGCTGTACAGGGCGCTCACCCCCAGGCTGAAGCCGTTGGCCTGGTTGGACAGCATGGTGTAGGGCACGTACAGCACGCCGCCCACCGTGCGGGGCATGTTCTCCACGGTCATGTCCACCACCGTGTCGTTCACCGCCATCAGGTTCACATTGCCGGTGGCCCCGAAGGCGGGCGCCATCAGTCCAAGCAGCGCCGCCGCGCAGATCATCGCCGCCAGCAGTCCCTTTTTCCAGCCCTTCACGCCGCCGCCTCCTTGTTTCGTCTCAGTTTACGTCAACCCCGCCGGGTCCAGGCCGCTCAGCCACCGCCGGACCATGTCCAGCGCGTGGTTGGCCGCCAGATTCCGGGTGCGGTCCCGCCGGGCGGCCAGGCTGGCCAGGTTCAGCCGCTTCACCCACACGCCGTCGGGTGCCGCCAAGGCGGTGAACACCAGCCCCACCGGGTTGCCCCGCTCGTCCGGGTCCGGCCCCGCCACCCCGGTGACGGATACCGCCAGATCACAGCCCAGCGCCCTGCGCGCGCCCAGGGCCATTTCCTTCGCCACCTCGGCGCACACCGCGCCCTTCTCGTCCAGCAGGGCCTGGGACACCCCCAGCACCCCCGCCTTCACCTCGCAGTGGTAGCTCACCACGCCGCCCTTGAACGCGCAGGCCGAGCCGGGGATGTCGGTGATGCGCTTGGCGATAAGCCCGCCGGTGCAGCTCTCCGCCGTGCCCAGGGTCAGGCCCCGGTCACGGGCCCCCTCCAGCACCACCTGCTCCAGCCCGGACACGTCCGCGCCGTACACCAGGTCGCCCAGCAGGGCGCGGACCTCCGCCTCCACGGGGGCGATGAGGGCGTCCGCCTCCGCCTGGGTGGCAGCCTTGGCGGTGATGCGCAGTTCCACCTCGCCCTCCTTGGCGTAGGGGGCCAGGGTGGGGTTGGTCAGCGCGTTCATCCGGTCCCGCAGCAGTGCCTCCACCGCCGACTCGCCCATGCCGAACACCCGCAGGGTGCGGGAGCGGATCTGCCCCTCGCTGAGCTTGGCCAGCCAGGGCATGGCCCGCTCCCGGAACATGGGCAGGCACTCCCGGGGCGGGCCGGGGAGCATCACCACATAGGTGCCGTCCGCCTCAAAGGCGCAGCCGGGGGCGGTGCCCCAGGCGTTGTCCAGCACGGTGCAGCCCTCGGGGAGCTCGGCCTGCTGGAGATTGTTTTCCGTCATCTCCTTACCCATCCGGGCAAAAAAGCGCTTGATGCCCTCCGCGCACTCGGGATGGAACACCAGCTTTTTCCCGAAGGCCTCCGCCAGAGTCTGCTTGGTCAGGTCGTCGCAGGTGGGGCCAAGGCCCCCGGTGGTGATGAGCACGTCGGCCCGGTCCCGGGCCAGGGCCACCGCCGCCTTGAGACGGCCTGGATTGTCCCCCACCACCGAGTGGTACAGCACGTTCAGCCCCAGGTTGGTCAGCTCCCGGCTCAGGTCCTGGGCGTCGGTGTTGACGATGTTGCCCAGCAGCAGCTCGGTGCCTACGGATATGATTTCTACGGTATGGCTCATGGTACGGCCTCCTTGACGTTTCTTTTTCCTATTTTAGCTTCCCGCCCTCCCTCTGTCAAGGAAAAGGGCGGGCCGCCGCCGCGCCCCTCTTTCAAAAAAGCGCTTGCATTTTACCGCGCTGAAGTATATAATGTCACCAATCCAAACTCAGTGAGGTACCCCCATGACCCGTTCTTACGCCCACAGCTTTACCTTTACCTTCGGCTGGACTCGATTTAGCGGGTTCGGCTATTTTGGCGTGTTCAAGCGCGGCGCGTGAGTGAGGGGGCGGCAGGCCCCGCCTGAATTTGTATCTTTTGGGAAGCTCATGGACCGCGCGCAGGCGGCCCATGGGCTTTCTTTCATTTGAGAGGAGTTTTCGCGATGGTAATTGTCATGAAGCCCGGCGTCGGCCAGGAGAGGATTCAGACGCTGGTAGCCCAGCTGGAGCGCGACCACGGCGTCACCGTGGGCGTCACCAACGGCGTGGGCTGCTCCATCCTGGGCCTGGTGGGCGACACCGCCCACATCGACATGGACAAGCTGTCCCTCAACGACGATGTGGAGCGGGTCATGCGGGTGCAGGAGCCTTACAAAAAGGCCAACCGCAAGTTCCACCCGGAGGACACGGTGGTGGACGTGTCCGGCGTGCCCATCGGCGGCGGGAAGTTTGCCGTCATCGCCGGACCCTGCTCGGTGGAGAGTGAGGAGCAGATCGTGGGCGTGGCCCGGGACGTGGAGGCGGCGGGGGCCTCCCTGCTGCGGGGCGGCGCGTTTAAGCCCCGCACCTCCCCCTACTCCTTCCAGGGCATGGGCACCGGCGGGCTGGAGCTGCTGCTGGAGGCAAAGGCCGCCACCGGCCTGCCCATCGTGTCGGAGATCATGGCGCCGCGCTACTGTGAACTGTTTGAGGAAAAGGTGGACCTGGTACAGGTGGGCGCCCGGAACATGCAGAACTTCGATCTTTTGAAAGAGGTGGGCAGGCTGTCCAAGCCCATTTTGCTCAAGCGGGGCCTCAGTAATACCTACGAGGAGTGGATCATGTCGGCGGAGTATATCATGGCCGCGGGCAATGAAAACGTCATTTTGTGCGAGCGGGGGGTGCGCACCTTCGAGACCTACACCCGCAACACCCTGGATCTGTCCGCCATCCCGGCCATCCGGAAGATGAGCCATCTGCCCATCGTGGTGGATCCCTCCCATGCGGCGGGCATGTACTGGATGGTGGAGCCGCTGGCCATGGCCGCCGCGGCCGTGGGCGCGGACGGCCTCATGGTGGAGGTTCACAACAATCCGCCCCGGGCCAAGTGCGACGGGGCCCAGTCCCTGACCCCGGAGAAATTCCGGCACCTGATGGATCAGCTGAACCCGCTCGTCGAGCTGATGGGCAAAACGTTAGCGTAAAGGGGAGCCAGCGTCATGAAAACCCTCACCGTGGCCCTGCCGGGCCGGGAATACGACATTCTCATTGAACGCGGCCTGCTGGCCCAGGCCGGGGAGCGCATTCGGGCCGCCCTGCCCCGCGCTGTTAAGCTGGCCGTGGTCACAGACAGCAATGTGGCCCCGCTTTACAGCGGGACGGTGCTGGACAGCCTGCATTCCGCCGGATTTGAGACGGCGCTGTTCACCATTCCCGCCGGGGAGCAGAGCAAGAACTCCTCCGCGCTGGCCAAGCTGTGGGAGGATTTCATGGACTTCGGCCTTACCCGCACCGACGGCGTGGCCGCCCTGGGCGGCGGCGTGGTGGGGGACCTGGCGGGCTTTGCCGCCGCCACCATTCTGCGGGGGGTGGGCTTTGTGCAGATCCCCACCACCCTGCTGGCCCAGGTGGATTCCTCCGTGGGCGGCAAGGTGGCCATCGATTTGGACCACGGCAAAAACCTGGCCGGGGCTTTCTACCAGCCCAAGCTGGTGCTTATGGACCCGGACACGCTGGACACCCTCCCGCTCCCCGTGTTTATGGCCGGGATGGCGGAGGTGGTCAAGTACGGCTGCATCCGAGACAAAGACTTTTTCAATTTCCTCACCGCCCGCCCCTCCCGAGAGCAGCTGACGGCGGATATTGAACACATTTTGTATACCTGCTGCGACATTAAACGCCAAGTGGTCGCAGATGACGAGCTTGACACCGGATTACGGATGATTTTGAACTTTGGCCACACCCTGGGCCACGCCTATGAGCTGGCGGGGCATTACACCCAGTGGAGCCATGGCGAGGCGGTGGCGGCGGGTATGTGCGCCGCGGCCAAGCTGGGCGTGTCGCTGGGGGTCACCCCGGCGGAGCTGCCCGGCCAGCTGGAAGATGCCCTGGCAAGCCTGGGCCTGCCCACCTTCATCCCATGCTCCATCGAGGACTACGCCGCCGCCGTGGGCCGGGACAAGAAGGGCGCCGGGGCGGATGTCACCGTCATCCTGCTGGACCGCGTCGGCCACGCCGTCCCCCACAAAATGCCCAAGGCGCGGCTGGTGCGCCTGCTCCATTCCTTCCACAAGGTTCCCTGAGGAGGATTTACCATGGACATCACCATCACCCCCGGCAGGCTGTCGGGGACCGTCACCCCGCCCCCCTCCAAATCCCAGGCCCACCGGGTCCTCATCGCCGCCGCCCTGGCGGACGGGGAAAGCGTCATCTCCAACGTGGCCTGCTCCCAGGACATTGAGGCTACCATGAGCTGCCTGGAAAACCTGGGCGCGGAGTTCGTGCGGGAGGGTTCCACCGTCACCGTCCGGGGCATGGGGGCAAATGCCATGTCTCCCCTGCGGCGCCTGGCCTACCCCCGGCTGGACTGCGGGGAGAGCGGGTCCACGCTGCGGTTCCTCATCCCCGTGGCCTTGGCGGTGCGAGGCGGCGGCATTTTCTCCGGCCGGGGACGGCTGATGGAGCGGCCTCAAAAGCCCTACTTCGACCTGTTCGACGAAAAGGGCATCTTTCACGAGCAGAAGAACGGCGTGCTCACCGTCACGGGAATGCTCACCCCGGGAATCTATCAGCTCCCCGGCAACGTGTCCTCCCAGTTCGTCACGGGCCTGCTGTATGCCCTGCCTCTGCTGGACGGCGACTCCAAACTGATCCTGACCACGTCCTTGGAATCAGCAGACTATGTGTCCATGACGTTGGACACCCTCAAAACCTTCGGAATCCAGGCCAAATGGGAGAACACCAGCACTCTTCTCATACGCGGCAGGCAGACCTACCGCCCCTGTGATATGGCCATCGAGGCAGACTGGTCCCAGGCCGCGTTCTGGTACGCCGCCCAGGCGCTGGGTAACCCGGTTGCGGTGGAGGGCATGAATCCCCGCTCCATCCAGGGCGACCGAGAATTTTTAAATTGGGTCCGGATGGTGAAAAATGAACCCATAACGGGGGGCTTCACCGCCCCCATTTGGGGAGACAGCGCGGAGGCGGAGCCGCCTTCCAGCCCGGCCGGAGGCTGCGCGGTCTCCATCGACGTTTCCCAAAACCCCGACCTGGTGCCCCCGCTGGCCGCCATGGGGGCGCTGATGAACGGGAGGCTGCGGATCAAAAACGCCGCCCGCCTGCGCATCAAGGAGAGCGACCGACTCTCCTCCGTGACCCAGGTGCTCACCGCCCTGGGGGCGGAGGTGGCCGAGGGCCCCGACTTCCTGGACATACAGGGGAAGGAGCGGCTGGCCGGGGGCGCGGCGGTGGACAGCTGGGGCGACCACCGGATCGCCATGATGGCCGCCGTCGCCGCCACCCGGTGCGAAAAGCCCGTCACCGTGCTGGGCGCGGAGTGCGTGGCCAAGTCCTACCCCAATTTCTGGGAAGATTACGAGGCGCTGGGCGGTGCTTTTTCTTGAAAGAAAAAGCACCAAAAAGAACTTTTGGACCGCCGCAGGAACGCGCGCAGGTCAAAGCGCATGCGCCCGGCAACAAAGGTGCTGATCGCCTGTGAGCCGGACAACCCGGCCAGCCGCCGCACCATCCTGGCCAACGGCGGGGTCTATGAGCGTACCGTCCACGAGCCTGGGGAGGACATCGACCTGGAGCGCTACTGGATCACGCTGTAATCGTGTGTAAGGAGTTGTAACGCCATGAAATATTCCATTTTCGGGGAATCCCACGGCCCCGCCATCGGCGTGGTGCTGGAGGGCGTGCCCGCCGGGCTGGAGCTGGATCTGGACGCCGTCCGCTTGGATCTCAGCCGCCGGGCCCCTGGCAAAAGCGCCCTATCCACCGCCCGGAAAGAGGCGGACGAACCCCGCATCCTCTCCGGGATGTTTGAGGGGAGGACCACCGGCGCGCCGCTGTGCGCGGTCATGGAGAACACCGACGCCCGCTCCGGAGACTACTCTCGGACCCGCGACCTGGCCCGCCCCGGCCACGCCGATTACACCGCCCATGTGCGCTACGGCGGCTTCAACGACTACCGGGGAGGCGGGCACTTCTCTGGGCGGCTCACCGCGCCCCTGGTGTTCGCCGGAGGGGTGGCCAAGCAGGTTCTGGCCCAGAGGGGCGTAACCGTGGGGGCCCATATCTCCGCCGTTTACGGCGTCAGTGACGACGCTCTGGAGGACTGGGAGTCCCTGTGCGCCTGTGCCGCCAAAGACTTCCCCGTGCTGAACGACGAAAAGGGCGCGGAGATGCAGGCCGCCATTCTGGATGCCAAAAATGATCAGGACTCGGTGGGCGGGTCCATCGAGTGCGGGGTGTTCGGACTTCCCCCCGGCCTGGGGGCCCCCGACTTCGGCCAGAACGCCGAGGGGATCTTCTCCCAGTACCTGTTTGCCGTCCCGGCGGTGAAAGCGGTGGCCTTCGGGGCGGGGGTGGCCTTCGCCCTCATGCGGGGGTCGGAGGCCAACGACCCGCTGTATGTGGACGGGGACGGCTCCGTCAAGGGGGAGCAGAACTGCGCCGGAGGGATCAACGGCGGCATCACCAACGGCATGCCCCTGGTGTTTGAGGTGACCATGCGCCCCACCCCCTCCATCGCCCGGCAGCAGTTCACCGTGGACATGGCGAAACACGAAAACGCCGTACTGGAGCTGACGGGCCGTCACGACCCCTGCGTGGTCCACCGGGCGGTGCCGGTCATCGAGGCCGCGGCGGCGCTGGCGGCATGTGAGCTGATGGGAATATGAATACTGTGAGGTATCTGTCATGGATTTGAAAACTTTACGTCAAAGCGATGAGAGCGTGATGATCTTCCCAGGGGCGGCGGTAGTGGGCGACGTGACCTTGGGTTCCGACTGCTCCGTGTGGTTTAACGCCGTCCTGCGGGGGGACGGCAGACCCATCATATTGGGCCGGGGATGCAACATCCAGGACTGCTGTGTGCTCCACTCGGAGAAGGCCCCCACGGTGCTGGGGGACTGGGTGTCCGTGGGCCACGGGGCCGTCGTCCACGGGGCCAGCGTGGGGGACAACACCATCGTGGGCATGGGGGCCATCCTGCTGGACTTCGCCAAAATCGGCAAAAACTGCCTGGTGGGGGCGGGCGCGGTGGCCACGGGGAAGCTGGACGCCCCGGACGGCTCCCTGGTGCTGGGCAATCCGGCCAAGGTGGTCCGGCCTCTGACGCAGGAGGAGATCGCCGGCCTGCGCCGCAACGCCGAGCACTACGCCGAATTAAAGGAGAGATACCGCTGATGGACGATTTGCAGAGCCTGCGCCGGGACATCGACGCCATCGACCGCCAGATGGTGGCGCTGTTCCGGCAGCGGATGGACGTGACCCGCAGGGTGGGGGAATACAAACGTTCCCAGGGCATCCCGGTGCTGGACCAGGCGCGGGAGCGGCAGGTGCTCCAGGACAAGGGGGAGCTGGCCGGGGAGGAGCTTCGCCCCGCCGTCATCACCCTGTATCAGACGGTGATGGCCCTGTCCCGGCGGCAGCAGCGGGACCTGATGGGCCAAGGGGCGGACAACCCCGGCGTCCTCCGCTGGCGTCAGGCCCAGGCCGGCGCCCGCGGCCCCGTGCCCTCCCCCCGTGTGGTATACCAGGGGGTGCCGGGGGCCTACAGCGAGCAGGCGGCCGTCAACTTCTTCGGCGGGGACGTGGACGCCGCCGGGCTGGAGCAGTTTGAGGACTGCTTTCTGGCCCTGCGGGAGGGACGGGCGGACTATGCCGTCCTGCCAATCGAGAACAGCTCCACCGGGGCCATCCGGCAGATCTACGACCTGCTGACCCAGTACGAGTGCTACATGGTGGGAGAGACCACCGTCAAGGTGGAGCATTGCCTCATGGCCCTGCCGGGGGCCACGCTGGATACCATTACCCACGTCTACTCCCACGAGCAGGGGCTGTTCCAGTGTGAGCGCTACCTTAACGCCCACCCGGACTGGAAACAGGTGCCCCAGGCGGATACCGCCGGGTCGGCTCAGATGGTGGCGGGCAGCGGCGACGTCACCAAGGCCGCCATCTGCTCGGCCAGGGCGGCGGAGATCTACGGGCTGACCATCCTGGCCCACGCCATCAACCACAACAGCCGCAACACCACCCGGTTCGTGGTAGTCTCTCCCCGGCTGGAGCTGCGGCCGGGGGCGGACAAAATCAGCACTCTGTTCGTCCTGCCCCACGAGGCGGGGTCGCTGCACGAGGTGCTGACGGTGTTCGCGGTCCACGGGCTGAACATGGTCAAGCTGGAGTCCCGGCCTCTGCCGGAACGGAGCTGGGAGTACATGTTTTTCCTGGAGTTTACCGGAGCGCCGGACGACCCGGCGGTGGGCGACGCTCTCCACGAGCTGGCCCAGACAACAGGCGAGTTCCGCGTGCTGGGCTGGTTCCCGTCCAACCTGGATTGAGGCCATCGGGCCTTCGGCGACTTACTTTCTGCTTGTGCAGAAAGTAAGCAAAGACACACTTAGGGGGCAGCCCTCCGGGCGGACACTCCCTGTACGCAGTCGGGCTTACCCCAAAGAACCCCCGGTTTACGGGAGAGGCCTATACGGTAAACGGACGCGGGTTCTTCCGGCGCGTATGGCTTTCGACGCCGGTGCTTCTATTTGTGCTGCCGCCGGTGTTTGGTCATTGGAGCATTGGGTGGGTCTATTGTCCTGCGCCTCAGTGCCGGACCGTCTGTTCAGGAGTGCTTGTTCCGGCGCCGCGTTTGAACTGGTTGGATGGAGGGAACGTTATGCCTCAGAATATCGTCTTGATCGGGATGATGGGGTGCGGGAAAACCACCGTGGGCACATTGCTGGCCCGGCGATTTAATCGGCCGCTGGCAGACACCGACACCCTCATCGAACAACGCCAGGGATGCGCCGTCCGGGATATATTTCAGAATTGCGGCGAGGCGCATTTCCGCTCCTTGGAATTGGAGCTGTGCCGGGAGCTGAGCGGACAGCGGGGGCTTATCGTCGCCTGCGGCGGCGGCCTGCCCCTCCGGGACGAGGCCATCGCCCCTCTCAAGGAGAGCGGCCCGGTGTTCTGGCTGGACCGGGACCCGGGAGAGACTTACGACAGCTTGGACGTATCCGGCCGGCCCCTGGCCCAATCGGGGCGGGACGACTTTCTTCGGCGGTATCAGAACCGAGTCCCCCTCTATCGCCGGTGGGCGGATTATATTATCCCCTGCGGGGGCGGTCCCCAGGCTGCCTCGGACCTCATTTCCACCATTTATTCGGAGGTATTCCAGCCATGAAATTTCTCGTTGTCAACGGTCCCAACTTAAATCTTTTAGGCAGGCGGGAGCCGGGCATCTACGGGGACCGGAGCTATGAGGCCCTGTGCAAGCTCATCCGGGACCACGCCGCCGCCCGCGGCTCCACGGCGGACTGCTTCCAGTCCAACCACGAGGGGGCCATCATCGACCAGATCCACGCCGCCGACGGCGTTTATGACGCCATCGTCATCAACCCCGGCGCCTATACCCACTACAGCTACGCTATTCTGGACGCGCTGAAGGCGGTGGACGTGCCCGCCTATGAGGTCCACATCAGCCACATCGACCAGCGGGAGCCTTTTCGGGCGGTGTCCGTCACCGCCCCCGCCTGTGTGGGCCAGCTCTACGGTCACGGCTTTGACGGCTACCTGATGGCCATGGATTACTTTTTGGAGGGCGGCAGATGAAGCTGCAGGTGATCGGCGACCCCGTCCTCCACTCCAAATCCCCCGCCATCCATACGGCTATGCTGGGGGCCTTGGGGCTGGACGTCCCCTATACCGCCCGGGTGGTCCGCCGGGGGGAGCTGTCCCAGTATTTGATCTGGGCCAGGGAAAACGGCGTCACCGGCTTCAACGCCACTATGCCCCACAAGGAAGACCTGATTCCCCTCCTCGATGAAGTTGACCCCGCCGCGCAGACCGTGGGTGCGGTGAACACCGTCTGCCTGCGGGACGGGAGGTGGATGGGCTTCAACACCGACGGGGCCGGGGCGGTGGCGGCGCTGCAGGACGGCCTGGGGCTGGACCCGGCGGGCCGCACCGTCACCCTGCTGGGGGCCGGGGGCGCGGCCAGAGCGGTGGCCCTGGCCTTGTCTCAGGCAGGGACGGAACGGGTCTACGTCTGCAACCGCACCGCGGCACGGGCGGAGGAGCTGTGCGCCCGGGACCCGTCGGGGCGGCTGACCCCCGCCGCCTTTGACGGGGCGACCCTGCGCAAATGCGCGGCGCGGTCCCAGCTGTTGATGAACTGCACCAACCTGGGCATGGAGGGCTGCCCCAGCCAATTCGAGAACTTCTCCTTCCTGGACGCCCTGCCCCCTGGGGCAGCGGTGTTTGACCTCATCTATCACCCCAATCAGACGGAGCTGCTGGCTCAGGCGAAACGCCGGGGGCTGAAAACGCTGAACGGTCTGCCCATGCTGGTGTGGCAGGCGGTGCTGGCCCTGGAGCGGTTTTTGAACCGGCCCCTGGACCGCCCCGCCATGGCGGTGGCGGCGGCGAAAGTACTGGCTCCCAGCGGCCAGTAGACAGACAAGGAGTGCGCCATGGAACTCACTGCCAACGCAAAGATCAACCTGACCCTGGACATCCTGCGCCGCCGGGAGGACGGCTACCACGACATGCGGATGGTGATGCAGTCCGTCACTCTGGCGGACACCCTCACCGTCACCCCCGCCCAAGGGGGGGAGGGCCGGGCGGTGTCCAACCTCCATTTCCTGCCCACCGGGGGGAAAAATCTGGCCCAGATGGCCGCCGCCGCCTTCCGGGCCTCCACCGGGCTGGGGGGCGAAGTGGACGTATCCATTCAAAAACGCATCCCTGTCTGCGCGGGGCTGGCGGGAGGCAGCGCCGATGCCGCCGCCGTGCTGCGGGCTATGAACGAGCTGGCCGGCGCGGGATTGTCCCCCGCCCAGCTGGCGGAGATCGGGCGGCAGGTAGGTTCCGACGTGCCCTTCTGCATACTGGGCGGCACCGCCCTGGCGGAAGATCGAGGGGACGTCCTCACTCCCCTGCCCCCTCTCCCACCCTGCCACATCGCGGCCTGCAAGCCCTCCTTCTCCATCTCCACTCCCCAGCTCTTCTCCCGGGTCAACGTGCGTAAAATCGTCCGCCGCCCGGATACCGCCGGGGTGCTGGCCGCTCTGGAGTCGGGCGATTTGGCCGGGGTGGCCCGGCGGCTGTACAACGTGTTTGAGGACGTGCTGGAACCCCGCCGCCTGGCGGAGATTCGGGAAATCAAGAGTACGCTCATCGACTGCGGGGCCCTGGGGGCGTCTATGTCGGGCAGCGGACCCACCGTGTTCGGGCTGTTTGAAGACCAAGCCCGGGCCCAGGATGCCTGTGACCGTCTGGGCGAGAGCTACCGGGACGTATTTTTGTGCGGACCCGCCGGGCCGACGGTATAAAAGCGGAAAACACCGTCCATACTGTACCCATCACCTCCCCGCGCAGCGGCCGGGGCGGCAAATGGATACATAGGACGGTGTTTTTATGCGAACTTCTACTTCCTTCAAGCTGCGGCTGTGGGAGGCGGCGCTGTTTCTGGCCTTCGGTCTGACCCTCACCGTGGGGGTGTGGGCCAGCGCCAGCGAGACCGCCCTGGCCGGCCGGGTACTGCGCCTCCATGTGGTGGCCAACTCCGACTCGGAGGCCGACCAGGCCCGAAAGCTGCTGGTGCGGGACGCGGTGCTCACACGGGCCTCTCGGCTGCTGGAGGGCGTCCGCGACCGCCGGGAGGCGGAGGAGATCCTGGCCCCCCGCCTGGACGAGCTGGCCCAGGCGGGGGCGGAAGCCCTGGCCCGGACGGGCAATCGGGACCGGGTGGCCGTCACGCTGGACGATCAATGGTTCCCCACCAAGGAATATGACGGCTTTTCCCTCCCGGCGGGCCAGTACCGGGCGCTGAAGGTCACCGTCGGAGCGGGCCGGGGCCGCAACTGGTGGTGCGTGGTGTTCCCGCCCCTGTGCCTAGCCTCGGTGTCTGAGCAGAGCGTGGAGTCGGCGGCGGAGGGGGTCTTGTCCGAGGACCAGGTGGCCCTCATCACCGGGCAGGACGGCGGCTATGTGCTGAAATTCCGCCTCATCGAGTGGTGGCAGGAGCTGACCGGCGGCAAGTAGGCAAAAACAGCGGAGGGAAACCCCCCGCTGTTTTTTACACCTCCAGCCGGTAATCGCACCGGCGCTCCACCTCGAAGGCGGAGAAATACCGCTCCTCCAAGGGAATCCACTTCTCCCGGAACACCTGAGCGCAGTCCTCGCCCTCCCTGCGGATGATCCGTTCCATCTGGACCTGGGGGTCCACGGTGAGGACCGCCCGAATATCATAGCAGTCCCACAGCGCCGGATGGCAGGCGTAGGAACCCTCCACCAGCACCACCGGGCCGGGCTCAAAGGGGAGCGGGGGCAGCAGCTTCTGCCTGTGACAGTCAAAGGGCCGGTACACCGCCCTCTCCCCCAAGCGCAGGGGGAGCAGCACCTCTTTCAAGAAGCGCTCGTGATCCACATTGCCGCCGGGCCAGGCATACCGCTCGGGGGAGCGCTGCTCGGGGCGGAGGAAAAAGTGGTCCATATGGACCACGCTCCAGCCATACCGGCGGGCCAGCTCCACCGCCAGGGTGGTCTTGCCGGAGGCGCACCGGCCGTCCAGCGCCACAATGGTCCGGCCTCTGGCGGCGCTGAGCGCCTGGGCCTCCCGCACCAGCAGGGGCAGGCAGGCGGAGCGCAGCACCACCCGGTAGGAGGGCCGGTACGCCGTGCGATAGCCCTCGCTGTGGGACACCGGGGGGCAGCCCGCGGCGACGTATGGCCGCAGATAGTCCTCCAGCTCCTGGAGCGAGAACCCGAAGACCTCCTCCTCCGCCAAGGCCCGCAGCACATCCAGCTTGTTCAAAAACGCCTCTCTGCTGCCCCGGTGGAGCCGCGCCGAGCGGACAAAATCCGCGTTCAGCGCCTCCAGCGGATACTCCTCAGGGTCCAGGCCCGCCAGCATAATCCGCACCAGGCCGTTTCCGATCTCCTCCGCCAGCGGGGCGGAGGGGGCGCGGGGCGCCGCGAAATATTCCGTGCGCAGCCGTTCCAGGCTTTCCATCGGGTCCGTGACGAGGTGTCCCCCGCCGAATTCATTTTGATAAATCAGCTTCACCCCGTCCTGGGGCGTCATGGCCGGATATCTCCCGGCATGGGTGATCAGCGTCTCCCGCAGCCCTTTTCGCATCGTCGTTCCCCCCGGTTGGAGCGGTTTTGATCAGGCGGCTCTTACGCCGCCGCGTTTTCCCCCATCGTCCGCCGGGGGTAACGGCTGGGGATCAGCCCCGCCTTGGCCAGCATTACCACCAGCGCGGGCACCAGGATCAGGTGCAGGATGATACCGGGTACGGCCTGGACCAGATAGGCCCCCGCCCACATGGCCAGGGTGTAGCGCTCGCCTCCGCCCATCATAAACAGGGCGCGGGCCGCGCCGCCCACCACCCGGCCCGCCAGCATGGCGGGCACCAGGGCGCAGTAGAGGTCGGCGTATAGATTCCCGGTGTGGATCAGCTTCACCAGCAGGCCGCAGACCAGGCCGTACACCAGAAGCTCCGGGACCATGGACACCAGCATGGCGGCAGGGGGCGCGCCGTTGATCAGGTGGGCCGCCAGCGGCCCGGCCACACCGCAGAACGCGCCGTAGGGCCAGCCGCACACCAGCCCGCACAGCAGCACCGGGATGTGCATGGGGGAGAGGACGCTGCCCAGTCCCACCATATGGAACACGGGGGGCAGCACGGCGCACAGGGCGACGCACACGCCGCAGACAGTGAGTTTCTTCACGGATGACAAAGACACGGAAATACCTCCTGAGACATTCCCGCCCGGCCGGAGTGAGTAAAAAGGTACGCCCTTCCTCTTGAGAGGAAGCGCGTACCTTCTTGGTACACGGTTCAAAGCGCCGGGGTTGGGATGAGATACGAGCGCTTCGGCGCTCCGGGCGGCTTCATACCGGCCGTTCGCGCTTTATTTTAGCGGAAATCGGCCCCGATGTCAACAAAGAATCCGTTTGATTCACTTTTACCAATTAATTCCTGGGCTGCTCCGGCGCGATCCCCCAGGCGCTGAGACCAAAGAAGCCGTCGTTTGTTTCCACATTGCGCAGGCCGTAGCAGCCCAGCGTGCCGCCCGCGCCCTCACTGATGGCGTACCGCTGGGGCCACCAATGCCAGAACAAGTTCAGCTCGGAGGACTCGTTTTCCATCCCGTACAGCTCCCCGCCCGGCTCCCCGGAGGCCTCGGGGGTGTAGAGCACGAACTGCGCGCCGCTCTCCAGCGGCCCGTTTTTTCCGTTCAGACCGTTGGGCGCGCTGGAGATGTACCGGGTGCGCTCCGCGATCCACTCCTCGCCGATGGGGTGGCCGGTGTCCAGCGTCAGCTCCTCCAGGGTCAGAGACCAGGAGGCGTCCGTCACCTGCCTGACATCCCCGAACCGCCCGTGGAAGGTGCAGGTATACTGGGTCCCCATGGGGTAATCCTCTCCAAAGACGCCCAGGTCGGAGTCGTCGTACCGCCCCTCAAAGGAGCCGTCCGCGTGGAGGGTCAGGGCGGTGCGCCATGCCCCCGCGCCGCTGGCGAACCACAGCCGCAGGGGCTGGTCAAAGGGCAGAGGGCCTTCCTCCGGGGGCGGGTTGGAGGCGTCGGCATAGTAATCCGCCGCACCCTCAATCATCCCGGCCAGCGTCCCGGCCATGTCCACCAGCTTCTCGTCCGAAAACTCCGGGGCCGGGGCCTGTTCCGCATAGCCTATGATCTCCCGCCCCAGGACCTTCCGGGCAGCCAGGTCCACGGTGAACCAGATGATGCCAGGATCATTAACGCTCTCGGTGTAATCGTCAAACGCCACCGCCAGCAGGGGACCGTCCTCTTCCGGGTAGTAGAGGACCACGGCGTTGCCATAGGCACTGGCAAAATATCCGCCCAAAAGCCGGGGATTTGTCATGCTGAGATAACCCAGCGCCCCCTGCTCCGGCAGGTCCAGGTAGGTGTTTATCTGAAGCTCCACCGGCATCCAGACCGCCCCGCCGCAGTCCAGCCCGGTGATGGACACCCCCCTGCCCGTCTCGTCCAGGGCATAGGAGACCCCCAGCACGGTGGGCGCCAAGAGCTCTGTCGGCGTCAGCGGAGGATCGCTTTTATAATAGTCCTCCGCCCCCTGCATCAGCGCCGCCAGGATGCGGGCCATGCCGGTCATCTCCTCGTCGGTGAGCTCCAGGGTCTCGCCCTCCACCATGGACTGGAAATCCTTTTCGGTAATCGTGCCGCTGTCCAGGTCCGCCGTGAATTGGATGCGGAAACCGCAAATCGTGCCGCTGACCACCCGCTCGTCATTGACGCCGAACACGACCTCCACGGCGGTCCTGTCCTGGTCCGCCCAGCTTGCGCCGCCCTCCGCCTTCTCCCCCGCCAGCACGGGGCACAGCCCGCCGGGGTCCCCGGCGAAGTAGAGGCTGGCCTCGGGACTCCACTCCAGGAAGGCCCTCCGCCCAAGCCCCTCGCCCTCCACTCTGATGCGGCCCTGCTCGTACATGGTATAGACCGGGGTGAAGCCCAGCGGGGAGTCGGACCGGGCGTTGGCGTAGAAGTCTTCCGCCGCCGTCAGCAGCTTGGCGGCCACGCGGGCGGCCTTCACCGCCTCCTCGTCCGTGATGGATTCAGGATACATGCGGGTCTCCCCATCCGGATAGCCCTCCCGCATGGACCGGGCGGCCATCTCGGTGACGGTCCCGCCGGTCAGCTCCACGGTAAAGTCCCACCAGCCCACGTTGAACTGGCTGCTGAGCATGGCCGTCATACTGGTGGACACCGTGACCGACGTGCGCTCCTCGTCCGCCCACCAGGCCCTGATGTTCGCCTCAATCCCATCGGTGAAGGCCGGATACACCAGGGACAGCTCCCCATCGGGGTACTCCCCCCACACGGCCTCGGGGTGCCAGGACGCCCCCCGGGTCAGCGCCGTATCGCCCACACTGCCCTGCATGCAGACATACCGGCCACCCTCCCCTTTCTCCAGGGAGAAGGTCAGATCAGCGGTCAGATCGTTCCAATTGAGGCCGGACGCGCCCGGCTTCTCACCCCGGCTGGTGGCCAGGGTCGTGCAGGCCGTCAGCACCGCCAAAAGCCCCACGGCCATCACCCACAGGGCGGGCTTCTTATAGCTGAGCACGTTCTTGATCCGGCTCTGGGGGTCGCCGCCCCCGAAGGCCAGGGGGCCGACCGGAAGCTTCCCGCCCTGGGACAGCCGCAGCAGGGAGGTGGAGTAGTCTGCCCGGACGTCCCGGCCCATCCTATGCAGCACCGCCTCGTCACAGGACATCTCCATGTCTTTCCCCGCCAGGTGGAAGGCCAGCCACACCAGGGGGTTGAACCAGTGTACCGCCAGCGCCAGCCAGGCCAGGGCCCGGAGGATGTGGTCGCCCCGCCGGATGTGGGTGCGCTCGTGGAGGAGGATATAGTCCCGCTCGCCCTCGGGGAGATCGGAGGGCAGGTAGATCTTCGGCCGCAGCAGCCCCAGCACGAAGGGCGAGGGGATGTGGTCGGCCAGGCGGACATTTTCCTCCCCCGCCAGCGGCACGGACCCCACCAGCCTCCGCCGCAGCCTCAGCAGGGACAAAGCGCTGTACCCCAACAGGAGGGCGGCTCCGGCCAGCCAGACCGCCGCGGGCACCGTGCGCCAGTCCGACACGTCTCCCCCCTGCTGAATGGCGGACCTGGGCTCCTGGGGCGGAAGCTCAGCGTATTCTGGCAGGTCGGGCAGCCCCTGATAGGGATGGTGGAGGAAAAAGTCGTTGACCTGCTGGTCCACGGTGGTGATGCCGGTCTGGACTTGGATGACCTGGGCCGGAGCGTCTCCCAGCCCAGGGACGTCCTCCACCTGAGCTGTCGGGAGCAGGCTGAACGCGCTCTCAATGGTGAGGGGACACAGCAGCCGGAACAGCACCACTGCCCACAAAGCATAGGAAAACACCTTGGGCGCTTTCCGCAGGGCCAGACGGGCCAGCAGCACCAGAAGAATGACAATCGACGCCGTGCCGCTCATGCCCAGCACGGTCTCAAACAGATTTTCCATAAAAGTAAGCTCCTTTCTGAGCCTCCATCCATCTCACGCGGCGTTGCCGAGCGGAACCCCCGCAGTCACAGTCTGCGCTGGTTACGGCTCAAAGTTCTTTTTCGGTTCCTCTTTCTTTCAAGAAAAAGGAACTACCCCCTGTTCTCGTCGATGAGCCGCTGGAGCTGGTCGACCTCCTCCCGGCTCAGCTTCTTGCGGCGGGTGAAGGCCGCCAGGAATTGGGGCAGGGAGCCGTCGAAGGTCTGGTCCACGAACTCCTCGCTCTGGCGGGCGGCGAACTCCTCCCGGCTGATGCGGGCGCTCACCGTTCCGCCCTCGTTTTGGAAAATGCCCCGCTCACACAGGCGCCGCAGCACGGTGTAGGTGGTGGACTTCTTCCAGTCCAGCTTTTCCGCGCACAGCTCCACCAGACGGCTGGAGGCCAGCGGCTCGTTGTCCCAGATCAGGGCAGCGAAGGCGGACTCCACCTCGCCCAGCCTATATTGCGCCATTCTCAGTCACTCCTCACGGTTTGGTCTACTGTTTGTCGTCTGCTTTTAGTTTACACCAAGTAGACCAGCCTGTCAAGGGGCGTCTCCCGCTTTTTTCGGACCCGCCCCGCCAAAATAGCGCTTGACTTTTTCCGTCCCGCCATGTAGTTTAAAAACAGCAAAAACTGCTGGAGGTGCGGCCATGCCAAATTTCACCCGAAAGGCCATCAAGGAGACCTTTTTGAAACTGCTCAACCAGCGGCCCCTGAACCAGATCACCGTCAAGGACATCGTGGAGGACTGCGGCATCAACCGCAATTCCTTCTATTATCACTTTGAGGACCTGCCCGCTCTGGTGGAGGAGATCGTGGGCGAGCAGGTCCAGGCCCTGATCCAAAACCACCCCACCATCTCGTCGGTGGAGGAGTGCTTCGACGCGGTCATTGAGCTGGTGATGGAAAACAAGCGGGCGATTTATCACATCTATCACTCCCTGAGCCGTGACGTGTTCGAGCGGTATCTCATGGACGGCTGCCAGTACATCGTATCCACCTATTTAAAGGCGGAATTCACCGGAAAGGCGCTCAGCGAGGAGGACCTGCAGGTGCTCATCCGCTTTCACAAGTGCGAGTGCTTCGGCTCGGTCATCGACTGGCTCAACGGCGGCATGAAAGACGACATCGCGGACTATTTCCGCCGGGTATGCGCGCTGCAGAAGAGCTGGGTGGAGCAACTGGCCCAATGACCCGCGCGTTCCAACACGGGACGGGCCCGTGCCTAAATTTTGGGCACAGGCCCGTCCCGTGTTGGAATTTCAGACAGCTTCCGCCCCGTGCCTGATTTTTGGGCACGGGGCCTTTTTCTGCCCATGGCGGACACTTTTGCCCTCTGCTATACTCACAATCACACAAGGGAAAGCCAAGTTCGTCAGGAGGTGTAAACCATGAAAAACCGCTGCACAGTCCCCATGTGGGTGGCCAAGGCCGGCTCCATCGTCATGTCCCTGGTGTTCTGTGCCGCCGGGGTGCTGTTCATCGCAAAGCCCGGGCTGTCCGGCCTGGTCATCAGCCGGGCGCTGGGCACGGCCATGATCGTGTTCGGCGTCGTCAAGCTGGTGGGCTATTTCTCCAAGGACCTGTTTCGGCTGGCCTTCCAGTACGACCTGGGCTTCGGGCTGCTGCTCATCGCCCTGGGGGCGCTGGTGCTGGCCCGCCCCGGAGAGGCGCTGGACTTTCTGTTCATCGCCCTGGGCATCGCCATTCTCACCGACGCTCTGTTCAAGGTCCAGATCGCTGTGGACGCCAGGCGGTTCGGCATCTCCGCCTGGTGGGTGACGCTGGCCCTGGCCGTTGTCACCGGCGTGGTGGGGCTGGCCCTGGTGTTCCGTCCCTGGAACAGCGTCCGGCTGCTGACGGTGCTGCTGGGCGCGGCGCTGCTGGCGGAGGGAGTTCTGACCCTGTGCGTGGCGCTGAGCACAGTGAAAATCGTGAGCCATCAGCGGCCCGACGTTATTGAAGTCAGCTCCTTCGAGGTAGAAGATGAAACATTGTGAACTGTGAAAGGATGTATGCTGCATGAAATTTTCCAAAGCGGTGGTCAAGTACCGCGTCCCCATCCTGATCCTCGCCCTTCTGCTCCTGATCCCCTCGGCACTGGGCATGGCGGGCACAAGGGTGAACTACGACATGCTCAACTATTTGCCCGAGGACATGGACACCGTCATCGGCCAGAACGAGCTGCTGGAGGACTTCCACAAGGGGGCCTTCTCCTTCCTGATCCTGGAGGATATGCCCGCCAAGGACGCCGCCGCCCTGAAAAAGCAGGTGGAACGGGTGGACCATGTGGACACCGTGCTGTGGTACGATTCGATCATGGACCTGTCCGTCCCCATGGAGCTGCTGCCCGACAGGCTCTATGACGCCTTCAACACCGAAAACGCCACCATGATGGCGGTGTTCTTCGACACCTCCACCTCCTCTGACCTGACCATGGACGCCATCCGGGAGATCCGGGCGCTGGCCGGGGAGCGGTGCTTCGTGTCCGGCATGTCCGCCCTGGTCACCGATTTGAAGGATCTGTGCGAGGCGGAGGAACCCATCTATGTGGGCATCGCCGTGGCCCTGGCCTGCGCGGCCATGCTGCTCCTGCTGGACAGCTGGCTGGTGCCCTTCGTGTTCCTGGCCAGCATCGGCATGATGATCCTGATGAACCTGGGCTCCAACTACTTCCTGGGAGAGATCTCCTACATCACTAAGGCTCTGTCCGCAGTACTCCAGCTGGCCGTCACCATGGACTACTCCATCTTCCTGTGGAACAGCTACAACGAGCAGCGCCAGCTCCATGAGGACAACAAAGAGGCCATGGCCTGCGCCATCCAGGCCACCCTCACCTCCGTGGTGGGCAGTTCCATCACCACCGTGGCCGGCTTCATCGCGCTGTGCTTCATGTCCTTCACCATGGGCCGGGACCTGGGCGTCGTCATGGCCAAGGGCGTGCTGCTGGGCGTGCTGGGCTGCGTCACCGTGCTGCCCGCCCTGATCCTGGTGTTCGACAAGCCCCTGCAGAAAACCCGTCACCGCTCCCTCATCCCCAATATGGGCAGGCTGTCCGGCGGCGTGGTGCGCGCCTTCCCCGCCTTCCTGGCCGTCTTTGTCCTCATCCTGCCCCCGGCGCTGTACGGCTACAATAAAGCCAACGGCGAGGTGTACTACGACATGGGCCAGTGTCTCCCCGAGGACATGGAGTATGTCGTCGCCGAGGGCAAGCTCCGCAGCGACTTCAACATCGCCTCCACCCACATGCTGCTGGTGGACGCCGCGCTGCCCGCCAAGGACGTACGGGCCATGGCGGACGAGATGGAGGCTGTGGATGGCGTGAAGTACGTGTTGGGCATGGAGTCGGTGATGGGCTCCCGGATTCCTGAGGAGTTCCTGCCCCAGTCCGTTACCGAAAAGCTGAAAAGCGACAACTGGCGTCTGCTGCTCATCAACTCCGAGTACAAGGTGGCCAGCGACGCGGTGAACGGCCAGATCACGGAGCTGAACCAAATTCTGAAGAAATACGACCAGGGTGGGATGCTCATCGGTGAGGCCCCCTGCATGAAGGACATGATTCAGACCACCGACCACGACTTCAAAATGGTCAACGCCGTGTCCATCATCGCTATCTTCCTCATCATCGCCCTGGTGGAAAAGAGCTTCACCCTGCCCTTCATCCTCATCGCCGTCATTGAGGCGGCCATCTTCGTCAACTTAGGGCTCCCCCACTATCTGGGCCAGAGCCTGCCCTTCATCGCCCCCATCTGCATCAGCACCATTCAGCTGGGCGCCACGGTGGACTACGCCATTTTGATGACGACTCGCTATAAAACAGAACGGATCAACGGAGCGGATAAGAAAAAGGCGGTGTACACCGCCCTGTCCACCTCCATCCCGTCCATCATTGTGTCCGGCACGGGGCTGTTCGCCGCCACCTTTGGGGTGGCCGTCTACTCCGAGATTGATATCATCAGCTCCATGTGCATGCTCATGGCCCGGGGGGCGGTCGTCAGCATGATATCTGTTATCTTCGTCCTGCCCGCCCTGCTGCTGCTGTGCGACAAGCTCATCTGCGCCACCACCGCGGGCATGCGGCAGCCCAAGCACCCTCAAATTTCCAATCAGGAGGTCTATGTAAAATGAAGAAGCCTGTTATGAAAGCGCTCAGCGTCACCCTTTGCGCCCTGCTGGCCGCAGGCGGCCTGGGCGGCGCGGCATATGCCATGAACACCACGGGGGACACCGGTTCCGCGCCCGCTCCCACGGGAGCCGGGATAAAATCTCTCTCCGCCGGCACAGCGCGGAATGTGAAGGATGAGACGGTGTACGTCCTGGCCGCCGCCGACGGCTCGGTGGATAAGATCATCGTCAGCGACTGGGTGCGCAACACCCGGGGCGACGCGCTCCTCAGCGACGTGACCGAACTGTCCGGCATCGAGAACGTGAAGGGGGACGAGACCTACACCCTGGGCGGCGAGAACTCCTGCGTCTGGGACGCGCGGGGAAACGACGTCTACTACCAGGGCAGCGTCGATAAAGAGCTGCCGGTAACTGTGGCGGTATCCTATGCCCTGGACGGCCGGTCCGTCTCCCCCGAGGAGCTGGCGGGCAAGAGCGGCCGGGTGACCATCCGCTTTGATTACGCCAACAGCCGGTACGAGCTGATGGACGTGGGCGGGAAGCAGGAGAAAATTTACGTCCCCTTCGCCATGCTCACCGGAGTGCTGCTGGACAACGACGTCTTCTCCAACGTATCCGTCACCAACGGAAAGATCTTAAACGACGGCGACCGCACCATCGTGGCCGGGCTGGCCTTCCCCGGCCTCCAGGAAAGCCTGGGTCTGGACCGGGACACCCTGGACCTGCCCGACTATGTGGAGATCACCGCCGATGTGACAGGCTTCGAGCTGGAGACCACTGTCACTTTAGCCGCCAACGGACTATTCAACGATACGGCTGACGGGGCCGGAGAATTTGATGGTCTGGACGATTTGGACGGCAAACTGGATGAGCTCACCGGCGCCATGGACCAACTGCTGGACGGCTCCTCCCGGCTTTACGACGGGCTGTGCACCCTGCTGGACAGCTCCAAGGAGCTGGTATCCGGCGTCGACCGGCTGGCGGCTGGGGCCGCTCAGCTCCAGCAGGGGGCGGACGGTCTGAGCGCGGGCGCTTCCCAGCTCCAGGCCGGGACCGCCGCCCTGAGCCAGGGACTTGACCAGCTGGCGGGGCAGAACGGTACCCTCAAGGATGG
>CATLHC010000034.1 GCA_949948775.1 uncultured Oscillospiraceae bacterium
AGCAAAACCGCCGCGGCCGCCAGCGGGAGCAATAGGCCCCGCAGGAGGGCGGCCGCTCCGCTCTTCTTTTTCCCCATAGGCTCACCCGATGGCGCTCATGATGTGCATCAGCGGCAACATCACCGACAGCAAGATCAGCCCCACCAACATCGAGCACACCAGCACCAGGGCCGGCTCCACCCGGCCCACCAGCGCGTCCAGGGCGGCCTCGCCCTCCTCGCTTAAGTCCCGGGCGATCTTCTCCATGGACGCGTCTCCCGCGCCGCTGCGCTGGCCCAGCTCCAAAAGGCGGCTCTGCCGGGCGGGGAGCAGACCGCTGCGCTTCAGCGCGTCCCCCAGGCTCTCGCCGTCCTCCAGCCGCTTCCGGCAGCTCTCGCACCGCTTTTTCGCCCCGCCCTCCATCAGCCCGGCGGACAGCGCCACCGCCTCGTCCACCGGCAGGCCGCTGGCCATGCCCATAGCCAAAGCCTGGGCCAGCCGGGCGTTGTTCAGCTTCCGGGACACGCCCCTGTCCCCCCGGGTCCTCTGCCACAGTGACACGACCCCCCGGCGCAGCGGCCCCACCACCGAGAACAGCAATACGACCAGAGCCAGTGCCGCCACCACGAGGTACAAAACGGGCATGACGCCTTCCAGCCACCGCCCCAAGGTGAGCAGGCCCGCGGCCACCCCGGTGAGCCGCCCGCCCAGTGAGGCGTACACGTCGTCGAAGATGGGCAGCACCCGCACCAGCAGCACCCCGATCACCACCAGCATCAGCGCCAGCATAACCGCCGGGTACAACAGCGCGGAGCGCACCCGCCGGCTCAGCCGAACCCGGTCCTCGTAATACCGCGACAGGGCGGACAGGGCCTCCTCGGTCCTGCCCGTCCGCTCGCCCACCTCCACCAGCCCGCAGACATAGGTGGGGAAGGCCCCGCTCTCACGCAAAGCGGCGGACAGCGTTTCGCCGCTGTCCACCCGCTCCGCCATGGCCTTGAGCATACCCCGCCGGTCTCCCTCCTCGCTGAGCAGGGACAGCGCATCCCCCGTGCTCACCCCAGCGTGGAGAAGCAGCGATAGCTCCAGGCACAAACTCGCAATGTCGTCGTTGGAAATTTGTCGTCTCATAAATTCCCCCAGGCTCAGTAGAGGTATTTCACCGTATAGTTGCTACCATTGCCAATATACTGCAGAATTTCGGCACTGCTGTTAGCGGAAGAGGCAAAGGTAGGATCCATCCGATGCCAGGTGGTGCCGTCAAAGAAGATGGCGCCCTCCACCCAGCCGGTCTCCTGTGTCCACACACTGACCCAGGCATGATACTGGGTACCCGCGTAACCCACCACCAACTTGCAGGGAACTCCCTGGCTGCGCAACATACCGGTCATCAAGGCCGCGTAGTCAAAGCAGATGCCCGTCTTGCTGGCCAGCACCTTGTCCAGATCGGGCAGGTAGCCGCTGGTCACGGAGGCAGCCTTCGCTCTGTCGTAGGTCAGGTTCTTCACCACATAATTATACACCGCGCCCACTTTATCCAGCGGTTTGCTGATACCATTGGTCAGCTGCGCCGCCATGGCGATGGTATTGGCGGCCCCCTCATAGTTCACATACTGGTTGGGCCGGATAAACGGAGCAAACTCATCCGTCAGCGTCACCTGGAAGCTGGCGGATGCCAGAATCGCGTACTTCTTTCCGGAAGTGTTCTGCAGCACGGTGGTCTTATAGGCGCCGTTGCCATCGGACAGCGGGAAGGTGACCCAGCTCCCGGTGGGCAGATCATAGGTATAGGTGGTGGTGGGGCCGGTCACCTGCACCCGCAACCGCTTGCTGTTCGCGGCCGCGAAGCGGGCCATGACATACCCGTCCTTGCTGTTGGAGTAATCGATTTCTGCGCCGCCGCCACTCTGCACAGCCGTGCCGGAGGCCACCGGCGAGAGCACCGTGGGCAGGGCGGCCGGAGCGGCGGACATGGGCACCAGCTCTTCCGACAGGTTCACGTCCTCACCCATGGGCACTGCGTCAATATACGGTTCACTGCTCTCCGAGGCCGTGGCGCTGGAGGCCTGAACGCTCACCGGGGCGCTTTCCTCCCCAGCGGGAGCACCGCCGGGCGCATCGCTTTCCACGGCTGGGGTGCCGCTCTGGATAATTTCCCCGCTGGAATCAGGGGCGGAACCCTCCGCCGGCGCGGTCTCCTGGGCAACCGGATTCTTGTCCTCGGGCTGACGGTTCCCAAACACATCCTCGTCCGAGGCCGTCTTGGAACAGCCCGCCAGCAGGCAGCAGCCTGCCAGCAGCAGCGCAAGCATAAGCTTCTTTTTCATGGGAGCTTCCTCCTCACAGGCATAACAGTCATTCTATAAGCGATATTGTACCTTGTCAGCGAGCAGATTTCAAGCTATTTTTTAGGTGGCGCTCTCCTCCGCGCGGACGCAGCGCACCGTCAGGCGCTGACGCCCGCTGGTTGTGCAGGTAAACAGGGTCAGATCCCAGTCCAGCCCCTTCACCATGTTCAGGGTCTGATTGGGATTGAGCTGAATCAGCTCAGACACCGTGTAGTTGAACACATTACCGTCCACGTCGGTGAATATCACGGGATCACCGATGGACACGTTGCCCAGCCTACCGAAGTGGTTCACGTAGTTGTGGGCGCAGATAACCATGTTATCCAGATAAACGGACCCCCAATACCGGCACGGCGCCGTCTTCATATTGGGATAGCTCCACTCGCTCATCACGGGCAGATCCAGTTCCAGACTGGGGATGCTGAGGAAGCCCACATAGCGGTGCCCGTCGATCTCAATTTCGGACATCTGCACCTGCGGATCCACCTCAAAGGGCTGAGGCAGCCCTTCCGGAATCTCCAGCTCCCCGGGCTTGATGCTGACGGTCCGCAGCAGCCCAAGCGCTTCTTCCGCGTTTTCACCGGCCTGCTTTTCCTCCACCACATTGTACCCGGTGAGGCAGCCTGCCGCCAGTACCAGCGCCAGGCCCGCCGCAATACATACCAATCCCCGTTTATTCATCGTAAATCTCCCCATTGCGCCGCCGCACGATGCCGATCAAGATCAGCACTATCCCAGCCACGATCAGCATGGGCACCGGCCACCACAGCTGGCCCGTCTGGGGCAGGTCACCCAGAGGCACATCGGGATCGTCCAGCTCAATTTCCTCCGGCGGGTCCGTCTTGGAGGGCGGGGGCGTCACATTTCCCAGCGGCACGTCGGGATCGTCAATTTCGACCGGCGGGGTAGGCGCCGAAGAAGGCGGTATCGGAGACGAAGGCGGCGTTACCGGGTATGAGGGCGGAGTCACCGGATACGAAGGCGGAGTCACCGGATACGAAGGCCGCGTTACCGGATACGAGGGCGGCTGCGACGAATCTCCGTTCCCACCTCCAATGTAGGTGTTTGTAATCCCCGTCACCCCTGAGCCATAGTTTATAGTGCTGGTGTTGCTGTATCCCGGCGGCGTATTGACCTCCTGCACCCAGTATGTCCCCACCGGAAGGTTCGACCAATAATACCTCCACTTGTTCGCCGCGCTGAGCGTAACGGCCTGATAGACATACCCATCCTTGTACAATATCACCTGGATATTCTCCGGGCGCATGTGGGCCGCGTTGTTGTTATCGTTCCAAACCTTGAACACCTCGTAGCTCTGCGTGGTGCCCAGGACGAACGACGCCTTATTCCGGGCGTCCGCCACCACGTTCTTCGTCCACTCGTACTGTCTGATGTTGTCGTTATAGCTCCAATTGGGTATGCACACCAGATAGGTGTTGGGCGTATAGGTATAGGTCATGCCGTTGGCGGAATCCTTCCACTCGTAGGAGTCCCCCGTCACCAGGTACAGGCCGGGATACAGGCCGCTGAAGGTCAGCTCCGCATAGCTGCCCTTGTCGGTCACCGCCGCGTTCCCCTTGGAGATCGTTCCGGTCTTCGTGGCCGTCACACCGCCTGCCAGCACGACCTTTTTCAGCGCGTCCGCCAGCCCGTCCCACTCATACTTCTCGTCCAGCGTATTCAAGTCGAAATGGTAGCGGTCAAAATACCTCTTGAAAAGTCCCTCCGGGGTAAACTTCACGTTCCGGTCCACGGCGGCCACCTTGTACATGCGGAAGGTCACTCCCACATCCCAGTGGGGCTTGTACTGGATGGTAAAGGAATAGTCGGGGCCGTCCGTAAAACTCGTAATCGGCGGCTGGGCCAGGGCCCTTTCCGCCGCAAAGGCGTTCTGGCTCAGCGCCCCGGCGCATATCAACAGGCACAGCACCCCGGCAGCGGCCCGCCGCAGATAGCTTTTCAGTTTCATGGGAAACGCCTGCCTTTCAAAACCTGTCTGACTTGGCAGATCAGGTGGAATTTTCTTCGTCATGTTTGGATTTTTCCCGCTTACCCTGCTTTTTTTCTTTCTTAGGCTGCTTTTTCTTCTTTTTCCCGCCCGGGTTGATGATGAGCCACACCACCAGCGCCAGCAGCATGGGCGCCGCAGCCGCCGGAGCCACCAGAACGGGGTCGATGCGGATGGCGTCCGAGGTAATGTTGGCCGCCTCCCGAGGGTTTGCAATCCGTTTGCCCCGCACCAGCATGCGGTGGCTGTTGATGCCGTAGGGCGTGCAGGTCACCAGGGTGCAGTAATCCTGCCCCTGGATGATGCCCAGCTCGCTCACCTCGCTGGGCAGTACGATGCGGATCTGGTCCACTTCATAGGTCAAGGTCTCGTTCAAAATTCTCAGCTGGAAATAGTCCCCTTCGCTCAGCTGGTCCAGGTCGGTAAACAGCTTAGCGCTGGGCAGGCCCCGATGGCCTGAAATGATGCAGTGGGTGGACGCGCCGCCCACCGGCAAAGAACTGCTCTCGATGTGCCCGGTGGCCACCTGGAGCACCGAATCGCTGGTGCCGTGGTAGATGGGCAGGGTCACCTCAATTTTCGGTATCTCAATATACCCCATGATGCCGTTGCCGCTGAAGTTGAGCAGCGATTCGTACTGCGCCCACTCCTCTTCGGTCAGGCTGAACGGCACCTGCCGCCCCGCCATGCGCCGGTTGTGCTCCACCGCCGCCTGCCAGATGCGCTCATACTCCGCTTCGCTCAGGTTGTTCACGCTCTCGCTGTAGCTGGCGATGGCTCGGGACTGGTGGAAGGAGTTCCAGTAATCCGAAGCGCTGGGGTAGAGCAGGATGGCCGCCCCCACCAGCAGGATGACGACCAACAGGATGTTGGTCAGGTTTTTCTTCATACGGGCTCATCTCCTTCGCCGCGCCGCGGGAGTGCCGCGGCGCGGCGAAGGCACGGGACGCTTAAGCTATGCTATGTCTTTTGTAGCTGGGATTACTCCTCATCGGCGCCGGCGCGGCGCTTGGTGATCAGCAGGACCACGGCGCCCACCACCAGCAGGCCGCCCACAATGTAGAAGATGGTGGTGCCGATGCCGCCGGTCTCGGGGAGCAGGACGCCGCTGTTGTTCACAACATCCATATCAACAGACGACTTGTTATCATCCGTACTGTTGGAGGGGTTCTTTAAGGCAGTCCAGTCGTCTTTGCACTCCTGAATCGTCAGCTTCTGTACGCCATCCTCGGTGTACTCAGCAGTAATGCTCAGATAGATGGGTTCTTCAATCTTGTTATACGTCTTTCCATCCGCCGTAGGAGCCGTATCCTCTACCAGCTTATACTTGCCGGTCTTCAAGCCAGTAATCTCAAACCGAGCTGTTTCGCCATCGGGATCATTGGTATGCTTCCAAATCTCCTTCCAGTTGCCATCCTCCGTCACATCATTATCGACCTCACCGGTCCACTCATACAGAGTGAATTCAGCGCCTTCCAATTCAGTCCGAGTGCTCTCATCGCCGTCGATCTTGGTGATATCCAGTTCAAAGGTATAAACAGTGGTATCGTCGTGGGGTATATCACCCTCTCGGTCCGTGTAATCCAGCCAGACATCGTTCTTGTTGCCGGGTGTGCCCAAGACTGCGTCTTCATCCAAAGTGGAGGTATACATCACAACGATCTGGCCATTAGCCTCATATTTGCCCACCATGTTCTTCATCTCAACCACAAACGTATAATTTTGGCCATTACGGGTGGCATTAGTTTCCAGGGCATAGTCTCCATCAGTGGACGTAATCGTGCCTGCGGTCAGCGGAGTCTTAGTGTCAAAATCAACTTCACCAATCTTCTCATTCGGTTCCAGATAATAGACCCTAACAGAATTCGGATCTAAGGTAAACGTATCCTGCTGCCGATCGAAAATGGTCATGCTGTACTCAGTCTTCCCAGTGATGGTGTCGGGGATAGTGGCGGCAATTCTAAAGTTCACTTCGCTGGAATCTTCGCCCTTAGTGGTGCTGTAATCGGCTGAATCCGCCCAGGTGTCGCTGCCATTGGAGGTCTCTACCTTCTTGTCCAGACCGGGGGTTTTGGTAATCTTGGGGGAGATCGTCTCATTGGCCACATGTCGGTTCAGGATATTCCGGGTGCTGCCCTGGTAGGTCTCTTGGATCAGATAATAACCGGTGGGTACGCGCAGGGTGTCGCGGTGCATGTCGCTGCTGATCGTTCTGACAGCGTCATCGCTGCTGGCCACAGGTGCCGCAGCCGCAGCCGCACCCAGCGCTTCCTCATAGTTGCCGCGACCGTTAAGCGTGGACAATTTCTTCGCAACATCAAGGGCAGTCGCATTTGTGGCAATTACATCCTCACCGGTCAGCCCGAATTGGGTATTCAGAGCGCTGATGAAATTGCTTCGCTGCGTGTCAGTACTTAAAGAATAGCCCCAGCCAAAGTTTTCTTCCTTAAAGGTCTCCATAAAGCCGGAGCTTTCCACGTTGTTTGCAATTAGATTGCCTTCCGCATCAGTCACAGGGTTAGCCTGAAAAAGCTGATACAACACATAGGTGTGTCCGGCCTCCAGGCCTGCCTGGCTGATAGTGATCGTCGGGTCAGTGTCCGCCGCAAACGCCGGCATCATCAGCGCCGCCGCCATGACCAGGGCAAGCAAAACGCTCGCCAGTTTCTTCAAATGCTTCATTTCTTTTCTCCTTTCAATCCTTCCTGAATTTCCTTTTGCCTGCGGGGGAAATGGGGGTCATACGTCATCCGCCGCCCCCTCTCCCTGGGATTTCTTTTTATACCAAAGGCAGCCCACCGCCAGCAGCGGCACACATGCCATAGTATACGCCACACCGGCCCCGCCGGTCTCGGGCAGCTCGTACCCGAAGCTGTTGATGAATTTCACCTCGGAGCCGTCCGCCTTCACCGAGTCGCTGGCGGTATCTCCGATCGCCGCTTCCGCGCCGTCCTTGCTGACGGACACCTGACAGCCGTCCGGCGACACCTCCGTGACGGTGTATCCTGTACCGGCAGGCAGGTCCTGAAGGACCAGCTTCCAGCCGTTCTTGAGCTGGAACCGAACTCCGCCCCCATTAAAATAAATGTTGGTATAATCCGAGGCATCCCCGCTTTCATCCAACTCATTAGTAGCCTCAAAATAATATCTGCCGTCTTCCATTTTGACGGGTTCCTTCACCTTCACCAGCTTGCTTTTAGCATTGTACAGCTTAGCGCCCACCTGACCTCCAACTTTGGTCAGGTTCAGGTCAAAGGTGTAGAAGCTGTCCATGTTCTCTTCGGTGGCCATATTGCCCGCCACTTCCTTCTCAATGGTCAGGCTGGGGCCTTTGCCCGGCTCCGGGATCGTGGGCACGGTGACCGCGTTGGGCAGGGTGTACTGCATCCAGCAGGTGGAGCCGGACGCGCCGCGCTCGGTGTAGAAGAAGGACAGAGTATAGGTCTGGTCGCCTTTGCGGTCCGTGTACCGGACGTCGTCGCCGCCCAGGTAATCCCACAGGTTCACGTACTCGCCCACGGAGCCGTGAACGCCGCCGATGTCGCACACCAGCTTATCGCTGTTTTTATCGCCCAGGAACACCCACATGTCGTCGTCGCCGTAGAAGTAATACTCCAGCGGGCCGGTATAGTTCCTGGGCAGGGTAAACTGGACGGTAAAGTGCATTCCGAAATAGGCGTTGTGGTCCCCGCCATGATCACTTTCAGGAAGGCCTCCGCTCTTGAGCGCCGGGATTCGAGCGCTGCCAAACTTGGGGTCCGTGCCTGTCTCATTATCCAGCGGCCAGAACTCATTGGAAAAGAGTTTCCTTGTCGCCGGCGTTCCCTCCTTATGCCAGGCATCCCTAATGTATCCCAGCTTATCCAGGTTCTCCAGTACAACAGTCTTACTGGCATCCTTCACCGTCGTCATGGTGTAGGTGTCGCCCTCGCCTTTGAACTCCAGGGAGTAGCCGTTTATGACGGTTTTGCCCTTCACGCCCTCGGCCGTGGTCCCGAACAGGCTGGGACCCTTCACTCCGTTGCCGAACTCCACATCGTGGTCACCCTTCATACCGCTCACCAGCCCAAAGGAGCAGCCATTGTATTCAACGAGGTCGCCCTTCGCAGCAGTAGTAGCCTGATTAATATATCTGCCGTCACTTCCTTTATTGTCACCTAAACCTGTGTCCACCACACCAGGTCCATTGCCGAAACCCAAAACACGACTCTTTTCCTCGTCGGTTGTTGCTATACCTTTCACATTATCCTCGCTGTTGATACCCTGTCGCCATGCGTCCACCTTGCCCTTGTCTTCACCTTCCTTAATCACACCCTTGGTGATGTCGTAGTCATAAAACGTGACGTCATGGGTAGCGTTCTCTTTGTGGACTTTTTGGTCGTAGACCAGGCGGAGCATCGTCTGGCCCGCCGCCGTCTCCTGGATCAGAATCACATTTCCTCCGGCGGCGGCCGGGTTATTGGTGAACTCCAGCTGGCTCAAGCGGCCTTCCCCGTACACATCCCAGTCCCCCGGGTCTATGCTCTTGGGGTCCGCCCCTGCCTTCAGTACCCACAGCTCCTTCAGGTCGTAGTGGTCCGACATGGTCCCCAGGGCCTCGTTCTCCTGCTCCGTGAAGCTCAGCAAACCGTCGATCGTCAGGTCTTCCTTCAGCGGATTAAATTGGAGCTTACTGTCGAGGTAGATTTGCTGAAGGTCTCTTGTATCATAGACAATCGCGCCCTTATTCTCACCCTCTACGGTATTCACTTTGATCCACTCAATTTTCGGGCTGGTCCCATTCGAGGGCCTCTGTTTCCCGCTGGTGTCAATGAAGGCCAGTGACTCCGTTTGCTTGTCTGCGCTTCCCGCCTCCGGCTGCTTAATATAGGCATAATACTGCACGTCGAAGTGGGGGTACACATTCTTGATGAGCATCAAGCCCATCTTGCTGTCGCCGCCCCTGGACGCCTTTACGGCGAAGCGAAGGCTCCTAGCGCCGGCCCGCACCGAGCTGACGGAAGCGTAGGCCATTTCCTCGCTGGTCTCCAGGTCCAACACGGAGATCACCGTCCCCATATCCTGGGCGGATTCCTCCCCGCTCTCCCCGTCTGTCCCGATGGTGCTCAGCTGCTCCTCGCCCGCGCTCTCGGCGTAATCCAGCAGCTCGTCGCTGAACACCACCTCGGCCTCCATGTCCCAGCCGGACATATCCAGCTTGCGGCCGTCCCCGGCATAGGCGGCCACGGTAAACATCTGGAGTACCATGGCCTGCTCCTCCTCGCCCAGCTCCGCCGCGGCGGCCAGGGCGGTTTCCCACTCATCTCCGCCGTCCTCCAGCGGCTCCACCACAAAGCGCACCTGGCCGGGGTCCAGCAGCACCCGCTCGGGCTGCGCAGGGGTGGGTTCCACAGCGGGAGACTCAGTTTCCGGGGCGGGCTCCACAGGGGCGGACGGATTTTCAGACGCCTGCTCCCCGCCAGCGGCCTGCCAGCCGTCACCAATCCAGTTCTCCGGCCAGACCGGGCCGTTCAAGTCGGACTGACTGCTGTCATCAACAGCAGTCCCCTCAGGTTCGGTATCCGAACCTGGCGCGGTCATGCTGCCGATTTGGTCCATTATGGACGGAGCGGCGCCGTCCGCCTCGCTGGACAGCGGCGCGCCATAGGCCATCATCCGGGGCATCGCCGCCAGGGGCACCATCTGATTTGTGATGTCAATCAGTATCTCGCCACTGGGGCTGGGCTGGGGGTCCTGGGTGGGCTGAGGCTGGGACTGGGTCTGCTCCTCCGCCTCGGCCACCTGGGCAAAACCATTCACATAAAAGCTCATGGTAAAGCCGTCCGTAAAATACACGTTGGGGAATTCGGCGTTCACCAGCTCCACGCCCTCCACCGGCGTTTGATCCGGCGCCGCCGATTCCGCAGGTTCCTGAGACTCCACCGGCTCCTCCGACACCTCCGCCGGCGGCTGCAGGCAGGTCAGATCGTGAACGTGCTCGGTGAGGGTACACCGCAGCTCTCCGCTCTCAAAGTAGCAGTCCGGCATGGTGTGGATATGTTCCTGCAGTCCGCAGTAGTACACCTGATCATCCTTGGGCGCCGGTTTCACATAGCATTGTTCCGTGTGTACGTGTTCCTCCATTCCGCAGATCAGAGTACGCACAAGCTCCTGTCCGCCCTCCGGCATCACAAAGCATTCCGCGGCGTGCTGATGGGCGACGGCCTCGGGCCTCCCGCATGTAAGCGCACCGCTCTCGTCATAGCAGCCCGCGTCGTGGGTATGGGGCTGCAGCTCCTGCTTATGGCAGGTGAGCACCTGATGAATCTCATAGCACGCGTCGGTATGGATATGGCCGGGCTCGCGCTCCTCCTCGCCGCAGGTCAGGACCTGCTCCCACAGCTCGCCCTGAGAATCCGCCTGGACGCCCCCCTGGCCGCACGCGGCGGTGTGGACGTGACCTACGCTCTCATGCTGCCCGCAGCCGTATTGACAGCACAGCTCGTCACCGGTCAGCCGGCAGCCGGCGGTGTGATGATGGCCGGGGACCAGCACCTCACCGGTGGTCTCGTCCACCACGTCCTCGGACTCCTCCTGGCCGCAGACCAGCTTCTCATGAACCCGCACCAGCCAACACTTATCGGTATGGATATGGCCCTGCCGGACCAAATTGCCCTGCTCGTCGTACTCATCTCCGGTCTCCTCCAGGCCGCACAGGGGTTCCGCCGCCCGTTCCTCAGGATAGCACTCCTCCGTGTGGTGGTGGGCGCCCTCGCCCTCCTGGAAGCCGCAGGTGTAGCCGCTCATCTCCACCGCGTCCGCGCTCTCCACACGGACATAGGTGTAACACGAGGCATCGTGATGATGGCCCGGGTCGGCGATCTGCCCGCACAGCAGCGTGCGCTGCTCCTGATAGCACTCGGGACCGTGGGCATGAGCCTCCCGCTCCTCCAGCGCGCAGATCAGCTCACCCTGATCATTGTAGCAATAACCGTCATGCGTATGGAGCACAAGCGCCTCAGACGACTCCGCCGCGCAGACCAGCCGGGGCTGGGGTGAGACCAGCTGCTCCTGCCAACAGCTCTCGGTGTGGATATGCTCCACCTTTCCGCATTCAACCTCATTGGACATGGTCACCGCAGGCAGAATCAGCGCGTAAACGGTGGCAAACACCACCAGCAGCCCTGCAATGCGCAGCACTTGGGACCTGCGCTTATCTTTATGCCGAAAGCTCAGATACCGCTCCGCTTCCGTCACCAAATTTTTCCCCATGGTTCCACGCCCTCCTTTCACGCACAATACGCGTCAGTTGTCATACCACACCCAGCGTCTCAAAGGGCCAGACGCGGAACACAAGCTTTCCTACGATCTGATCATAGGCCACGCAGCCCAGAGCTGTGTTTCGGGAGTCCACCGACACGCTGCGGTGGTCGCCCATGACAAAGATTTTCGACTCGGGCACCTGATAGGGCAGGGTAATATCGCAGTCCCCCAGAGCCTTTTCCACCAGGTAGGGCTCATACAGCTCCTGCTCGTTGACCAGCACGGTGCCGTCCTCTTTGATGTCCACCCAGTCGCCGGGTCCGGCGATCACCCGCTTAACCAGGATCTTATTGTCGTAATAAAAGGCCACGATATCCCCGGGCTGAAAGCTGGCTCCCTTGATGGTCACCACCACCTCCCCGCCGGTGAGGGTGGGGGTCATGGAGTTACCGCTGATCTGGAGCACCGGCATCCACAGCGTGGCCACCAGCACGGCCGCCGCCGCCACGGTGATCAGCGCATAAATGGTGTTGCGCATCACCCGGCGGAACCGCCAGCGGTATTTCTCTCGTCCCAGCTCCGTCTCCAGCTGCTCGATGGTGGGCATCTCCAACGGCTTCTTGGGTTCGCTTTTGCCGCGCTGTTCCTTCTTCTCCTTCTTCATGCGGTCCACCGTTTCCTAATTATGCTGCCAGCCGAAGAAAAGGGTCGTCTTTCCGTTCTCCTGATCCTTCTTCAGCCGAAAGGGCATCTTGCCGTGCTGCCCGCTCTGCCGCCTGCGCTCGGGCCGGGGAAGCGGATATTGGTACTGCTGCGCCTCCATGCCCGCGGGATAGGACTCCGGCGCGGCCCCCTCCCGATATGGGACCTGGTAGGGAAACGGATCCGGCGCCGGGGCCTGGCAGGGATAAGGCTCTTGGCTTTGGGGCGGGACCTGATAGGGAAAGGGGTCCGGCGTCTGAGCCTGATACGGACCGCCATAGGGATCCTGGGCCTGATAGGAGGGCTGCGCCTGAAAACCGGACCTGGCCGCGCCCGCTTCGGGGCCCGGCGCCGCCGCGCCGGCGGACGCGGGATAGCGCCCCTGCGCTCTGCGCAGATACTGCTCCGCCATCTGCTGGGCGGGGTCGAACCCGCCGTTGAACCGCAAAGCCGTCTCCGCCTCCCGTTTGTCCCGCTCCGCCTGGAGCTCATCCTTCAGCTGATGAATCTGGGCATCCTTTTTATCCAGCCGGTCGCGCAGCCGCTCATAGCCCTCCTCCAGCTGTTTGAGCTGCTCATCGCTGGCCTTGAGCAGCTTTCCCAGCCGGTCCGCCTCCTTCGCCTGATCGAGCAGCAGCTGCAAAAGCTCCCGGCGTCCCAGTTTTTGTAGCTCCTTATTCGTCATGCGTGGGTCCTCCTCCACCGCAAGCGGCCCCACCGGGGCGGCAAAAAGCGCCTTTGAATTCAGCATATGCGCCGACCGGTCCGCAGGACCGGATCAGCCGAACTCAATGCGGGATACCCACCGGGGTACCGGGCGCCCATAGAGCGTCGCGCTCAGCTTGCACATGATGGCCTGCCGGATATAGAACATTTGTTTTATTCCTAGAACTTCCCATCACACTGAAAACGCGGAATTCTCTTTAAAAAACGGAGATCTTAGGCCGGCAAATGCGCCGTTAAGTGATAACCTTTCTTATCTTGCTTTTTATTGTACCATAGTTCCGCAAAAAAGCAAGAACTTTTTTTCATTCTCATTGTGTTCAGAATTCACAAAAACCGATTCTTTGTCTATCTTTATGGAAAATTCAGTACATTAAGCCTCTGTTTATGTCTGTGCGCTGAAAGGACGCAAAATAATTTACAATTTATTCATAATTTGTTCCAGTCTCGGCCCCTGTTGAGTTCATATTTTATTCATAATTTGTTCGATAACCTGATCCATCCGGCGGCCGTAACGGTCACTTTTCTTCCGCTTCCTCATCCCCCGCGCTCGTATAAACCCCCTCGCGGGGGGAGGGCATATTTTCTCTTCCCTCCGTATTCTCTCGGATTTGACACCGGAACACTTTTGTAGTATCTTAAAACTCACCAAATCTCCCCCAGAGCGCGGGCTTTGGGGCAAGAAGGAAGGATCATCCATGGATTACGCAGCGGAAAGCCTCCGCCTCCACAGGGCGTGGGCGGGCAAAATCGAGGTAGCGGTACGGGTGCCGGTAGGAAACGCCGACGACCTGTCTCTGGCCTACACCCCCGGCGTGGCTCAGCCCTGTCTGGCCATCCAAAAGGACCCGGAACAGAGCTATGCCCTCACCCGGCGGCACAATCTGTGCGCCGTCATCACCGACGGCACCGCCGTGCTGGGCCTGGGGGACATCGGACCGGAAGCGGGCATGCCCGTGATGGAGGGCAAGTGCGTCTTGTTCAAGGCCTTCGGCGGGGTGGACGCCTTCCCGCTGTGCGTCAAGACCCACGATGTGGATGAGTTTGTCAATACGGTATCCCTGCTGTCCGGCTCTTTTGGCGGGGTGAATCTGGAGGACATCGCCGCCCCCCGCTGCTTTGAAATTGAGAAAAAGCTGAAGGAAAAGTGCGACATCCCCATCTTCCACGACGACCAGCACGGCACCGCCATCGTAGTGGCCGCCGCCCTCATCAACGCTTTAAAGGTTACCGGCAGGAGAATTGAGGACCTCCACGCCGTTTTTTCCGGCGCGGGCGCGGCGGGCACCGCCATCTTCAAGCTGCTGTGGGCCATGGGCCTGCGCCACGCGGTGCTCTGCGACATCAAGGGAGTGGTCTATCCGGGCCGGCCCGACCTGGCGGGCGATCCCTGGCTGGACGAGCTGGCCCAGATGACCCGGCCCAACCTCCGGGGCGGGCTGAAAGAGGCGCTGGCAGGGGCCGACCTGTTTGTGGGCGTATCTGCCCCCGGCCTGGTCACCGCCGATATGGTCAAGTCCATGGCCCCCGGACCCATTCTGTTCCCCATGGCCAACCCCACCCCGGAGATCATGCCCGACGCGGCCAGAGCAGCGGGCGCCGCCGTGGTGGGCACGGGCCGCAGCGACTTCCCCAACCAGATCAACAACGTATTGGCTTTCCCCGGCGTGTTCCGGGGGGCCTTCGACGTGCGGGCCAAAGAGATCAACGAGGAGATGAAACTGGCCGCCGCCCACGCTTTGGCGGGGCTTGTGGGAGAGGATGAGCTGTCCGCCGACTTCATTCTGCCCAAGGCCTTCGATCCAAGGGTGGGTCCCGCCGTGGCCGCGGCGGTGGCCCAGGCCGCCCGGGATACCGGCGCCGCCCGCATCTGACGGGCCATGATAGACATCGTAAACCTGCTCAATCTCCAGGGAGAGCTGTTCCTGCTGCTGGCGGCGGGGTTCTATTTCCGAAAGCGGGTGGTGGGGGAAGGTTTTGAGAAGGGACTCACCGACGTGATTCTGGATCTGATTCTCCCCTGCAACATCGTGGCCTCTTTTCAAATCGAGATGAACGCCCAGCTGCTGCGCAGCACCTTCTCCATACTGGCGGTATCCATGGTCAACCAGCTGGTCTGCCTGGCCCTGGGGGCGGCGCTGTACCGCCTGCGCCCCCGGGATAAGTGGCCGGTGATGAAGTACGGCACCCTGTGCTCCAACGCGGGCTTTCTGGGAATGCCGGTGGCGGAGGGGATCTGGGGCTCCCAGGGCGTCATGCTGGCCTCGGTGTACCTCATCCCCCAGCGCATTTTCATGTGGTCGGCGGGGGTTGGTTTCTTCCACCGGGAGAAGAAAAACGTGGCGATGAAGCTGCTGACCAACCCCTGCATCCTGGCCAGCGCTGCGGGCCTGGTGCTGATGGCCGCCCAGGCCGGCCTGCCCCCCTTTCTGGACAAGACAATCCACGCCCTGGGCCAGTGCAACACGGGCATGTCCATGTTTCTCATCGGCATGATCGCCTCCCGCATCAAGCTCAGGGACTTTCTGGACCCGGACGTGCTGTATCTGTGTGCCATCCGTCTGATTCTCATCCCCCTGCTGGTATACCTGGGCTGTCTTCTCTTTGCCATGGACCAGCTGACCACGGGGGTGGCGGTGATCCTGGCCGCCATGCCGGTGGCGGGCACCTCCGCCGTACTGGCCGCCAAGTACGACGCCGCCCCCGAATACGCCGCCAGCGCCGTGGCGGCCTCCACGGTGCTCAGCCTCATCGCCATCCCGGTTTGGGGGCTGATCCTGAGCTGAGGCAAGACGGGATAAACCGGCCTACCGATTCCCTCGGGCACTGCGTTTTTGTTCCGGTCCTCCGCCGCAGGCATCCCGCCCCGCCGTCGGCAGCTTCGGCACGGGGTCTTTGAAGCCGTCGGCGAGTTTATGCGGCGGTAACCTCAAAATGCAGAAAAAGGGCGGACCCCATGGGGTCCGCCTCGCTTTTCTTAGAGCTGCTTATACATGGCCTCCGCGTCCGCCTTGCCCACGATCTCGGCGGTGGACAGCACCTCCACTCGGACGAGCTTCTCGCCAAACTTCAGCTCCAGCACATCCCCCGTCTTCACGTCGTAGGACGCCTTCACCGGCCTGCCGTTGGCGCTCACCCGCCCGGCGTCGCAGGCCTCGTTGGCCACGGTGCGCCGTTTGATCAGCCGGGATACCTTCAGCCATTTGTCCAGTCGCATATGCCGCCTCCTCGCAAAATGAGGCAGGGTGGTCCTCACCCTGCCTCACTGTCGGTTCCCGAATCAGCCCGCTACGGTGTCCTTCAGGGCCTTGCCGGCCTTAAACACGGGCACCTTGGAGGCGGGGATCTCAATCTGCTCCTTGGTGTGGGGGTTGCGGCCCATGCGGGCGGAGCGGCTCTTCACCTCGAAGGAGCCGAAGCCCACCAGCTGCACCTTCTCGCCGTTCACCAGGGACTCGGTGATGGCGTCCACCACCGCGGCCACGGCGGCGTCGCTGTCCTTCTTGGACAGACCGGTCTTCTCCGCCACAGCGGCGATCAGTTCGGTTTTGTTCATTATTTCTCTTCCTCCTATAATTTGTGTTGGTCAGGCGGGGCGCACTTACGTCGGGCCCTCCCCAGCGGCATCGCCGCAGATATAACTTAAAGCGCGGCGTGGCGCTGTAAGTGTCATTTCAGCTGCCGCTTCGCCTCTCTCCAGAGGGCGGTCAGCTCCTGTTCGGACAGCTTGTCCATCTCCACTCCCCGCGCCCTGGCCAGCTCCTCCGTTTTGCGAAACCGGGCGGAGAACTTGTCGCAGGCGGCGTGAAGGGCTTCCTCCGGGTCGGCGTCGAAGAACCGGCCCACACAGACGGCGGAAAACAGCACGTCCCCCAGCTCCTCAGCCGGGTCGCCGTCTCCCTCCAAGGCGGCGGAGCGCAACTCCCCCACCTCCTCGGACAGCTTGTCCAGCGCGCCGGACGCATCCCGCCAGTCGAAGCCGGCCTTGGCCGCCTTCTTCTTCATCTTCTCCGCCCGCCACAAAGCGGGCAGGGTGCGGGCTACGGCATCCACCGCGTCGGCCTGGGTGTCCTGGTGCTTCTCCTTCTTTTTCAGCTCCTCCCAGTTATCCAAGACCTCCCCGGTGGAGCCCACCATCACATCTCCAAACACATGGGGATGGCGGTAGATGAGCTTCTTGCAAACCCCGTCCGCCACATCGTCCAGGGTAAAGCGCCCCGCGTCCTCCTCGATGGAGGCGTGGAAGTACACCTGGAGGAGCACGTCGCCCAGTTCTTCCTTCAGCCCATCCACATCGCCGTTGTCGATGGCCTCGGCCACCTCATAGGTCTCTTCCAGGAAATTTCGGCGGATGGACCGATGGGTCTGCTCCTGATCCCAGGGACAGCCGCCGGGATGGCGGAGAATCCGGACAATATCTTCCAGGTCCTTACAGTCATAAGCGTTTTTCATGGACCAATTTACCATAGTATCACCTGAATTGCAAGAGCTTTTTACGATCCAATCGACTTTTGTTTAAATTTTTATTGTTAAAGAATTCACTCAACCCGCAGAATCCGGGCGATCTTGTCCCCTTTGGGCAAAAGTGACAGGTCCTCCTTGGAAATCGCCTTGGTCACCAGGATGAGGGCGAAGTAGACGATGACCGCCACGCCGATGGCTCCGAACACCGCCAGGGCGGTGCCTGTGCGGCTGAGTCCTACTGCGGCAGTGCCGTCCGGCAGGAGCTCCTGCGTCTCTGTCACGAAGATTTTCAGCGCCAGGAACGCCTTGGTCAGCAGTCCGTTGACGGCCCAGGCGGCGGCCCCCATGGCCGCGGCGGCCCCCACGGGCTTGAGGAACACCCGGCCCATGCTCAGCGACCGGGGCAGGGTGCGCTTGATGATGAACAGATCCAGCAGGGCGATGATCCAGAAGCATACCACCGTGCTGATGGGCCCGCCCCGGATGCCGATGTCCGGGTTGCCGATGAGCACATAGCCCACCGCCAGCTTGAGGGCGCAGCCGATGACGGTGGTAGTCATAGGCAGAGCCACCATCTGATGGGCCTGGAGGATGGAGTTGCTCACCAGCATAAAGCATACCGCGATGGAGGCGACGCCCAGTACGGACAGCATCCACCCCGCCAGCTCCACATCGGTGGAGGCGTACAGCAGCCGGATGATGGGCTCGCCCAGCACAAACAGGCCCACTCCGGCAGGGATGGCCAGCAGAGCGGTGGTGCGCAGGGCGGTCTCACTGATCTGGGCTGCCTGACGGCGGCGCTTCATCTTCAGCGCGGCGGACACGTGGGGAATGACGCTGGCGGTCAGCGGCACCATGAAGGAGGAGGGCAGGTTGTAAAGGGTCAGCGCTTTATTATACACGCCCTTCAAGGTTCGGGCATCATCCAGGGAGAGCTTCAGCGCGTCCTGGAGCCGTCCCATGAGAATGGCGTTGTCCAGAATATTGGTCAGGGCGATGACGGAGGAACTCAGCGTGATGGGGATGGCCAGCGCAGCCAAGGTGGTCAGGATAGTCCTGGAATCCTCCGGCTTGTCGCTGCTCTTCGGCTGGGCACGGGAGTGTCTGCGGTAGCAAAAGTACATATATATTGCCCCCAGCAGGCAACCCACCGAAACGCCCAGAATGGCCCCGGCGGCGGCCATGGCCTCGTCTTCAAAGGCGTTTTTGAAGGCGGAGGCCAGCGCCAGGCCGATGACCAGCTTGCACAGGGCCTCGATGACCTGGGACACGGCGGTGGGCGTCATCTGGGCGTGGCCCTGGAAGTAGCCCCGCATGGCGGACATGGGGCAGATGAAGAACACCGCCGGGGCCAGGGCCAGAATGCTGTAGGCAGCGTGGCTGTCCTGCATCAGATCAGCCAGCTGCTGGGGCAAGAAGGCCATGATGCAGAAGCTGGCGGTGCCTAGAATGCAGAAGGCGGCCAGGGCCAGGGAGAACACCTTTTTCACCTGGTTTCCCCTGCCCAGGGCGTTGGCCTCCGACACCATCTTGGACAGGGCCACCGGCAGCCCGCCGGTGGAGATGATGATGAGCAGGGCGTAGATGTCGTAGGCGGTATTGAAGTCGGCAAAGGCCGCGTCGGAGAGAATATTGCCCAGCGGCACCTTGTACAGAGCGCCGATCAGCTTCACCACGACGACGCTGACCGCCAAAATAGCGGCCCCGCCGAAGAAGGAATTCTTTTTGGGGGTGGATGCAGACATGTCCTCAGACCTTTCCCATCACTTAAAAATCAGGGGCAGGGCGTACTGTTTGACCTCCGCCTTGATGCGGTCCAGGTCCAGCGTCAAGAAGGCCCCGTTTTGGTATATGACTTTTCCCCGCGCCATATTCATGCACACGTTGGACCCGTGGGCGGAAAACACCAGATTTTCCGCCTCGTCGTGGCAGGGAATCAGATTGGGGGCGTCGAAATCCACCAGAATGAGGTCCGCCACCCGGCCCGCCTCGATGCGCCCGGTGTTCCGGCCCAGGGCCCTCGCGCCATTGATGGTGGCCATCTCCAGGGCCTGCCGGGCGGTCATGGCCATGGGGTCGCGGTTCACCCCGTTGTGGAGGACGGCGGCCAGCTTCATGTCGGCGAACAGGTCGACGCTGTTGTGGGAGCTGACCCCGTCGGTGCCCAGGGCCACGTTCACCCCGGCGCGCAGCTGCGCGGGAATGGGGGCCACGCCGGAGCCCAGCTTCAGGTTGGAATAGGGGTTGTGGACGCAGGACACGCCTTTGTGCGCCATAATCGCCCAGTCCTCCGGGGTGGTGTACACGCAATGGGCGGCAATGGCCCGGGTGTCCCACACGCCGTATTGGTTCAAGGTCTGGATGGGGGTGAGGCCCTTGTGGCGGCCCTTGCAGTCCTCGTGCTCCTTTTTTGTCTCGGAGACATGCACGTGCATGCCCAGGCCGTGCTCCAGGGCGTAGTCCGCCATCCACTGCCACAGGGGCGCGCAGGAGGTATACTCCCCGTGGATGGAGGCGTCGGCGATGATCTGGCCGTCCCCGGCCATGTGCCACTCCTCAGTCAGCGCCTTCTGGTTGGCGCAGTCGCCGCAGGTACCTGGAGAAAAATCCTCCGGTGCGCCGAAATACACCCCACCCACGCTCAGATTGGCGGAGATGCCCGCGTCCAGCACCTGCCGGGCGATGACGCCGGTGCGCATATACATATCCGCGATGCAGGTGACACCGGAGGCGATCATCTCGGCCAGCCCCAGCTGAGCGGCGGCGGCCATGGCCCGGTCGTCCCACTTGGCTTCAGCGGGGAAGATGAAATCGTTGAGCCAGCTCTGCAGGTCGTGCCCCCCGCCGTAGCCCCGCATGAGGGTCATGGGCACGTGGGTGTGGGCGTTGACGAAGCCGGGCATCATCACCTTGCCGGTGCAGTCGATGGTCTGGTCGAAGTCCCCCTGGGGGCGGTTGGGGCCCACATAGGAGATGCTGGTCCCGTCCACCGCCACATAGCCGTAGCGCAGGGTAGTGAACGCCTCGTCCATCAGCAGGGCGGTGACGTTGGTAAATAAGGTGGTCATAAAACCCCTCCTTCTCAAATTACAGCTTGCGCAGGCACCCCAAAACCAGCCGGGAGAACTTGTCTTTGGCGGCCTCGGCGGCGTCCAGCACCTCTTTTTCGCTGAGAGGCTGGTCCAGGATGCCCGCCGCCATGTGGCTCAGCAGGGTAAAGCCCAGCACCTCCATGCCGCAGTGACCCGCCACGATGACCTCGGGGGCGGTGGACATGCCCACCGCGTCGCCGCCCAGGATGCGGACGGCCCGGATCTCCGCCGGGGTCTCGTACTGGGGTCCGTAGCAGTAGAAGTAGACTCCCTCCCGCAGAGTGATGAACATGTCCGCGGCGGTGTCCCGGGCGATCTTCTGCAGACGGGGGGTGTACAGGTGGGAGGCGTCGGGGAAGCGCACGCCGAACTCGGGGATGTTGGCCCCCCGGAGCGGGGACTCGGAGAACATTTTAATGTGGTCGGTGATAAGCATCAGATCCCCCGCCTGCCAGTCGGTGCGCACACAGCCGGCGGCGTTGGTGACGATGAGGGTGTCGCAGCCCAGCAGGCGCAGGACGCGGACGGCGTAGGACACCTCGTCGTAGCCGTAGCCCTCATAGTGGTGCATCCGGCCCTGCATGACGGCCACGTTTTTGCCCGCCAGCACGCCGAACACCAGCTGGCCCTTGTGGCCGGGGGCGGTGGACGCCTTGAAGTGGGGAATCTCGCCGTAGGGGATGGCGGTGGGGTTTTCCACCACGTCGCCCAGGAAGCCCAGGCCGGAGCCCAGGACCATGGCAACTTTGGGGATAAATCCCCCGATTTTTTCCTTGATGTAATCAGCGCTCTCCTGATACTGTGCGAATGTGTATGCCATAGCCGCAGCCTCCCGTATTCAAATTTTTGTTGAACTGATTTAGTTTACACCATTTTCCGGCGGAAATCAATGAACAGGATATAAATTCCGCAAAAAAGACGCAAGAGTTTGTCAGTCCTCCCCGTTGCATTTTTGGCTGAATTGGGGTATGCTGTTGCCGATTGGCAACACAAACCGAAAGCATGGCAACATTTTTAAGGAGGGCCTTCCATGAGAGACGGCTTTGTCAAGGTGGCGGCGGGCACGCCCAAAATCCGGGTGGCCGACTGCGACTACAACGCGGGGCAGATTATATCGCTGATGAAGCTAGCGGCGGCGCAGGGTGTCAAGGTGCTGGCCCTGCCGGAGCTGTGTGTCACCGGGTACACCTGCGGGGACCTGTTCCTGCAGCCCACCCTGCTGGACGGGGCGGAGCGGGCGCTGGGACGCATCCTGGAGGAGACGAAGGAGCTGGATCTGCTTACCGCTTTGGGCCTGCCCGTCAGGCGCAAAAACAAATTGTATAATTGCGCGGTGATAATGCAAAAGGGCGCAATTCTGGCGCTGGTCCCCAAAACCTGTATCCCCAATTATGGGGAATTTTACGAGGCCCGCTGGTTTTCCGCCCCCTCGGAGGCGCTCGATGGACTGGAGTTCACACTGGCGGGGCTTCCGGTGCGTATGGCCGCCCATCCCTTGGTGGAATGCTGGACGGTGCCGGGACTGGTCATCGGCGTGGAGATCTGTGAAGATCTGTGGGCCCCGGTGCCGCCCTCCATCCGAATGGCGGCGGAGGGGGCCACCCTGATTTTGAACCTCTCCGCCAGCGACGAGGTGGCGGGCAAAGCGGACTACCGCCGCTCCCTGGTGACGGGCCAGTCCGGACGGCTGTGCTGCGCCTATGTCTACGCCGACGCAGGAGAGGGGGAATCTTCTACCGATTTGGTGTTCGTGGGGCACAACATGATCGCGGAAAACGGGACGCTGCTTGCGGAGAGCCGGTTCAGCACCGGGCTGACCGTCAGCGAGATTGACGTACAGCGGCTGACCTATGAGCGAAAGAGGATGAACACTTACGCTTTCCCGCCCAGCGATGAGTATATCTTCTCTGATTACTGCAAGTTTGAACGGAAGGAGACAGAGCTCACCCGCCCCATCTCCCCCACCCCCTTCATCCCGGCGGACGAAACCCACCGGGCGGAGCGGTGCGAGGAGATTTTGACCATCGCCGCCCTGGGGCTGAAAAAACGGCTGGAGCACACCAATTCCTCCTGCGCCGTGGTGGGCCTGTCCGGCGGGCTGGACTCCACCCTGGCTATTCTCATCACTGCAAAGGCCTTCGATATGCTGGACCGGGACCGTAAAGGCATTTTGGCTGTCACCATGCCCTGCTTCGGCACCACCAAGCGCACCCGCTCGAATGCGGAACTGCTTGCCATGGAGCTAGGCGCGGATTTCCGGGAGGTGAACATCGGCAGAGCGGTGGAGCAGCACTTCGCCGACATCGGCCAGTCCATGGAGGATCACGGCGTCACCTTTGAGAACGCCCAGGCCCGGGAGCGCACCCAGGTGCTCATGGACCTGGCCAACCAGCGGGGCGGGCTGGTGATCGGCACCGGGGATCTGTCCGAACTGGCCCTGGGCTGGGCCACCTACAACGGAGACCATATGTCCATGTACGCCGTCAACGCCTCCATCCCCAAGACCCTGGTGCGCCACCTGGTGGCCTGGGAGGCGGACCGGCGGGGCGGGCGCATCGGGGATGTGCTCCGGGACATCCTGGACACCCCCGTCTCCCCCGAGCTGCTCCCTCCCAAGGACGGGGAGATCGCTCAGAGAACCGAGGACCTGGTGGGGCCCTATGAGCTCCACGACTTCTACCTGTACTACGCCGTCCGCTGGGGCTTCCCGCCCCGTAAAGTGTTCCGCCTTGCCCAGCGCGCCTTTGACGGGCGATACGACCGGGAGACGCTGCTCAAGTGGCTGAAAAATTTCTACCGCCGGTTCTTCTCCCAGCAGTTCAAACGCTCCTGCCTGCCCGACGGGCCCAAGGTGGGCTCGGTGGCGCTGAGTCCCCGGGGCGATTGGCGGATGCCGTCGGACGCCGCGGCAAAGCTGTGGTTAGATGAGTTAGAGGAAATTCAGTAAAAATGATACAGTGCCAGCCAGCCTCCCAATGGGACCCCCGCAAAGCCGCCCTTTGGCTTTGTGGGGAGAGGAGGCACAGCGAAATGAGTGAGCTTTGGCCGCAGGCCGAAGCGAAGGATATGGAGCTTGTGCCGACGAGGCGAAGCTGTGGCTGGATGAATTGGAGGGATTGGATTAACATGAACATCCTTGCGGATCTATTTCTCACCTTCGCCCGTATTGGCGTGTGCACCTTCGGCGGTGGCTACGCCATGCTGCCCATCCTCCAGCGGGAGCTGGTGGAAAACAAAAAATGGTCCACCGAGAACGAGCTGGCCGACTACTACGCCGTGGGCCAGTGCACCCCCGGCATCATCGCGGTGAACACCGCCACTTTTGTGGGCCGCAGCCAGGCGGGCATCGCGGGCGGCGTCTTCGCCACCCTGGGCCTGGTGTTCCCGTCCATCGTCATCATCATGGTGATTGCCGCCTTCCTGCAAAACTTCATGCACCTGGAGTTCGTGGTCCACGCCTTTAACGGCGTCCGGGCCGGGGTGGTGGCGCTGATCTTGTCCAGCGTCATCAAGCTGTTCAAAAACGCCGTCATCGACTGGCCCACCCGGATCATTTACGCCGTGGTACTGGCGATGGCCGGATACGGCACCTTTTTCTCTCTGCCCCAGGGCGCCCTGGGGGCGGTGCTGGGCGTGGCGACCTCTCCGGTGTTCCTGGTCATCGCCGCGGGCGCGGCGGGGCTGTGCGTGCGCTGGGCGAAAGGAGGGCTCAAATGATGGTCCTTGTCAGGCTGTTTCTGGAATTCTGCCGGGTGGGGCTGTTCTCCGTGGGCGGGGGCCTGGCCACCATCCCATTCCTCACCGACCTGGGGGAGCGCACCAAGTGGTTCGCCCCCGGCGACCTGGCCAATATGATCGCCATCTCCGAGTCCACCCCCGGCCCCATGGGCGTGAACATGGCCACCTACGTGGGCTTCCACACGGCGGGGATTCCGGGCGGCGTCATCGCCACCCTGGGGCTTATCTTCCCCTCCATCGTCATCATCCTCATCATCGCCGGGTTTTTGGAAAAGTTTCGCCAGTCCAAGGCGGTGGACGCGGTGTTCTACGGCCTTCGGGCGGCATCGGTGGCCCTCATCACCGCCGCCCTGCTGCAAGTGGCAAAAATTGCGCTGATGTTCCATAAGGTGTATATCGACACCGCCCCGGGAGAGGGGGTCATCAGCTACGAGCTGTTTTACTGGCCCGCAATTATACTGGCCGTTGTCATCTTCGTGCTGGTGAAATTCACCCCGCTGAAAAAGCTCCACCCCATCTGCTTTATCGGGCTGGCGGCGCTGGCCGGAATCGTTTTCCAAATGTGACAAAAGAGTCCCGGCCGGCTGGCCGGGACTCTCTCCAATTTCTCACTCTTTTTCGCCGGACCGCCGGTCTGCGCTGGCCCGCCTGTCGCGCTCGCCGGACCGGCGCTCCTCGCCGGTCCACGCTTCCTTGCTGACACGCCTGTCCTCGCCGGACCGCCGGTCCTCCTTACTCAGCCGCTTCTCTTTCGGGGGCAGCTCCTCCGGAGGCTGGGGGGTATCTGAGGTAAATATGGCAAACAGGTCCTCCTCCAGCAGCACCGGCCGCCGACTCTTCACCAAGGATTCCAGGATGGGATAGAGCACAATGGCCACCAGACCGCCGGAAAAACCGTTGTTGTAAAGGTTCATCCCCTCCAGCGGCAGCCCCGCGTGGAGCACCACCGACGAGTGGATCAGCCCTGCCAACACTCCGAAGGGCCAGCCGAACACCCCCGCGAAGGGGGCCAGGGTGGTGCCGAACAGCCCCGCCAGCTGGAGAGAGCTGCTGTTGGGATCCACATGGTTGGTCAGGCTGCCCAGCAGCACTCCCGCCATGACGGGCACGATGTTGAAGGCGTGCTTGCCGTAGCCGGAAAAGCCGATGATGGTGAAAATGGCGCCGATGGTGGCCCCGTTCAAATCGCCGCCGGTGAGCAGGATATAGCCGGCGCCGATCAGGCCGTTCACCCCCATGTTCACCAGCACCGGGCCGGGGGTAAAGGTGCGCACATAGTCGCTGGGCACCCGGCCGGAGGTGCGCAGCAGCGCCCAATACTTCATCAGCACCGGCTTAGGTCCCCGGGCCAGCCCGCAGACGATGAAGGCAAGGCACAGCGCCGTCAGGGCGGCGCCAAGCCGGGCATTGTTTCCAGTGGACCAGTAATGGGCGGAGGAGGGGTTCAGGCCGAACGCCTTGAAAGCGGGCACCATCATCATAGCCAGCAGGCCGCAGGAAAAGCCCACGCTGTACAGATTCATGCCGTTTTGCACCCGGTGGGCGTGCTCCGCCACCGGCGGAATCAGGAAGCCGATGACCAATCCTATCGCAATCCCCAGCCAGGGACTGTACCGCACCGCCATGAAGCTCACCATGGGAGACAGGGCCGTGGCCCGCAGCGCCAGGTTCACATGCAGGGCGAAGCGTTCCTTTTTTACCACGGCATACAGGGCGGTACCAAACAAAATGGGCCACATGTTGACGATATTTTTGCCGAACAGGGAAAACCCGGACACCAGGCCGATGGTCACCAGGGTGGCGCCGTTGAGGGGGTCCTTGGTCAGCCAGAGCAGAGCCGTACTGGCCAGGGTGACCAGCCCAGCGTTGACAAAAGCGGCCCCCATCCCCGCCAGGGCAATGTAGTCGGTGATGAGTACGTCCTCCACTGTAACAATGGTGCGCAGTCCGGCCCATATTTCGGAAGGAGCCGCCTGGCACAGACCGAACAGCACCAGCGCCAGTCCAAACAGAGCGCAGGCCGGCAGCAGGATGCTGTTGCGCCGGTGAGGGGCATGGGTCATCGCGATTCGTCTCCTCTCTGCAGCCTTATCCAAACGCCGATGGACAGGCCATGTCAAGCTGCTCCGCCCCGGCGGGTCAGAAACCTACCAGCGGCACTTCTCCGGTATCCTCGCCGGGTTCAATGGCTCGGATGACCACGTCGTAGCTATAGCTGTCGTTCACCTGCACCGTCACCCGGTCGCCCACCTTACGTCCCAGCACCGCCTTGCCCACAGGGGACTCTTTGCTGATGAGGTTTTTCAGCGCGTCCTGACGCATGGTGGTGACGATCTGGCAGGTGACCGTCTCGTCGTCCTCCTCCACATAGAAGGTAACCTTGTCATACAGGCCAACGGTGCCCTCCTTGGATCGGTCCGAGATGACCACCGCAGTTTTGATCATATTTTCCAGGTATCGGCAGCGGCTGTCATTGCGGTTTTTGTCCCGTTTGGCCGCCTTGTATTCAAAGTTCTCGCTCAGGTCGCCGAAGGCCCGGGCGGTCTGCACATCCTCAATGAGCTGGGGGCGCAGGACAGTCCGGCGGTATTCCAGTTCCTGGCGCATCAGCTCGATGTCTTTTTTAGTCAGCTCATTGTGCACGGGAAACACCTCCTTATTATATATAGTTTGGCATATTTTCAGACTTCCGTCAAGTACCAGGTGTTCGGCAAAAAGAATCCATGCGAGGAAAAATAGGGGTTGACACAGCCGATAAAACATGCTATCATAGTCTAGCCTCAATAAGCCGGAGTGGCGGAATTGGCAGACGCCCGGGACTTAAAATCCCGTGGGAGTGATCCCGTGCCGGTTCGACCCCGGTCTCCGGCACCAACTTCATATCGCGGGGTGGAGCAGTCTGGTAGCTCATCGGGCTCATAACCCGAAGGTCGTCGGTTCAAATCCGGCCCCCGCAACCAGAAAGTACCTGAAATCTGATGGTTTCAGGTACTTTTTTTGTCAATTCAGGAGGTCCCCTTTTTGATTGCGTCCCAGCTCTACCCCAATGCCATATCAAAAATGAGCCACCAAATTTGTTCATTTTTCACATTCATAACGAAACCTGTAACAAAAATTGCCCAGGTATGACAGGGATACTCGCTGGATCGCTGGGAGCCGGAGGAAATTGAAGCGCTAAAACCGCATCCCGCATTGCATTGGTAACTGTGTCAGCGCCAGTGATAAAATGTAAGAAAACGCCGAGGAAAAAATGTAATTATGTGGCGGAGCGGAGGGAAAAAAGATAGACTCCCAATAGGACGGAAATTGTCCAGAAAGGGAGTCGGGAAATGA